>NC_013741.1:312124-624248 GCF_000025285.1 Archaeoglobus profundus DSM 5631
TTTCGGTAGAACTTCATTTTTCTTCTTCCAGTTGTGTATCATCGTAAAAGTTACCTTTGCGTTCCTTTTAACGTAAAACTCTGAAATTCCTAGGTGTAATCCAGAAAGTCTTTCAGATGTACAGCCAGTTATCAAATTAAGCTCGGAATCTTCCTCCGCTATTACTATGTTGTGAACTTTCTGACTCTTAACTCTTTTAAGATAGAGGCAAGCTTCTACGGGAAAATCAACCTTAACTCCCTTTGGAACCCTTATGAAGTATCCATCGAATTCTCCCTCCTCCCTTTCAATTAGTTTCCAACTGTAATCCTTAAGCCATTCGTACTTCTCAAGTGCCTGCTTTGTGCTCATCACTTCAACATTCCTAGCGAAGCTTATGGTTGGCTTGTCGTCAACCATTAGGAAGCTTGCAGATCTCTTTGAAGGATCTCTTTCAATTCCAACTTTTTTCAGAGAGTCCTCAGGCATCTTTTAACACACTCCTCGTATCCGTAATTTTCAACTGTCTTCAAAATGTCGTAAGGATCACCAACACAGGCAATCCTGCCTTTGTACATTATTACGCCGTAGTCTGCATCGACGTATTTTAGAATATGACCGGTATGAGTTATTATTATCCCCGATTTAGTCCTCTCCTCTTCCGGCTTGTCCCTCTCAAGCAGCTTACTTATAGCTTTGCCTATGACAGCTATATTTTCCAAATCTACTCCACTATCGGGTTCATCCAGCATGGCAAATTCGGGATTCATTAGCAGGAGTTGTAGGAGCTCAGATCTCTTGACTTCGCCACCAGAAAAACCAACATTCAAATCCCTATCGAGTAGGTTTTCCATCTTCAGCATCTTGACGTATTCTTCTATCTTGTCTTCGGTACCACCGAGCTTAGCACAGTGCTTGATCAAATCCCTTAACTTTACACCGGGAATCTTCGGAGGATTTTGATACGATATTCCCAACCCCATCTTCACCCTTTCATCGGGACTCATGTTTGTTATATCTTTTCCTTTGAATATAATTCTTCCATCATAAATCTTGTACTTGGGATTACCAGCTATAGCCATGAGCAACGTAGATTTACCGCTACCGTTCGGTCCGAAAAGAGCGTAAGTCTGACCCCTTTGGATGTAGAGGTTAACATTTTGGAGAATTTTCCTACCATCCACTTCAACGCCTAAATTTACTATTCTGAGTATCCCTCTGTCCATCGGGTGTTAGGGGAAGTCTAAAACATAAAAGGTTTTTGAATTAGAACTCGACAACGCTTACAACCCCATCCTCGACTATCGCAAAAGTTCTTCTACCAGTTAGATAACCGCAGATCTCGCCCGGGTTGATTATGATCTTGTTCTCAACCCTCTCAACCTTGACTTCATGCGTATGTCCCAGCACAAGATACCTATGATTTGTTTTCTTCAGAATCTCGACTATTCTTGCATCGGTTCCATGATAAACGACACCCTCCGGAAACTCAACAATTTCTCCTATAACCCATTCGTTATCCTCTGCAATTTTTGTCAACAGCCTCTTTTCTCCATCGTTGTTGCCGAATGCGAAGTAAATCTTCTTCCCCAAATTCTTGAGAGCCTTCATTGCAAACGGAGCAACAATATCTCCCGCATGGACGATGAAGTCAAATCTTTCGGATTTTAACGCGTCGATCAAATCTCTTATAGCTTGCATGTTGTCGTGTGTGTCGGATATTGCCACGAACTTCATGCTATGAAGTCTGGGAATCTGATAATAACATTTTCACAGCAGACCAGTTTTTGGATCAAGCTTACAGAGCGTCGCTAAGAAAGCCTCGCTCTTCAGAGCGGGGATGAATTAGGGGAGGAGGGAGGGGGAGGTTGGTGGAGCGTTAGTTTTATAAAGCCTCGTTCTGATTTATCGATGTCGGGTGGGTAGGGAGGGTCAACCAAGTCCCCGCAAGGGGAACTATAGCCCACCTCTCCGCCTTGCGGACAGGTGGGTTTAACGGGGTGCTGACCCACCCCGTGTATATCCGATGAGGAGCGAGGCTGAGGATATGCACAAACCTCCCCGCAAGGAATCCTCGCACTTCAGTGCGGGGAGGAGGTCAAAGACTTAAGTGAGGGTATAGTTTTCTCAGATAGCTCCACATAACTTCTAAAGCCTCCTTTTCTCTCCTTCCACCACACTTCTCTACAATTTCAGCATAATACCTTACCTTCTCGATAAGTTTGGGATTTTGTTTCAACCTTGTCGCGTGAACCAAAGCCTCTATGAGAGCGTTGAACCCCCTATTTACTGCTCTAAGTCCCTTTCTCAAAACCTCTCCCCTTGAAAGCTCCAAGTCCACCCAACAATTTTTCAAGTTAGCTTTGAACTGGCACCAAGCTAAGGCACCATTTATTATTGGCGGATCTGAGCTTTCGAACCAATCTTCGCTTAGATCGTCAAATGCTGAAATTGTAAAGACGAGTGGATCGTGTACGATGTTAACGTAGAGTGTACCCTTCTTCAGATTTTCTCTGGTGTGTGAGGGGTATATTCTCAGCTTTGCGAACGTACTTTCTGGATTCTCAACTATTATACCGAGAGGAGCGGTGTTTATCCATTCTCCTATTGTTATCCCTATAACCTCGTTTATTCCGTCCGTAAATCCGAAATCTGAAAGTTTCAAATCAATCCCTCCTTCAGAGCAAGATATATCGACGAACAGGTTAAATCTGCAATGCTGCCCGGGTTAATCCCCCTTTTAACGAGCTCTTCATCAAATTTCCTGACACCCTCCAAGCTGAATTCATCTAAGAATTCTTCAGCCCTTTCCTTAACGTAGTATGCTGTATCTAAGCCGTGCTTAGCAATTACGAGTGGATCTAAATGCTTGGATAGGAGATAGATATAGGTATAGACTATCGCTTCGTTGAGGTTTCCACATTGCTCGTAGCGATTTCTGAGAATTGTACATCCTTCCAAACTTCTCCAGTATCTTTCAACAAGTTCCCTCGCAACCACATTCTCTTTTGGAGACTTCTCCAGCCAGTGATAGAGATTCACTTTCTTTTCGAGAATCTCCTCCTTAACTTTTTCTCCCCTCAGATCGAGTTCTTTAACTTTCATAACCCTTGGTTTGCATATCCTGAAGGCGGACAGAATTGCTAAGGAGTCTTCGTGAGTAGTCTTCTTGAGCTCATCCTCGACATCATCTACCTTTCCCCCACACCATATCAGTGGAATTAGTAGGAAAAAAGCTCCGAAGTGAACGTTGGTTCTGCAAATCTCGTAAGACCTAACAACCGCGTTGAAGAAGTTTGTCCCTATACTGCCCCTCCTATTCATACAGTCTTCAAAGGCGGGATAAGCTGAAATTGCAGATAGAATGAAGTGCTCGAATTTCAGATCGGAAAACTCATGCTCTCTGTCTACATTTCCCGGCTTAGGATTTGCGGATACTTCTAGCAGCAAACTCAAAACTCCCAGCTGTGCAT
Source organism: Archaeoglobus profundus DSM 5631 (assembly GCF_000025285.1). Taxonomy (GTDB): domain Archaea; phylum Halobacteriota; class Archaeoglobi; order Archaeoglobales; family Archaeoglobaceae; genus Archaeoglobus_B; species Archaeoglobus_B profundus. Next base: position 315,577 of record NC_013741.1, read on the forward strand.
CGTTCATACTTTCAAATGGCATAAGAAACTTAAAGTTAAAAAAATTGTGTGCTTGCTACTCGATCACCGAACAGACCGAATTCAATGTGATTTCCCGTCTCGAAGCTTTTGGAGAGAAAAGGAAACCTTTTGAGAGTTATGAGGATTTATGATCAGACTCAGAATTCGCACCTCTTGTAAATATAAAGTCATACTTTCTCGACTTGGATTGTGTGAAAGATGCAAAAATTGGCTGGTTTAAGAAACATTTAAATTACCCTCGAAATTAGGCAACCGCTATGATGAGAAGAATCAAAAATCAGGTTCTTCAAGCCCTTTACAGAAGGGAAATGAGCGTTTACGAGCTTATAGACGAGCAGGATGCCAGCTTACCTGAGTTTTTTGAACTTATACAGAGTATGGAGAGGGAGGGTCTGATAAAGGTTGAGAACGGTATGATAAGTCTCACTGATAAGGGTTTAAAATTGTGTGAGGAGTTGGGCGTAAAGAAAGTTGAGAAACTCACGTGTGACTGTTGTGAAGGGACGGGATACGCGATAAAGGGGATATTTGAGAGTACGCTTAAAGAGTACTCCGAAATTGCTAAGGATAGGCCAGAGGCCATAGAGGTTTACGATCAGGGTTTTATAAGCTTGGATGGAGTTATAAGAAGAGTGGAGTTCCTGTTTGAAAGGGGAGACTTGCTTAAAACTGAAATCTTCGTCGTTGGAGATGACGATCTTTTCAGCTTAGCTTCAGCCTTAACTGGTCTCCCGAAGAGGGTTTTTGTAGTTGATATCGACGAAAGACTAATAGATTTTATAAATAAGAAAGCCGACGAGTACGGATTGCCAGTTGAAGCTCAGGTTTACGATGTTCAGCAGGCGTTTCCAGAGGAGTTAAAAGGCAAGTTTGACGTTTTTGTAACTGATCCAGTGGAGACGATACCGGGATTGAAGCTGTTCCTCTCGAGGGGAGTATCAACTCTTAAGGGTGTAGGCTGTTCGGGTTACTTCGGTTTAACGACGCTTGAGGCTTCACGAAGAAAGTGGTACGAGATACAGAAGATGATTCACGACATGGGGTTCGTAATTACGGATATCAGAAGAAAGTTCAACGTATATCCGCAGGACGAGAAGAACTTCTTCAGATTCCAAGAGAAGTTGCCGATAGTTAAGAAACTGGGTGCTAAGGTCGATTACAACTGGTATAAATCGAGCCTTTACAGGATAGAAGCTGTAAAGGAGCCTAAGCCTTTGGTTGAGGGAGAGATGAGAATAGACGAAAAAGTGTACAAGGACGAGGAGAGCTGGGCAACCCCTTACTGATATGAAGCGCTACAGACTTAGAAAGAAGGATTCCAAGGCAATTTCAAAATTTTTTGAAGAGAACTACAAAATTTCGATTAAGGGTGATATGGAGAAATTCGAATTCGATGATATCAGCATTATAACGGTTGATAACGAGCCGATAATCCTTGAATACGAGGGGAGGTACTATTTTACGGTTTACGGCGTAATCAAGTTTAAGCCTGAGAAAGGTAAGGTCGTTGTGGATGAAGGAGCTATGCCCTACATAATGAAAGGGGCAGATGTAATGAAACCCGGGATTGTTGAGGCTGATGAAAGCATAAAGGCTGGAGATTTCGTCTATGTTGCCGTGGAAAAAAAGATGACACCTATTGCCGTTGGGATAGCTCTGGTTGATGGAATTGAGATGAAAGGAGGTAAGGGTAAAGCTGTGAAGAATATCCACCATCTGAAAGATAAAATTTGGAACTACTTCTTTGTTTCGAAGAAGTAATTCAGCTTATCACTATTTTCTGAACTCCATCGACCTTCAGAAACTCATCCACAAGCCTTCCCGGTATCTTTCCGTCTGTAACTATTGTAAGCTTTGACTCTACGCTTAGCTCTGGGTCTTCTGCAAGTATGAACCTTATCGGAATTCCTTCTTTCGCAAGTATTGAAGTTATACCGGCTACTATCCCAACCTTATGGCTTTCTGCATAAACTTCCAAAACACCAAAACCCAAAATCCTCGCGACTTCGGTTATGTTTGCCACTGGCTTCAGCGAAGAAAAGACTTTTCTAAGCTCTTCATCGCTCTCTATGTTCTGAATGGCGGAAACGACAACCTTTCTGTCAACATCCAGAGCTTCCGCAATCTTTGTCGGCACAAGCTCTATCTTATCACAGTAAGCCTTTCCATTCCTAACTGAGATACCCAACCTCAAGAACTCTTTTGCAACGACTATCTGAGAAGGATACTTCTCAAACTTCTCGGCAATTTTGCGCCACATGACGAAAGTATTGTTAAGGGATTAAAAGTTTCCTTATGTCTATTCCTGTCATCTGAAGAACCACGTATGCACCGTATATTGTCCCAATTATACTACCGATGTTTGTCAAAGCTGCAACGAGTAAGACTCTAAAGGCCTTATTTCTCCAAAGGTCTTTAAGTGAGCTTGCGTTTGAAAGACTTATCAGATCGTCAACGCTTGGTTTTCTCATCTTCAGCTCGACATAGCCTGAGACCCAGCCCGCCGCTACTAGAGGATTTATAGACGTTAGCCAAGCGCATAGAAAAGCTGCAAGTATAGACAATGGATGAGCTAACGCAAGGGTTGCGCCTAGAGCTGAAAGCGTTCCGTTTATGAGGAACCAATACATGAATGCCTTGAGAGCCATTTCGCTTCCGAGCTTTGTCAATATGTATGCAAACGTTCCAACGATTAAAGCCGATAGAATCCAACCGAAAGCCTTGGAAAGGCTGAACTTGCCCTTCTTAACCTCCAAAAGTTTTTCAATAGGAGGGAGCTTTTCAGGATTTTTCAAGTAACCCTCTATACCCTTCTTGTGACCAGCTCCAACAACTACAACTATTTTGTTGTACCTCTCACTAACTCTGATTATGTTGTAAGCCATGTAGGCATCTCTTTCATCTATCAAGACTTCTCCAGCTTTCGGACTTATCTTTCTGAACTCCTCGATAAGGGAATCGACATTGCTCGCAACGTCTTCAACATCTTCCTTACTGAAGAGCCCTTTCAAGATATTCCAACCGAACTTCAGTTTCTCAAAGAAACTCATCTTCTGCCAGAGCCTTTGAAAGGTAATGCCAATATCTCTATCTATAAGCAAAACGTCGGCTCCCAACTCTCTCGCTTTCTTTATGGCAGTTAGCATCTCCTCTCCCGGTCTTACCCCTGTTTCTTCTCCAATTTTTCTTTGAAAGTAAGCCAAAACAATTTGAAGTAATGCGAGAGAGATGTTACCACTCTTTAAAACATCTGAAAGCGATATGCTTTGGACATTATTGATTAACGCGTTGTACCTCCTAGGACAGAGTTCTACAGCTACAGCATCCGGATTAACTTCTTCTATAACTTTATGAACCTTTTCTACGCTCTCTCTGAGTACATGAGCTGTTCCAACGATGTAAACTTCAGCCACAGTTCAACTTTACTCACACTATTTAAACGATCTCTTTCTCAAAATTTATGACTAATCCCACAAAATGGGAAAGGTTTATATACTCTGAATCGAACGCACGTTATGAGACTTCTCCTCAAGGCTGAGAAGGGAGTGAAAATGAGTAGAAAAAAGATAGAGGAGATCAAGAACAGACGTTTTAGGAGAATAGTAAGATACGTTTATCAAAATTGCCCGTTCTACAGGAGGAAGTTCAAATCTGCTGGTATCGATGTTGATAAGATCAGGAGCGTTGAAGATATATCCAAGTTACCCTTCACAACCAAACAAGAGCTTAGGGAAGCTTATCCGCTTAAGATTCTATGTGTTCCGAAGGAAAAGGTTGTTAGAATTCAGATGAGTGGTGGAACGACCGGACAGCCGGTCATAATTCCCTACACACGTAAGGATGTTGAACAGTGGAAGGAGATGATGCTTAGAGCATTCTATATAGCCAATATAACTTCTAAAGACGTAATTCAAATAACTCCAGCTTTTGGCCTGTGGAACGGTGGATTTGGCTTTCATTTCGCTGCAGATGCAATAAACGCTTTTGTAGTTCCAATAGGACCCGGAAATACGAGAAATCAGCTGAGGTTCATGAGAGATTTCGGAACGACGGTGCTGTGCTCAACGGCAAGCTATCCTCTCAGACTCTTGGAAGTTGCAAAAGAGATGGGAATCGATCTAAATGAGCTGGAGCTTGAAAAAATGCTGTTAGGAGCGGAACCTTGGACTGAGGAGATGAGGAAGATTATCGAAAGAGAATTCGATGTCATTGCATATGACATACCCGGTTTAACCGAGATGGGTGGAGTTGGAACTGTCGGATTTGAATGTCCGGAGAGAATGGGTTTGCACATGTGGGAGGACAACTACATTGTTGAAGTAGTCGATCCTGAAACTGGAGAGGTCTTGGATGAGGGGGAGGAAGGAGAGGTTGTTTACACAGCTTTGAACAGGGAAGCAATGCCACTGATAAGGTACAGGAGTGGAGAGGTGTCAGCTGTTGTTAGTAGAGAACCTTGCGAGTGCGGTATCGAGCACATGACGATCAGGAGAATTAGAGGTAGAACTGACGATATGATAATCTACAGGGGCGTTAAGTTCTATCCGGCGGATGTCGAAGAGATTCTTGCAAGCTATGGAATTACTCAGTACAGAATAGTTCTAGACAGTAAGGTAATTGTAGAGTTTGAAGGTGACGAAAGCCTTGTTCTAAAGCTGGCGAGAGATTTTAAAGAGTTCTTGGGATTCAAACCGAAGCTCGTAGCTTTGCCTTTCGGAACTCTTGAAAGATTTGAAGGAAAGGCTAAGAGACTGGTCAAGTCTTGATCGAAAGTGTTAAAATCGCAAAATCATTTAAACCTTTAAGCGGGGGTTGCCGAGTCAGGTCAAAGGCGCGGGATTTAGGGTCCCGTCCCGTAGGGGTTCGAGGGTTCAAATCCCTCCCCCCGCATGCAATTCCAATAAAATCCAGTACGAGCAGTTTGTTGAGAAAATTGAGCTGAAAGCTATCTCCGATGAGGAAAAGAAAAGATATAAGGCCTCCGTTTTGAAATTTTTAGAGGCGATTTTATACGATCTTGAAGATAAAAGAGTTATTAATTATATAAACAGATTAAAAAGCAAGAAGGAGTAAACAATCGATACGAGCGTTTTCTAAAGGAGAGAATATTTAAAATGGGCTTCGTAAGTGTAAAATCATATCCGATTATGTCTTCTGAGCGGTTTTAGGTATTTCATTTCTAGCTCAAGCAACAGTTGAACTCCTGCCACGAGTAGGGAGAGAGCCGCGAGCGCTAAAAGAAAACAAGAGTGTGGGATTGTATGGCTGACTCTGTGAATTCCGTAGAGACCAACGAAGCTGAAGGCTATGCACGACGTTTTCACGGGAGGTACAACATCTACAGCATCGACGAGCGACGCAAGTTCTTTATGGATCTTGAGGAGATAAGCTCCCAAAACCAAACCAATCAAGGTTATAGAAGCAACGAAAGACATGATCACCACTTGCACAATGGTCTCGAAGTTCGACAAATATATGCGAATATACTCGTCAACTTCCCTCGCAACGAGGTGAAGAACTGCAAGGTATATCAAAAACTCGAAAGTATCCCTGTTAATTCTCAAAGCTCCAACGGATTTGAAAATGTGGAGCAGTCGAACCAGTATAACTGCTTCAACGATCATTAAGAGGATTAGACCATGGAGCGTGTGATACGTCGGATCGATGCCGTAAAACATGGTCAATATCCCCGTTACACCCTTGTATATCGCTGTTACCACCAGAAGGAGTATGCACACGGCTATATCTCTGGGATTAATCGCTCTTGCGTCTATTTTGGCGCTCAGAGATGAGTAGGCTACAGCCGAAAGTGCAACAACTATCAAACCCATCAAAGCTGGGAGTGTGTCAGCTATAATCAAATTCATGGATGGATTCAGCGATCTTACGGGCTTAAAAGTTTTATTCCTTTTTCAGGTGTGTCTTTTGAGATTGCACTACAGATTGAATTAAATTCTTCCATGCTTAGAAGTTTGAGTTCAACAGCCTACAACGTTGAACTTATACTCAAGTTCAATTCTTGAGCGTGATTACAGAAGCCCTAAAAATTCTTCATGCCCTCTTTCAGTTTCGTAGAGGTTGAAGAATTTCTAAGAAACCTAAACCTTGGACTAGGCGGAAGTTTAATTCGTAGCCGCTGTGGTAGCTTTACATTTCTTTTTTCTTGGCGTTTAGATTTTGGTGTGGAGACTTGTCCTGAAATAAAATAGATATAGGTTGCGTTTTGGTTAGGAGGTAGGTAGTTAGGAAGTGGGAGGATGTTTTGAGGTACCCTTCACGTTTTATGTGAGCTTTTTTGTTCCTGTCATTTTTGACATCTTTTGGTATTTTCTGTCATTCATTATTCTTGCCATACCCTTATGCAATTACACTCCGATAATATTCCTTGCAACACTTAATAGAAAAATCTGTCTCGAGCAATGGATTGCTTCGAAAGACATTTAACGTTTAACTAAGTTGACCTCCTCCCCGCACTGAAGTGCGAGGATTCCTTGCGGGGAGGTTTGTGCATATCCTCAGCCTCGCTCCTCATCGGATATACACGGGGTGGGTCAGCACCCCGTTAAACCCACCTGTCCGCAAGGCGGAGAGGTGGGCTATAGTTCCCCTTGCGGGGACTTGGTTGACCCTCCCTACCCACCCGACATCGATAAATCAGAACGAGGCTTTATAAAACTAACGCTCCACCAACCTCCCCCTCCCTCCTCCCCTAATTCATCCCCGCTCTGAAGAGCGAGGCTTTCTTAGCGACGCTCTGTAAATTCTTCCGATGATGATTCGGTTCTCGTCTGAGCGGTGATGAGAGCCTTCGGTTCTGAAAAATTTTATATCTCGGGAGATAATCTAAAAACATGAAGCTTAGATGGTTGGGTAACTCGTGTGTTGAAATAATAGACGACTTGCACACAGTAATTGACCCGAACTACGTTATTGAGCCTGAACCTGAGATCGATTATGTTCTCGTAACACATGAGCACAACGATCACATAGATGTTGAAAAGCTCAAAAGCTTGAAGTATAAGCATCTCGTCGCTCCAGAATACACTTTAAAGCTCTATAACCTTGAAGGAATTAAGGCTGAGGTCGGTAAGGAGTTGGATGGTATAAGAATTCTGCCGAGCTGGTGCTGGAAAGCTGAAGAATCTGTAAGCTATTACTATAAGGGAGTTCTGCACAGCGGTGATTCAGCCAAATTCCCAGACGTTAAAGATGTCAAAGTTGCTTTCACAGCATGTTTCCCAGATTTCTACGATGATTACGTCAGGGAGATGAAGAGGTTAAAACCTGAGTTAGTCATTCCGATACACTACGACCCAGAAAGGAAGTTGAAGAACGCCGAGGGGCTCGTGGAGAGGTTGAGAAATGAAGGGATAAACGCGAGGATAGTTAAGATAGGAGAGGTTGTAGAGATATGAAGAGCTTCGAGCTTAGGTATGCTTACACTCATCTTTACTTTGGACTGAACGCTGTTGAGAAGATAAGAAATCATTTGAACAGTGTCGAAAGGGTAACCATTGCTACTGGAAAGCAATCCGCAAGAGTCAGCGGAGCCTTAAAAGATGTTGAAACAATTTTAAGAGATTTGGAAATAGAATACGAAGTTTTCGATAAAATTAAGGCAAATCCAACAGTCGAAATTGCGGATGATCTTGCCAAAGTTGTTTGGGAAAACGGAAGTGACTGCATAATAGCAATAGGCGGCGGTAGTGTAATTGATACGGCTAAGGTTTCCTCTTGCATAGCTCTGAGCGGTGGAAAAGCTGAAGAGTATCTAAAGGGTAGGAAGGCAAAAAGGTACCTTCCACTCCTTGCAATAAACTTGACTCATGGAACTGGGAGTGAGATAGACAAATTTGCCGTCCTAACGCATGAGAGAGAGAAGATAGGAATTTCCATTAGATATCCAGATTTCAGTTTCGACGATCCGAAGTATACTTTAACTCTACCAAAGGAGCAATCGATTTACACGACGATAGATGCATTCTTCCACGCTTATGAAGCTGTAACTGCAAAAACTACCAATCCGTTCGTCGAGACCTTAGTCTTTGAGTGTGCGAGGATAATAGGTGAAAATTTGCCTAAAGAACAGAAGCTTGAGGAAAAGTACAATTTGCTTTATGCCTCCATGATTGCCGGAATAGCCTTAGATATGAGTCCAGCACACATAGTTCATGCGATAGAACACGCTCTGAGCGGAATTAATCCCAAGCTTGCGCACGGTTGCGGATTGGCCTTAATAGGTCCAAGAGCTATATACTGGATTCACAAACACTCCGAAAATTCTGCCAAGATTTTGAGATGTCTTGTGGGGAGGGATGTAAGTTCAGCTGAGGAAGCTGAAAAAATCTTCAGAGAATTTCTGAACTCTATCGGATTTAATGAAAGATTGAGTGATTACATCGGTAGAGATGATTTCAAAGACGTCGAGAAAATAGTTTTCGGACCTTTGAAGTATCTATTGAATCGTATAGATTTCGAATTCACTAGGGAAATGCTTTACGACATCCTTGAAAGGAGCCTATAATTTTTATAGCTCAAACTTCCCCACTTTAATTCTGTGAATGTAGTTGATGTGTTCGCTGGATGCGGAGGATTTAGCAGAGGCTTTAAGGAAGAAGGTTTCGAGTTAGTCGCTGCCATCGAGAATTTTAAGCCCGTGGCTGAAACTTACAAAACAAACTTTCCCGAGGTAGAGGTCATAGTTAAAGACGTTAAAGAAGTTAGAGGATTTGATGTTGAGAGAATTTGTGGAGATGTCGATGTTTTAATAGGATCTCCGCCTTGCGAACCCTTCACATCTGTAAATCTTAGGAGGATGAAAAAGCCTGAAGACAGATTGTATAAGGATAAGAGGGGACAACTCGTTCTCCACTTCATAAGGCTTGTTAGGGAACTTAAGCCGAAGGTTTTCGTCATGGAGAACGTTCCTCAGATTTTGGAGATTAGGAATGCGATAGAGAGAGAGTTTCGCAAAATCGGAGTTTACAGAGTTTACTTCAACGTTTTGAAGGCTCAGAACTACGGAAACCCTTCGAAGAGAACGAGAGTCTTCATATCGAATGTGCCTATAGATGAGAAGCCTGCTAAAAGATATGTCAAAGTTGCAGACGCTTTAAGAGATTTGCCACCGCTAAATACAATTCCAAATCACGAGGAAATTAGGATTTCGAAATCGAAGCTTGAGAAAATAGCTATGCTTAGGTGGGGTGAAAGCCTTGTTAAATTTGGAGGAAGATTTGAAAACTGGCTTAGGTTACACCCTTACAAGCTGGCTCCGACAGTAATGGGACACTCAAGGTTCATACACCCATTTGAGGATAGGCTCTTAACGGTTAGAGAACAGGCTAGGCTTATGGGTTTTCCAGATGATCACGTGTTCTTAGGTGGCAAGAATGTCCAGTTCGACATGGTTGGTGAGGCAGTTCCAGTTCCACTTGCTAAAGCTGTTGCCAAAGAGATTAAGCTAAAGATTTCGGAGATGGAGATTTAACCTTTTTTAGCGTTGAAACTGCTCTTTTCTCAACAGCGAAGGGGCTGGGAATACGATTTTTCTTTTGAAGTGAGTGAAGATTCAAGAACTATTGCATTGCAATATTTGTTTATTATAACTTTGAGTAAACGTTTAAAATCAGATCACAACTTTCACGCATGAAAAAGATCGTAGTCATACCGGGTGATGGGATTGGGAAGGAAGTTATCCCAGCTACACTTCATATACTCCAAGGACTTGATCTCCCATTCGAATACGTCTACGCTGAGGCAGGAGATGAGTGCTTCGAAAAGTACGGCACTCCCCTACCAGAAGAAACCCTAGAGCTTTGTAAGGAGAGCGATGCAATCCTATTCGGTGCAGTTGGTGAGACTGCTGCCGATGTCATAGTTAAGCTTAGGCAGGAGCTGGATTTGTTTGCAAACGTAAGGCCAGCAAAGTCTATGAGGGGTGTTAAGTGTCTGTACGATAATGTTGACTTGGTTGTTGTGAGAGAGAATACTGAATGTCTCTACAAGGGTTACGAGTTCGATGTTGGAGATTCAGCGGTTGCCATGAGAGTTATAACGAGAAAAGGTTGCGAAAGGATCGTTAAATTCGCCTTCGAGTTTGCTAAGAGGGAGGGGAGAAAGAAGGTTACGGCTTTGCATAAGGCGAATGTGCTTAAGAAGACTTGCGGTCTTTTCAAGCGAACATTCTACGAAATCGCTAGAAACTACGATATAGAAGCCAACGATTATTATATAGATGCTGGATGCCTTTACTTGGTTACAAAGCCTTGGATATTCGATGTGATAGTCACGACGAACCTCTTCGGTGATATTGTCAGCGATCTGACAGCTGGCTTAGTTGGAGGTTTGGGATTGGCTCCCTCAGCCAATATAGGTGAAAGGTACGCCTTATTTGAACCAGTTCACGGAAGTGCTCCAGACATAGCTGGAAAGGGTATAGCAAATCCTACTGCCACCATACTTTCAGCTTGCATGATGCTGAGACATTTAGGATTTTCCGAAGTTGCTGAGAAGATCGAGAAGGCATTGAAAAAGGTTATTGCCGAAGGAAAGACTACGCCCGATTTGGGCGGTAACTTAAAGACGATGGAGTTCGCTGAGGAAGTCCTGAAGGCCTGTAGAGAAGTTTAATATACTCCAAAACTTTCAGGATTTACGATGATAATTTCAATTGTGGGCGGAACGGGTAATCTGGGAAAGGGCTTGGCTGTCAGACTTGCTTTAGCCGGATACAAGGTAGTTGTTGGCTCTAGAATGGTTGAAAAGGCTGAAGAGAAGGCTAAGGAATATAGCAAGCTCTGTGGGTGTAAAATTGAAGGTCTATCCAATGATAAAGCTATAGATATTTGTGATGTGGCTATCCTTACTATACCTTGGAAAAGTGCTTTAGATTTTGTAAAAAATTATAGAGATTCCCTTTCCAAGAAGATCGTAATTTCTCCAATAGTTCCTATGGTAAAAGAGGGAGAATTTGTTTATAAGCCTCTTAACGGTTCGATGGCTGAGAGCATAGCAAAGATTTTGGGTAATAAAGTTGTTTCGGCTTTTCAGAACATTCCAGCAAAGAGATTTTCAAATCTCAACGAAACTCCAGAGTTTGATGTAATAGTCTGCGGAGATAACGAAGAAGCTAAGGCAGTTGTCATGGAAATCGTGAACAGCATTGAGAGGCTTAGAGCTTTAGATGGGGGCCCTCTTTCAAATTCTCGAATTGTTGAGAGCCTCACTCCATTCCTAATAAACCTCGCAAGTAGAAATGGATTGAAAGAATTGGGTGTAAAATTCGTCTGATGAAAAATGATAAAAATGAAAAATGATGAAAAAAGTTAAATAGAATGAGGTTTCGGGCGTGGACATGGAGAGGGTGCTTAGAAACTCGTCATATCTGAATGCGATGTCTACAACATCTACAAGGACTAGAGTACGTGATGTAAATCCACAAAGCGGAATGTGTCCACTTTGTATAAGAGAGTGCCCCTTCCTTTGTGAAATCGGTCTATCGGCATTTAGAGGTAGAGAAGCCTTGTATCCAGACCCCCAGTACTTTGGAGACAGTACCGCATCCGGTTTAAAGGACTACGGCCTTGACTGGTCTCACATCCAAATACTACCAAGGCTTAGAGGAGCTGAGGGTATAGAGCCCGATCCAGACAAGATGCTGTTCCCTAAGGCATCTGTAGAGACAGAGATTGGTGGAATAAAGCTGAAGATGCCAGTAGCAATAGGTGCTTATGGTTCAACGGATGTTGCGAGGAAGTACTGGGACGGTATAGCCATTGGTTCGGCCCTTGCTGGTGTTATACTCATCATTGGAGAGAATGTTTGTGGTGTAGATCCAGAATCGACATTCTCCAACGGTAAGGTCGTTAGATCGCCAGAGATGGAAAGGCGTATTAAGCTCTTTAGAGAGTTCTGGGATGGAAAGTATGGAAACATCGCCGTCCAGACAAACGTAGAGGATCAGAGAATTGGTGTCGACGAGTACGTCATTTCAAAGCTCGAGGTGGATATAATTGAACGAAAGTGGGGTCAGGGTGCTAAGGCTATTGGTGGTGAAATTCGTGTATATTCCTTGGAGAGAGCAATCGAATTGAAGAAGAGAGGTTATCTTATCATCCCAGACCCAGAAGATCCGGAGGTCCAACAAGCGTTTAAGGACGGACTGTTCAAGTCTTTCGAGAGGCACAGCAGAGTAGGCTCACCTAGAGCTGCCGATGTCATTGAAGATGTTGAGAGGCTACGTGAAATGGGTGCGAAGGTTGTAACGATAAAGACCGGTGCCTACAGGCCCGTCGATGTTGCTTGGACTTTGAGAGTTGCGTCTGAGGCTAAGGTTGATTATGTAACGTTTGATGGTGCTGGCGGTGGAACGGGAATGTCGCCAGTACCTATGATGAATGAGATGGGTGTCCCAACTGTCTATCTGGAATCTTTGATTCTCAAGGCGCTACTTGCCCTGAAGAAGAAGGGTAAGTACGTGCCAGATATAAGCATGGCTGGATGTTTCATCAACGAGACCCAGATATTCAAGGCGATTGCTATGAGCAACTTCGACGGAAAGCCATTCGTAAAGACTGTTACGATGGGCAGAAGCCCACTTACGGCTGTAATGAAGGCCTCTTACTTCTGCGAGCTTGCAAGTCAGGGCAAGCTACCGAGAGAGTTTGCGAGAAGATTCGGTGAAACTCCAGACAAGTTTTTCATCCTCGCCGACGAATTGAAGGCAAAGTACGGAGACAAGGTAGGAAAGGAAATTCCGTGGACGGCTGTTGGCCTCTATACGTATCTGGACAGGATAAAGGAAGGTCTGAAGCAGCTTCTCGCCGGAGTGAGGAAGTTCAGGATCGATCTGATCGACAGGAATGATCTAGCATCGCTTAAGCCGCTCGCTGCAGAGGTTACGGGAATACCAATGGTTCACGAAGTCGACAAGGAGCTGTTCGAGCAAATACTCGACGCCAGTACGATTGAGTAAATTTTTAACTTTCCTTTCTTTCTATTCTTGAAGAAAATTCCAATTGGTGGATAACCTTACGGTATCTTGTAAAGTTAACTGCGTTAGGTTTAAAATCCATTTTGATTGATTTTTATTAATTTGAAAGATATTAATTATATCTGTAAAGTCTTGAAGAATTTTTCATTATCTTGAGGGGAAGATAGCAAAATTTATATGACTAGTTCATGACAGCTAAACACATGGATGTAAGGGAAGTTCTTAAAAGGAACAATATTAAACAAGTATTGTGCGCGTTCTCTGATATTAGAGGATATTTAATGACTTTCTCAGTTCCTGCGAGAGAATTTATTGAAGGAAACGCTTTAGAAGATGGGATAGGGTTCGATGGGGCATCCATTAGAGGTTTCAAGACTATCGAGCAGAGCGATATGGTTTGGAAGCCGGATCCAGAAACGTTAAGAATAGTTCCTTGGATAAATGATCCCATTCACAAAACAGCAATTATATTTGGTGACGTTTACGAGGCTGGCGGTGAGAATTTAGCTGACTGCGATCCGAGAGGGTTCGTAGCTAAGAGCTTGCAGAAGAAGTTGGCTGAAGAAGGCAAGTCGGTTATATTGGGGCCAGAGATAGAGTTCTTTGTTTTCGAAAATTTGGATCCTATGTGCTTGGCTTGGGATTTGTGGACATCTCCAAACGGTGGTGCTGGAGATTCGTGGGGGCCGCCAAGGGTGATGCCGAAAAGTCCAGAGCTTACGCCGGGTAAGAACTTCATAATAAGGCCTAAAGAGGGTTACTTCAGACCCCCTCCAGAAGATACAACCGTAGAATACAGAAACGAATTGGTGCATTACTTGGAGCAGATGGGTGTAATAGTGGAATACCACCACCACGAAGTCGCTACCGCTGGGCAGGTAGAGTTGGACTTCAAACCGATGGGATTGGTTCCAGCTGGTGATGCATTTTACATCTACAAGTTTGCGGCGAAAAACTTAGCAGCAATGAGAGGATGGATAGCAACTTTCATGCCGAGGCCGCTCTACTTGGACAACGCGAGCGGTATGCACGTTCATCAAAGCCTCTGGGAGGGAGAACCGTTTAAGGGCAAGAATCTCTTCGCCGATCCGGATGATGAATTTGGCTTAAGTCAGAAGGCAAGATATTACATCGGCGGTTTACTTGAGCATGCTAAGGCTTTGACGGCGTTATGCTGTCCTACAGTAAACTCTTACAAGAGACTCGTTCCGGGGTTTGAGGCGCCAATATACATCTGCTGGAGTCCGGGGAACAGATCGGCATTGGTTAGAGTTCCAATGTACTTGAAAAAGCCTTCAGCTATTAGAATAGAATACAGAGGTGCAGATCCAAGTTGCAATCCTTACTTGGCATTCACTGCGATGATTGCAGCGGGTTTGGATGGAATAAAGAAGAAGATCGATCCTGGTGATCCGATAATGAAGGATGTTTACGAGCTATCCCCTGAAGAAAAGAAGGAATTGGGAATTGGCGAGTTGCCAACTACGCTCAGAGACGCTTTGGATCATCTGGCGAGTGATGAGGTTATTCAGAAAGTATTGGGATCGCACATCTTTGATTCCTTCATGAGCATAAAGATTGACGAGTGGAATCAGTACTGTCTGTACATCACTCCTTGGGAGTATATGAAATATATGGATATTTAATAATTTTTATATCATTTTTACTTATTGCTCTTTCTATTGTTCCAACATTCAAAAGCTTTAAAGGAAATTTAAATTTTATATAACAAAAGCATTAAATATTTTGTGGACATAGATTTGTTTGGGTGATTTGTATGGGTGTACACAGGATAACGAGCGAAGCTGCTAAGTATTACGCTAAACGGGAGAAAATTTTGGGCATCGGTGTGTCACTTCTCGGCCTTGCGAGTGAGAAGTTAGATGAACTTACGAAGGAGCAGTTCGAGAAGTTGGGTGACTTAGCTTCCATGTTACTTCCTCACGCACCAGGTTACGCTGGAAAGTTGATTCCGATAATTGCAAGACTCTTCTGGAAACTCGCTGGAGTGAAGGAAAAGGAGTTCAAATACGTTGAACTCGACGAAATTGAGAAGTATATGGAGGAGTTAAAGAACGAGCTAGGATTGCAAGTAGAATAACTTTAATTTTCTTTTGTAAAGAACAAAACATCATGATAGAGATAAAAACGAGCAGGAGGGTTGAAATTGTTGATATAACCGACAAGGTTAGAGAAATAGTCGACAAACATAGCGTTAGGGATGGAATCGCTGTCGTATACACTAAACACACAACAACTGCCATAATAATCAACGAAAACGAGTCGGGTTTGAAGGAAGATGTTATCAGTGTCCTCGAAAAGCTTATTCCGACAAACGCTGGATACATGCACGACAGAATTGATAACAATGCTGATTCCCATTTAAGAGCTATTCTTTTAGGAAATTCAGTCGTAATCCCAATTACAGACGGAAAGCTAGACTTGGGAACTTGGCAGAGGATCATGTTTGTTGAGCTTGACGGTCCAAGAACGAGGAAGGTTATTGTAAAGGTGATACCTTGCTGAGAATTGTTTTCGTCGAGAGTTCGCTCGAAACAGTTCCAAAATCGATTGCCAAGCATCCAGCAATACTGAGCGATGCCAGAAGGAGGAAGAAGAAGCCTACTGAAATGATTTTAGACGATTCTAGACATCATACGGCCATGAAAGACTTGGAAAACAGAGAAAAGAGAGGTAGGCCAGATATAATTCACCAATGCTTACTTTTAGCTCTAGATTCACCTATTAATGACTTGGAAGTTTACGTTCACACGATAAACGACGTGATGATTTGGATAAACAGAAAAACAAGGTTACCGAGAAACTACAACAGATTTATTGGCTTGATGGAGGATTTATTCAAAAAGAGGGAAATAAAAGCTGATGGCGAAGTCCTGCTGAAAATCGTAGATTTGAGCTTGGAGGATGTTTTAAGGGATTTCAGGGTTGTTGTCATGAGCGAGAAAGGGGAAAGGAGAGAAGTTAAGCTTGAGGGTTGTGCAGTCTGTATAGGAGCCTTCCCTCACGGTGACTTCGATGAAAAAACGGTTGAAGTTTTCAGAAAGGTTGATGCAGAATTCGTTTCGGTTGCAGATAAGCCTGTAACCGCTCTGTATACGACTTGTTGGGTTGTGGGGCATGTGGGAGTGAAAGCGTTAAATCCTTTGCGAGATTAAGGCTGTCATGGAAAAGTTCAGCTACGCAAAGGCTGGTGTAGATATAAGACAGGAGGAGAAGGCAGTAAAATCGCTCGTTAGTAAGATAAAGTACGTAAGGCAGGGTTTTGGAAAGCCGATTCTGATGGGGCACTATGCGAGCGTTTTAGATTTTGGTGAAGTTGGCGTTGCTATAACTACAGATGGTGTTGGAACAAAGATAATCGTCGCTGAGAAGCTTGGAAAGTTCGACACAATAGGCATAGACTGCGTCGCCATGAACGTTAACGACTTACTTGCTATAGGGGCTGAGCCGATTGCTATGGTTGATTACATTGCCACTTTCAATCCCGATGAGAGAGTTATGGAGCAGATTGCAATTGGATTGGAGAAGGGTTGCGAAATTGCAAACATAACGCTCGTTGGCGGAGAAACGGCAACACTGCCAGATCTAATTAAGGGCTGGGATTTGGTTGGAACTGCGATAGGTGTTGTTGACAAAGATAAAATCATAACTGGCAAGGATATTCAGGCTGGGGACGTTATATTCGGAGTTCCTAGCAGTGGAATCCACAGCAACGGCTTAACTCTTGCGAGGAAGGTTATAGAGAATGCTGGGCTAAGTTATCACGATAAATTTAACGGAAAGACTATTGGAGAGGAGCTTCTAACTCCTACAAGGATTTACATTGAAATTTTAGATGTTGTAAGAAACTGCGAAGTTCACGGCTTAGCCCACATAACTGGCGGTGGATTGCTGAACCTTAAGAGATTGAAGAATGTTAAATACGTAATCGATGACCCGCTAAAGCCTCAGAAGATCTTTAGGTTCATTCAGGAGCTCGGAAAGATCGATGACGATGAGATGTACAGGACATTCAACATGGGTATGGGGTTTGCGATAATTCTGCCTGAGGAAGAGGTAGACTGCGTTAAAAAATACGTTGATGGAAAAGTTGTGGGATTCGTTGAAGAGGGAGAGGGTGTATACGTTAAAGACATGAGAATCGATAAATTTTAATTTTTTACTTTTCAAACCTAAAATATGGTTAAAGTTGGAGATGCAATGGTTAGGGAGATTGTGTCTGTAGACTACAGAACTCCCGTGAAGGAAGTTGTAAGAATCATGGGACAGAGAAAAATTGGAAGCGTTTTAGTATCGAGAAATGGAGAGATATACGGAATATTCACGGAAAGAGATTTGGTTTCTAAGGTTCTGCTTGAAGGAAGCTTAGATGATGATGTCGGGAAGTACACCTCAACACCGCTCATAACAGTTTCACTGGATTACGACTTGAAAGAGGCTACGAGAATAATGTCGGATATGAAGATAAAGAGGCTCGTAGTAGTTGAGGATGGTAAGATAGTTGGAATTTTGACAGCTTCGGACGTTGTTAGGGCTATAGCTAAAGCTCCTTTAGAGGTGTTGTGAATGAAGTGTGTTAGTTGTGGAAGGGAACTAAGAGAGGAAGATGAGGGAGTAACTTGGAGGAGATGCAGTATTTGTAAGAGTCCAGTTTGCTTTGATTGCGTAAGGTATGTGGGTACTTGGGTAAGAGGTCTTTACAAGAACTTCGTTAACGTTATACCCGTCTGTCCAAATTGCCTACCAAAATCGATGCTGAAGAGGCTAGCTGAGAAAAAGCTAAAGGAAGAATAGCTTAAATACTCTCTTTACCCAAACCCCTCTAATGAAAGTTCAGATATACGGTGCAGGGATATCTGGAAGTTATCTCTACCATCTTTTGGATCAAGATGGTTTTGAAGTGTCAATCTACGATGTAAGAAGTAAGCCGGATTGTAGATGTGCTTGGGGTTTTAGCTATTCAGAAACCAAAGAGCTTTATAAAAAGATAGGAATAAATGTCGACGAATTCTTGCTATCAAAGCCGAAATACGTCATAGTCAATAATAGGCTCTGGCTGAAGAACAAGGAGATCGTTATACTGGATAAAAAGAGATTGATGGAGGAACTCTGGAGCTTCGAGCTTAAAGATGAGGGTGGAGATGTTGTGGTTGATGCCACCGGACATAGCAGAGCAATATTGCCAAAGATAGAGAACGACGCCATATACACGACAGTTCAAAACGTTGAGAAGCACGATCTCGATGAGAACATCTACATTTACATGGTTAAAACGGGCTACGCTTGGGCTTTTCCTCTCGGAGATGGTAGGTGGCATATTGGAGCTGGTGATATGAGTAGAGAGAGGGCTTTGGAGCTTGTAAAGAAGCTGAGAGAAGTTTACGAAATCGAAGAGGTTGAAGGGGAGTGCAATTGCATTGGGAAGATAAGACTTCTACCCCCTTCAAAATGTAAACCAATAGTCTGGAATAACGTTTACGGTGTTGGAGAGGCGATAGGATGCGTCAGTGGGGCTGGTGAGGGAAACGCTCCCTCACTTAAATGTGCAAAGATTTTTTACGACTGTTTGGTCGAGAACAAGCTTGAAGAGTATGAAAAAAGAGTTTTGGAAGAGTTCTGGTGGATAGAAGTCGAGCACGAATTCGTTTCAGCCGTTCAAACTGGCAAAAAATTGAAAGCCTTGAGACTACTTCCAAAGATAATCCCTATCGAGTCGAGGAGAAGCGTTGAACAATCTTTTGAAACCATAAAAAGTCTCTTGGGCCTCTTGAAGCAGTAGACTATTTTTCCCATCTTTACAGATTTTTAAAAGGCTCGAAAGTGTAAGTAGTATCGAGTCGTAAGGCTAAAAACAATCAAAAAACTTAACTATTGTTCACATTACTCACCAGAGATGAAGCATCTAATATCAATGGCCGATCTAACTCCAGAAGAACTCGAAGAGATTTTAAAGCTTGCAGAGAAGTTAAAAGAGGAAAGATACAAGGGGAGAGTCACGGATTACCTCAAAAACAAAAGCTTAGCAATGATTTTTGAGTTGCCTTCAACAAGAACGAGAATTTCTTTCGAGGTTGCAATGACCGACTTAGGAGGTCATGCACTTTATCTAAACTGGAACGATCTACAGCTCGGCAGAGGTGAGCCTATAAAAGATACGGCGAGAGTCTTGAGCAGATACGTTCACGCTGTGATGATGAGGGTCAGAAAGCACGAGACTATTTTGGAATTTGCCAAGTATTCTACGGTTCCAGTCATAAACGGCTTAAGCGATCTGGAGCATCCCTGCCAAGTCATAGCGGATCTTCTCACAATTAAGGAGTACAAGGGAGATTTGAAGTCTGTAAGGTTAACTTGGATAGGAGACGGAAACAACGTATGTAATTCCCTCATCTTAGCTTCGGCCTTGACTGGAATGGAGATGGTTGTCTGTACTCCTAAAGGATACGAGCCTAACAAGGAGATAGTTGAGAAAGCATTGAAGATGGGTGCAAAGCTCACGTTTGAGAGCGATCCCCTAAAGGCCGTTGAGAATGCCGACGTAATTTACACGGATGTATGGGTTTCAATGGGACAGGAGAGGGAGAGGAGAAAGAGGTTAAAGGCTTTTACGGGTTACCAAGTTACACAAAAGCTCGTAGATTCTGCCAAGACGAATGTAGTTGTAATGCACTGCCTTCCAGCTCACAGAGGAGAGGAAATAACTGAAGAAGTTTTGGAAGGCGAGCACTCGATAGTCTTCGACCAAGCTGAGAACAGGCTACACGCTCAGAAAGCGATACTCCTGAAGCTTATAGGAAAGGAGAAGGAATAAAATTATTCGGATTTCTTAGCCAAAACAATCTCAATTGTGGAGACGTTTACTTTTCTACCTTGTTCGCTCTCAAGCTCTTCGGTATCGATCTTTATGCTCTCTACCTCGACATTCGGTAAGAATCTGTTCCTGACGATCTCCGCTACATCTACTGCTCTGCTTATCGCCTTTCCTCTCGCCTTAAGCACAACTCTCTCAGCACCTTCATTGAACTGCGTCAATGTGGCGAGCACATAGTTCATTACTGGCTTCTGTCCGACGTAAACAACTCCCTCTGTCATAGCTTATGCGAGAATGTAGCGTTATTTAAAAGTTGCTGATGGCAAACTTTATCTTCCTCAAATATAAGAGATTTTTCGAGCCGGGGTTGCAGAGTCCGGCACTGCGGGGGACTCGAGATCCCCTGCCCGAAAGGGTTCGTGGGTTCAAATCCCACCCCCGGCGTAGAGCGGTCGTCCAATCCCCACGCACCGACCTCTATCCTCTTATTGAACTGCTCATAAAGCGGTAGAAACTTCTCTAAGAACTTCTCGACGAATATACTCAAATTCCTCCCCAACAAGCCGAGTTTCTCAGCCCTCTCTGATAGGTCTTTCCTGATGATGAAAGTCGTTTTCCTTCTAGGGATTTCATCAGACATCTGTGGAAGTCTATATACATCTAATATGTCCCTTGCTGTTTTATAAATAATAAAATAATAATAAAATCAAGAGAATCAATTATCTGGCGTTGCATCACATCATCACCTCTCTAAGCCAAGTTCTAAACTCAAGCTCGTCTAATAGGGTGCTGTTGTCTAAATCGATGACAGCATAGGTATCTCTGCTGTGTCCGTTGCCGGACCTTCTCACACGGTAGCGGACACCCTTGTTCCTGGAATGTCTACCTGTGGTCACAATCATTGGACCTGTAACTGTGGACACAAAGTCTTAAATTTTTGCTTAGGTTATGTATAGTTACTGTTACACTCAACAAGGAAGTGGCGGAAAAGCTAGAAAAGCTCAGGAGGGAGGGGAAAACTCTTAGTGACGTAATAAAAAGAATAGTAGAAACTTATGAGGAGCTTGAGGATTATATTGACGAAAAATGGGGGAAACTTCAAAGAGATAAAGAGAAGTTTATAGACCTTGAAGATTACGCATCTTCAAGAGGTCTTTGAATGTTCTCGGTTTTGATTCATCCTGATGTAGCCAAATTTTTAGACAAGTTGTCTGAAAGCGTTGTTATCCTGTAGCTGTTCAGTTCACTCAAGAAATACAGAGATTAGTTAAGAGTGGTTGTTTAGGAGCGCTACGGTAATAGAACTTATAAGTATCCCAGCCAGTATTCGTAATCGATGCTAAATGCAACAGCTATAAGGGAGTATTTGGATAAAAGATACAATATTTCTGCGAAATACTACCTCAACAGTTCTCTGCTCAGCTGTGTTAGAAGATTTAACGATATCTCCCGAGATGAAAAAGATACGGCAAACTTTGCTTTCATCTCAGCTATGTACGACTATCAAATGAAAGTATCTCATCTGATCAGTAGATTTAACTTCATAGTAGATTTCCTTGAGCGTAATAATCTTGAGTTGCCCGACCTAGCTGACAGCTCTCACTTCGAAAAGCTGAGAGATTTGATGTTGAAGAACTACGGCTACTTTCACAGATTCGATCCGCGAATGAGAGATTTCCGAAAGCTGGTGGATGTTTTAACGAAGCTTGATCTTGAAAATATAGCTAAAGATTATTATGATCCCAACCAGTCTGAACCCGTGGAAAAGGTTATAGATGGAATTCTAAATGAAATTCGTCGGTTTGCCGAATTTTCTTCGCGTGGCTTCATCCCAAACCCTAAAAATAAGTCATCGAAGAAGAGACTAACACTCTTCCTTAGATGGGTTGTAAGGCCCGAATATCCAGATTTAGGAGTTTGGAAGTTCATAAGCCCTGCACATCTGTATGTTTCGATGGATCTCGGAGTGTTAAGAGTATTTCAGAGGATGACTGGTATAGCACTTAGAAATAACTGGGACGGCGTCATAAGAGTCACAGACTACTTTAGAAGTGTAAATCCCCAAGATCCAGCCAAATACGATTACGTTCTCTCGAGACCGGCAATACTGGACATATGCAAGAAGAGCTTAGAATATTCCGGCTGCGATGCCTGCCTTCTAAATGAGATATGCTTGACGGGTAGAGAAAATATCAGAAATATCAGGTTAGTCGTTGAAGAGGAGGTAGATAAAACTAGGCATGATTATATTCGAGATCTTTTTAAGAGCAGGAATCCTTGGAAGGCTTCCTGCGTTAGAGAGGAGTATCTGAACGGAAGAGCGGACATAGTGTGTTATTTGCCGGATATGAAAAGTCCTGAGAGGATAGTAGTAGTCGAGGTTAAAGTTGTTCTGACTTTCAACGGTGTGAAGCAGCTCCTGAATTACATTAGAACAGCTATCGAGAAGTGGAAAGAGACTGTAAAGGAGTGCAGAGGTGCAATGGTGTGCGAGTGCATTTCAAAAGATCAAGAACAGAAAATTTTGGAGATTTCAGAATATCATAGCATCGAAATATATAAATTTGAGAGCAACAAGTTTGTTAGGATTGCTTAGTCTTTTAGCTCCTTCAAGTTTCAAGTCTCAAAACTTCCCATTCAACTCTTCCTTGCGTAACAGCATCCCTTATGAGCCTCTCCCTTTTACTCAAAGCTGATTTCCCGTATTTTACCTCAACAAACACAATCTTTCTCAAATCTCCTTCATCAAGCCCATCGAAAACGATTAAATCTACAGGTGATCCGATGAAGCGGACATCCTTTGGGTTGTACTTGAATCCCGGGAAAAATGGAATCAGATGCTCTGTAACTTTTCCAGTTATCACAGCCTTGCTCTTTTCTATCGCATCTCTTTTTATCTCCTTCTCATACTTCTGCTTCCACTCCTCGAAGAGGATTTTCAATAACACAAAACTTCTTAATGAGCTTGAGTTTAGTTATTGGTTGAGGGAGGTTGTCAAAAATGGAAGAACTTAATTTTTATTCTCATATGAGAATTAATGTGGGAAGGCGACCTAGTGGTAGGGTGAACTTTTGTCTGAGGATTGACAGGCATCTATACGAGAGATTAAAGAAAATAGCGGAAGCAGAGGGAAGATCTATCGCTGATCTCCTAGAACCAAAGATAATTGAATTGGTAGCGGTCTATGAAAAGGAATTGGCATGGGCTCGCCCGGATTCGAACCGGGGACCTTCGCCTCGTAAGGGCGACGTCATAACCCCTAGACCACGAGCCCTATCTTGCCTATTGAGTATTTGATTATAAGTATTGCGGTAATGTTATTAACAGATCGATCGATACGAGCAGTGTCGCGCCCAAGCTGGGATGAATACTTCATGGAACTGGCTTTGGTCGTTGCGAAGCGCTCAACTTGCTTGAGGCAGAAGGTGGGAGCAATAATAATCAAAGATAAGAGAATTCTAGCAACCGGATACAACGGTGCTCCTTCTGGAATGGCTCACTGTTTGGATATAGGATGTTTGAGAGAGAAGCTGAGTGTTCCGAGCGGAGAAAGGCAGGAGCTATGCCTAACGCCAGATGTTGAAATTTTAACAGATAGAGGATTTGTTAGAATTTCCGATATTAAGGTAGGAGACAAGGTCTTAACCCATAGAAATCGGTATCAAAAGGTCGTTAAGGTGATTAGTAGAGACTACAAAGGAGAAATTTGCGTAGTTAAGCCGATGGGACTCCTACCGATAAGGCTGACACCAGAACACGAAGTTTTGGCAGTAAAGACTGTAAAATGCATCGATGGGAAGACGATCTGTAAGGAATCGTGCCAAAGCATCCTTAGAGAAAGATGTAAGAGATTTTTCGAAAGCTACGAAGAGGACTGGATACCGGCAATACTTTTGAACAAAGGTGATTTAGTCGTGTTTGGATTTGACACAACAGTTGAAAACTTAAAATCGCTTGACCTATCGAAGTACATTGAAAATCCTCCTAAAGTTTATTACGATGTTGTTAGAGCTAAGAATTCTGGAAAGACATACAGTTACATCGAGAAAGTTTACGGTATCAGCAGGAGTGTAGCTTGGAATTGGGTAAATGGAGGATCGCCCAGAGGATACGTGATAGTTAGGAATGGGATGCTACATTCAGGTGACTCTCCGAGTAAGGACATTCCCGCAGAAATAGAAATCAATAAGGATACGATGTGGCTCTTTGGAATCTACTTGGCTGAGGGTTGCACATCAGGAAACCAAATTGCCTTTGGTTTGAACGTCGAGGAATCTGAAATCGTTGAGAGAATAGAAAACGTTATGAGAGAGACGTTCAATCTGAAGCCAAACATTTACACGAGAAAGCAATCGACGCTTGTAAGATACTCCTCCAAGATACTTGCAACAATCTTTGAAAGGTTGTTTGGTGGGAACGCGTATACGAAGAGGATTCCAGCAGAGTTGATGAGGGTAAAACCAAAATTGCAGTCCTACATGCTTAGGGGATGGCTTGAAGGAGACGGATATGATAATTCTGTTGATGTCAGAGGAGTTACAGCCTCAAAAACTTTAGCACTTCAGATGTATCAAATCTGCCTAAGACTGAACATGCTACCAACTCTCGATAGTTCGCCTCCACGAAAGGGTGTTAAATCGGTAATGTATCGCTTGAGGATAAACAAGAATCCAAAGTTGAAGACGAGATACATTAAAAACGGAAAGCTGTATACTCCAGTTTCTTACGTAAAGATGGACTTTTACGAGGGTAAGGTTTACAACTTGGAGGTTGAAGAAGATAAGTCATTCGTAACGGAATCGTTTATAGTTCACAACTGTAGGGGTTTGCATGCTGAGCAAAATGCAATCATTCAAGCTGCGAAGTTCGGAATATGCATCGATGGAGCTACGATGTACACAACGCACTGTCCTTGCATCACATGTGCCAAAATGATAATCAACGCTGGGATAAAGAAGGTGGTTTACGGAAAGGAGTATGCGGATAAAAGGGGTTTAGAACTTTTGAAGGAAGCTGGAGTTGAAGTTGTTTATTTACCAATTGAAAAGCTACTTGCAAAATCTTAACCTCCCCACTTCCCCATTGTAGTAAACTGCCACGTTACACGGCATGGGATTCAAGTTCATTTTCTTCTGAAATTCGGTTTGAGCTTGCCATGTGCTTGAGTTAACAACCAGGACACCCCTGTAAAATCCAACACCGTATGTGTGAACGTGACCACAATGCAAAACGTCTGGAACTTCATCTATTACGAGCCAATCTTCCCTCTCCGGCGCTATTGGAGTTTTTCCACCATATATCGGGCAGAGATGCCTTCTCTTAAGAAGTTCTATCATAGCTTCGTGCGGCTTCTCGTAGCTGAGTCTTGGAATCTTAGTTATTACGTCATCCAAGCTCCTTCCATGATAAATCAAAACTTTCAAGCCATCCAAATCGACGTGAGCTGGATTACCAACGTGAATAACATTGTTTGAGAAAAGATCTCTTATTTCCTTCGGCAAAGCTGGTTGAGGTTCTGCCTGTCTTATGGCATCGTGATTACCTACGGACAGTATGACTTTCACGTCTTTGGGTATCTTGTCCAACTGCTCCGCAGCGTACTGGTATTGACCGTATATGTCCGTAATAGTAAGATCGTTCTCCAGCCCCGGATAAACTCCAACTCCATCGACTATATCCCCAGCAATAACGACGTACTTTATCTTACTCGCGAGATCGACAACTTTCTCATTTCCAACTTCTCCGCTCAGCCACTTCGTAAAGACTTCCCATTCCTTCTCAAGAAATTCTTTGCTTCCAAAGTGTGTATCGGATATGAAGACTATACCGAAGTCCTTCTTTGCCCTCTCCCTCATCGGGATATCTGGAAATATTATCCTATCAGCATATATTCTACCATTCCTGTACACACCAATTACTCCAACCACTTCATCTCCCAAAAGCTCCAATGCCAATTCTTTCAATTTCTCTCCAGCAAATACGCTGACAACACCCGTTTTATCTTCCAAATCAAAAACGGCAAACTCACCGTAATCCCTAACGTCCTTGACCATTCCTACAACTTCAACCTGCTCGTTCTTAAATTTGGGAAGAGAAGAAATCCTAACACCACCTATTCTTCTTCTCACGAGTGCGCTCAACTTTTCAAAGCGGGAGTTGAAGTAGGCTAAGAAATCTTCTATTCCACCCTCACATGTCGATCTGCCGGTAACATCCTTTACGCTTACATTCTCCTGACTTCTAACGACCTGTTTAGGTTTATCATCAACATTTTTTACATCGTTGGTTGTGGGGGCTGTTTTAAAACTTTTGATAGCTCTCTCAACTTCTTCACGTGATATAACAAAGCTGCTGGTTGTTTTGCATATGTGGGCTATCAAGCTATCTAAATTGTGATGATCGACGTTTTTTATGAGTACTTCAACTGCTAACGGATGAATGTTCCTGCCGTAGACAGCGAACTTCTTTATAATCGTTTTTTTGTCCATCGAATCTTGTGATACTTCACATGATTAATCTATTTCGCTTTAACAGTAAATATTATTAGTTAACCCAGAAAGATTTCAAAAGATGAGACTTCTTACGATAGGCGTGGGAACTAAAGGGGCGGAAATTTCCAGTCTTTTGTATAAAAGAGGGGTTAAGGTCAATCGAATTCCTCTTTTCAGGTGTTATGCTGTTCTAAATAATCTGAACGATGTTAGTAAAATAAAGCTGGATGAGAAGAATAAGTTCTACCTTCCCAAGAACTCGGACGTTACTGGAATCATTAACGAGATAATGAGCAGATACGAAATTCACGAGGGAGCTATGCTCATAACGTCCATTAAGGAGGAAGATTTTAACGTCACGATTGAGTTGAGTCGCAAGCTTAGAGAGGTTTTGGATGATCCTGTGATGGTATTGGGTGTTTTGAGCTTAAAGAATGTTGATTCTGGAGAGTTGAGAAGGAGAATTAAAAGTTTGAAGGAGTTTTCAGATTACCTTCTTCTGACAAGGGAAGAGAGCGTGAATGAAACAGTCGAAGCGCTGAACATTCTCGCAAGGGTTGGTGAGATCGATTTGAAGAGGAGGGTTGCTGGTGAGGTTGTTGTAGACACTTCAGATCTATTCAATGCCTTAGCAAGGGATGGATTTACCGTTTTAGGTCAATCTAAGCGTAGTATACCTATTTTTAAATTTTTCATGAAGAGAAGTCAGCTCTTGGCTTTGAGAACTCAGAGGATGGTTGAGATGGTGAAAGATGCCGTGAGAAATCTCAGCTTCAATGGGGACATTGAATCTGCCAAGAGCTCTCTTATAGTTTTTGCCGGAAATCCCGATGAAATTACTATGGATGGTCTGTTCGCAAGCATAAGCTTTGTCGAAAGTTTGAACGATGGTATGGTCGTTAGATACGGAGATTATCCCATTCCCAGAGCTAGGTTTTTGAGTACCGTCGTGCTCTTCTCTGGATTAAGGAAAATTAAATTTGACTGATTATAGGAGTTACGTAGGTCTCTATAAAGGCCGCTACGAGTAGCATCGGCATGACGTATTTCAAGTAAGCTCTAACGGCCCTCTTAATCTCAAACTTTATGTCAACACTCACCCCCCTAGCCCTATTCAACGTGGCGATACCCAGCTTCAATCCGTAAGAGCATGCAATCAAAACGGCTGGGATCTCAAGTATACCGTGAGGTATTAGCATCAATAGCACTTTCAACAATCCAACATTCTTTGAAACAACGGCAGAAACGACACCTATTGTGAACCCGTTGATGGCTATGAACAGAACAGGGATTACACCAAAAGCTAGGCCAAGTAACATGTTTACAAAACTCTTGACGGTATTATTAACGAAGATTACAGCAAATATCATTGCCTGTGGAAGATCTTTGACAAACGATAAGCTTTCGAAAATCTGTTTTATAAAGGTTTCAGCTTGATCGGGATGGCTTGCAGCCCATTGGTAGCCGATGTAAGTTGATAGGAGGAATACCGCCAGAAGTACTATGAACTCCTTCATGCTGTAAGGCATACGAAAGATTAATATAACCTTTCCCAAGCTCTTGAGCAGGTGATAAGAATGGCAGAGAATGCGGTGTTTGTTGGGAACAAGCCGGTAATGAACTACGTGTTGGCCGTGCTGACGCAGTTCAACAACGGCGCAAAGGAGGTAGCAATTAAGGCGAGAGGAAAGGCGATAAGTAGGGCAGTCGATGTAGCAGAGATCGTCAGAAAAAGATTCTTGCCAGATGTCGATGTCAAGGACATAAAGATCTCAACTGAGCAAATCGAGAGCGAGCAGGGAACTGCGAACGTCTCAGCGATTGAGATAATTTTGGCTAAGAAGGAGTAACTCTCTTTCTTTTGCTTTTATTTATGATTGAAGAATTTTTGGATTTTGTTAGATCTAAGCTCGAAGAGAAAGAGTTAGCTAGAGAAGAGTTACTTAAGCTTGTTAGAGAAATGCGAATAAACTCCACAAAAGCCATAGCTTCAATTCATGCTGGCGATTTTAAGAAGGCTGACGAATACCTAAGAAATGCGATGGAAATACTTCAAAAGGTTAAGGAGTATAAAGTCTATCCAGACGTTTATTACCCCGTAACATTCGATGCCATGCAAGAGTTAGTTGAAGCTTACGTCTTCAGGCATATCGTTGAAAATTACGATATCGACGTTGATCTAAGCCAACTCGATGTGGAGTTCGCTCCGATCTTAACTGGTTTAGCCGATGCTGTTGGAGAAATTAGAAGACATATACTTGATTTACTCAGAAAAAATGAGTTTGATAAGGCCGAGAAGTTGATAGGCATTATGGAGAGAATCTACAATAACCTCATAACGTTCAGCTTTCCGGACAAGATAACTCCAAATTTGAGGCCAAAAGTAGATTACGTTAGGAATGCAATAGAGAGAACAAAATCGGATTTCATATCTGCAAAAGCTTCCGCTTTGAGTGAAGATGTTAAAAGCTTAGAAGAGCTTATCAAGAAGCTTCAACAATCTTTAAGAGCTTAATTCCTCCAGCCTCACTTAACTCCGCTCTCATGTAGCAGTCGCTTATGCTTTTTAAGGTCTCGTTTTCGCCCTGAATCATAACCGAGATGAGATTTGCGTTCGCCTTCTTTAAATCCTTTGAGAGGTCTTCAACTACATCCTCCCCGTCAGTTATTATTACGATTGTGTTCGTCAAATCCGACAACCCCCTTTCAACTAAATCTTTTACAGCAGTTCTTAAGGCATTTGTTATGTCGGTTCCTCCGTTTGACTTAACCTTTAGAATAGCGTCAACAACTTCATGCGGATCGCTCAGCAAGTGATGGGTTTTCTTGTCGAAAAATCTGAGGAAGTACCTCCTCCTTTTTAGGCTCGCCATCCTGTATATTGCCAAGGCAACACTTCTCGCCCAAACCGTTTTTTCACCAACCATAGATCCACTTTTATCCACGAGTATGTAATAGGCGCCTTCAGCAATGCTGAGCTTCTCCTTCGTTAGAAATCCTTCACCGCTAAACTTTTTCAAGAAGAGCTCTTCTGGTAGAGCTAGCTCTCTAACTAAAGCTCTGTCTATTCTTTTGGTTAGGCTGTAACCGGATAGCTCTTCCCCGAATCTCCCCCTTTTCTTTAGAATGTATGTCGCTTTTGGAATGTGGCTGAAGAGCTTCTTCGAGAAGGAGACTATATCTCTCATGAACTTCACATAAAGCATGTGCTCAGCCAAATCTAAAACTTTCTTGAACGTTCCCTCCTCCTTTCCAGCCCTTTTACCACCTATAAGTTCCCTAACATCGTTTGCATTTCTGACCATCTCTTCAGCATATTCGGTTGCGTAATCCAAAATCGCCGGAATCTCTCCGCCTTCAACCATAGCCCTCATCGCCCATACGACGTAAGCCTTCAAGTTATCGAACGGGTTTTCGTGCTCGAGTCTTATCAATCCCAAAACCTTCCCTATAACAGCCTTTGCCAAAGCTATGCTGTATGCAAGGCTCATCTCATCGTCTAAAGTCGTAAGCATCTTTATCTTCTGATACCTATCGCTCGAGATGTAATCCTGCAAAAACTTCCTAGCCTCTTCAAGCACGTCGTCTTCATTCTTTGATCTCAAGAAAGGGTAGAGGGAGTAGTGTAGAAAGTAGCAATCTGTAGCGATCAGTTGAATCTGCTCACAAGTTCTGTAAACCTGTTGTAGATCTTTTGGCAGATAACCTTCAATTCTCTGAGCGATCAGCTGATAGATAAAGTCATCATTTGTAACGTTTACGAGATTGTTCTTCATATTCCGAAGAGTTCAGCCTTCTTCCTCTCCAAAACGTCTTCTGCTCTACTGTAAACCTGCTTGAACTGTCTTATGTACGGTAGCAATCTCGGATTCTTCGGTATCTCATCCATTAAAGTTGATGCTTTCTTGTAAATTGTCGATAGCATCTTAAGTTCTTCCATTCCACCGTTAAGACTCGCATTTAAGGCGTTTTGCAACTCCGCAGTTACAACCTGAATCTTCTGCACGTGCTGATAGAAACTGCTCAGTCCAAGCTCGAGTATTATCTGTTCAACCTTTTTCAAATCCTCTTCATCGTGAACGGCTGTAAGCTTCAAAGCCTCTGCTAAGGAGTCTAAGCTAACATCGTTCTCTCCGTAAACGAAGGATATTGCAGAGGCTACTTTCAGAACCTTTATTTTCCTCCTATCCGAAATCTTAACTCCCCTTTGCTTTAACCTCACTAGAGCTTCGATATATCTCCTTATTAGATCTCTGTTGCTGGTAATCTGCCTAAACTTTTCCATTACTGCATTTTGCAAACTTTTAACGTCGTTCACGCTCATAACGATATCGCTTTCAACGCCCAAATCTAGTTCGACGCCCTTTTCTATTAACTCTTCCCATGAATCCTCTGAAACACCTTTAACAAAGCATCTTATTGTTAGCCTGTCGTAGAATGGCGCATCTTCGACATCGCCACTTATCTCGTTGCTTGCGGTATACAACGCCAGCATCGGCAACCTTATGTAACTTCCATCACTGAAAATTCTCTTGTTAAGGATTATGTCCAGAAGAATGTTTCTGATAGCCGAGCTTGCCTTGAAAATTTCATCCAAGAAGACTATCTCAGCTTGCGGAAGCTTTCCTTCAGTTCTTCTGACGTACTTACCTTCCCTCAATGCATTTATATCCAAAACACCCAGTATCTCATCTGGCTCGGTAAACCTTGTTAAGAGGTAGTAGAAGTACCTAGCATCGATCATGCTGGCTAGATTTTCGATTAAAGCCGTTTTAGCCGTTCCAACCTCTCCAACAAGTATTGTAGGTTCTCCAGAAAGCAGACCGGCAAGTACAGCTGTTATCTCTGCCTCCCTCTGAACGAACCTCTCCGCAAGCCTATACTTAAGTTCGGTAAGCTTGTCCTTCAACATTTGTCGTTAATACGTTCACGATGTATTAACCTTTTTTGCTCAAAATATCGTGGAAGAAGAACCATGCACTGAACACACCCATCGATATACCAATTCCAATGCTCAAACCCCAAGCGAGAGCGGATTTTATCTCGGGTGTGAGATTTGTTACATCTATTAGGAGGACTAGGACGATGAATAATGTCATTAGGGTCATGAATCCTCTCATCTTCCCTTCAACCGCAATCTTCTCCGAAATTCTACTGACTGCAACGAAGACTATAGCGATGAGAAATATCACACTTAGGACTCTACCAAAATACTCTAAGGCCATATTTAGGTAATCCATTCCTTCGGGAAATGCTACACTTGATATTGTGTAGAGGGCTGTGAGTGCTATGCCGACATTTAGAATTGCCAACATGAGAGATGAAAAGGATATGTTGATGTGTCTCGCTAAAGGTTTGAAGAGTTCACCGACCTTAAACACCTCGAAAATCTTTGAGAGTGCCCTGTTTATGGCGTAACCTAACACGAAGAATAAACATATGAGTATTACAGATACTATCATCTTGGGTATGAGAGCTTCAACATCCTTGAGGGCCATTATTACAGCTTCCTGCAGATTCATAGGCTTAAGTAGTAAGCAACTCTGTATATAAAGATGATCAGAATTACCGATAACGATACGACTGTAAGCCTTATTGCCAGCAACGTGGTTTCTCTTGCAAGTGTGGTTGAGAATGAATAGCCCGATATTGTCAGATTGTAAACTATCCTTGAGTACAATCTCGCCCTTTCGACATCTATTGAAATCTCTGGAATTGCTAAAAGCGATAATATCAAAGCTGATAACAACAGCAATGAAGCTGAGATCATCATAAAGTGAAATGTGCCGACAATAATTGCAACTATCATTCCGAAGAACTGTGAGAGTGTTGTTACAGCTGTTAATAGAAATGGAACTTCCCTTCCCTTAATTTCAGCACATATGAAGCTAGCGAGCATGTTTGTTCCGTTAAATGCGAATGTGTAAATTATAGCAATGAACAAATGAAGAATAGGAATGTTTACAGTGTATATCATGAACGGGACTGCGCTAGCAAGGACTACTGCAAACCTGTAAGTTCTGTAACTTCTACCAGACCAGAAGAGCGGTGCAAATATGGATGTAGTAGTTTGAAGGAAGCTTATAAGCATTGCAAAGTAATCTTCGACTTTGAGATCGCTGACTAAATGAGGAGTCCAAGTGGAACCTATTATTGCTGAGGAGGAAGTTACAAGCAATAGAAACAATAAGACATTGACAGATTTAACCTTAAGCTCTTCTTCAATCTCTCTAAGTCTTACATGACCTATGTCCGCAAACAGCAGAACGACCGTTGATGTAAATCCTACAGCCGATGCCAAGGCGTAGAGGTAAGTGTACTTTTCGTAACCACTTAATGTGTAGAGCACGATCAGAGAAGTTATAGAGCCAAGTATGTTTGAGAATGCCCCCAAAGAGTTTCTCAAAGCCAATGTTTTCTTTGCATCTCTCTCATCAAGAGAAAATATTGCAACATTTATCAGTGCCGATGTTGGTACTGTGAAGCATATTGCGAGCGTGTAGAATGCTGGAAGGATATTCAGGTAGTAGGATAGAGGTATAAGTCCCCAGAAGATTCTTTCTAGAGCGTGAAATATTATCAGATACTTCTTCGGATTCTTGAGGAAAATGTGCCTGCACTTGTAAACAACGTAGGCTAAAAGGGTGGCAAAGAGATAAGCCTTTGCGTTAAGTTTGACAATCTCGAGTACATCGTATCCTACTACAGCCAGATATATCGGCGCTAAGCTCCTCGTTATGTTTACGTAAAATCCTGCTGTCAAAGCCTCCATTACGAGCGATTTTCCCCTCATTTTTGTACAAGCGTAAAGAAAGTATAGCATTGATAAAACGTTTTTCATGGAAATTGTAGGTCTAAAGCTTCCGTTGATAAAGGAAGGAGACGATATAGCTAAACTGATTGTCGAGAGGTTCGATGTTGAAGATGGGGATGTGATAGCAATATGTTCAACTGTAGTTTCGAAAGCAGAAGGTAGGATTGCAAGGCTCGATGAATACAAACCCAGTGCTAAAGCTATTGAAATAGCCAATAGGATAGGAGAAGATGCAAGGTTTGTTCAGGCTGTCTTGGATGAGAGCGATGAAATATTGATAGATTATCCATTTTTACTTGTTAAAGCGAAATTTGGGAACATCTGCGTAAACGCTGGAATAGACAGAAGCAACGTTGAGAGTGGAGTAATATTGTTACCTCCGAAGGATCCGGATGAAAGTGCAAGGAGGATAAGGGAGAGAATCAGGGAATTAACTGGGAAGGATGTGGGAATAATTATTACAGATACGAACGGCAGATGCTTCAGAAAGGGAGTTGTCGGTGTGGCTATTGGTGCTTCGGGAGTTCAGGTCTTAAGAGATTGGATTGGAAAGGTGGATCTTTACGGAAATCCTTTAAGCAAAACTGTCGAATGCGTTGCAGATGAGATTGCCGGCTTTGCAAACCTAATTATGGGTGAGGGAGATTGGGGAATTCCTGTTGTAATTTTTAGAGGTTTAAATCTTAGAGGAGAGGGATGTGCTAGGGATATATATAGAAGTGAAAGGGAAGACGTAATAAGAATGCATTTGAAAAAATCTAGGATTTCTTAACCTTTATCGCCCTCTCTGGGCATATTCTCGCGCATACTCCGCAAGATGTGCAGAGTGCCGGGTCTATCTGTGGTTTTTCTCCATCTAGGTAGATTGCTGGGCATGAGAAAACTCTGTAACATTCTCCGCAGTTGTTGCACTTATTCTGTAATATTTCAAACGGTAACAGCTTTACTCCTTTTCTCCTGAGTTCCCTCATCCTGACTATTGAACAGAGCTGTTTAGCAACAACAACGGCAACACTGTCGTGATCTAAAGCCCTTCTTACAGCATCTTCAACATTCCTAACACTGTAGGAATTTACAACTTCCACAAATTCTACGCCGCAGGCTTTTGCAACTTCCTCAATTTTTATTGCCTTTCCGACGCTACCATCAGCTTTCAAACCTATTCCGGGATGTGGCTGGTGTCCAGTCATTCCGGTGGTCATGTTGTCCAAAACTACGAGAACGAACTTTGCTCCATTGTAGACCGCGTTAATTAGCGCTGGGATTCCCGCATGGAAGAATGTTGAATCACCGATAGTTGCGATTATCTTGTCCTTTATCACCCAGCTTAAGCCATTTGATACTCCAACGCTCGCACCCATACAAACGCATACCTCTACAGCCCTATACGGTGGATTGTAGCCTAAGGTGTAGCAACCTATATCACTTGGTAGGGCGCACTTTACCTCGTTTGCAATCTTTCTCAGAACGTAGAAAACTGGAGAGTGAGGACAACCCGGACAAAGGACGGGAGGTCTTGGAGGCGCAATCTTCGAAATCTCTCTCGCTCTTTCAACGATGCGGTCGTAGTCTAGCCTTGTAGGAATATTCAACAGCTTTGCAATTGCTTTTTCAACTATTGGTATACTGTATTCGTAGTGCATGGGCAAATGGCCAGTCAGCTTACCGTAAACGTTCTTAGTTAACGTTTTTACGAAGATTTCAACAATCGGATCGACCTCTTCAACTACCAAGACTCTTTCAACAGATGTAACAAAATCTTCAATTTTCTTCATAGGTAGAGGATGCATCGAAGAAAGCTTGAGAATTGGCAGATTTAAATTCAATCTCTTCAAAGCATCCTTAACATAGGAATAGCTCAAACCACACGCTATTATTCCCAGCCTACTATCTCCGTCTTCAACCCAATTTCTTTCCCATCTTTCCAAGAAGTCCTGAAGGTTCTTCAGCTTTTTTTCGAGTTCTAGCTTCAGCTTTCTTGCGTTAGAGGGAAGAACAACGAATTTCTCCGGTTTTGCAACCCATTCAACCTTTTCAAGCTTCTTTTCGGGAATTTTTCCAAGCCTTACAATTCCCCTTGCATGGCTCAACCTCGTGTAAGTTCTTAAGATTACGGGCAGTCCAAATTTTTCAGAGATTTCAAAACACTCTTTCGTCAAGTCTTTAAGTTCTTGAACGCTGTGCGCTTCGAAAACTGGCACCTTAGCTGATAATCCGTACCACCTGTTATCCTGCTCGTTTTGACTGCTGTGCATGAAGGGATCGTCAGCTGTAACTAGAACGAATCCACCTACCGCACCTATGTATGCGAAGCTGAAGAGGGCATCACTCGCAACATTTACTCCAACATGTTTCATAGCACACATTCCCCTTTTACCGGCTAAGGAAGCACCCATTGCCACCTCAAAAGCGACCTTCTCATTTGTTGAGTATTCAACGTGCATGAAGTCCTTCAAAAGCTTTGAGACCTTTGCAAGGGTATCACCGATTTCGGATGAAGGTGTTCCGGGATAGCATGCAAATACATCTACACCAGCTTCCAAAGCTCCTCTTGCGATTGCCTCATTCCCAAGTAGAAATGCTTTCTCTCCCTCACTGCCAAGTACATGCATGGGATGGCAATTAGGGGATGGATTTTAACCTTTTGCGATAGGTTTAACTTCAAGCTCTTAACTTCGTTCATGGACTGGAAAGGGATTGCTAGGGAGATAATATCGACGATTATAATAGTTGGAGCTATTATTGGAATAGGAATTGCGATAACTGGTACTTGGCCATTCATGGTTGCCGTTCAATCTGGTAGCATGGAGCCGCACATTCACAAAGGCGATGTAATAATACTCTTTGGCTTGAATAGGGTTGGTAAAGTGGTAACTTGGATAGACGGTTCTAAGAGTGACTACAAGATGTTTGGAGATTACGGTGATGTGATAGTCTATTATCCAAACGGTGATAATGGCAAAACACCCATAATTCACAGGGTAATTGCTTACGTTCATAAAGGTGAATACATACCGACTTTAATAAAGATAAACGGAAGGGTGTATTTGGGATATGTAAAGGTTAAAGCGAAGGTTAGTGGATTCATCACTCAGGGAGATGCAAACTACGAGCCATGTAAAATTCAAGATTTAAAAAATTTATTAATATATAATTATGTTTTATTATACAACGAAACCGAAAAACGCTTCGATAAAGTTAACTTAAGCGACCTCACTAAGTTTAAAATGTGTAAGTTAGGTATTCCAGATCAGCTTGCACCAGATTGGAATATAGAGCCAGTTAAAGAGGAGTGGATCGTTGGCGTTGCGAAGTTTAGAATACCTTATGTCGGATGGGTAAGGTTGCTGATATGAAGTGCTACATCCTAACTTCTGATCTTCAGAGGGATAGAGCAAAAAAGATAGCTGAAAAGCTTGAATCTTTGGGCTTGGAGATTGCTAGCGAAATTGAACCTTACAGCTGTGTTGTTGTTGCGAGTGGAGGAACAGAAAGAAAGATACTTGAAGCTGTTAATGAGCCAGTTGTAGTCTGGGCTTTACCCTATTACAACTCTCTTCCAGCAGTTTTGGAAGCTTACGCCGTTAAAGAGTTCAGATTCTTCTATTCAGACATTGACGAGAAAGCTCTTGAGAAAATCAAGATTTACGAGAGAGTTTTCAATGCAATAAAAAGGTTGAGAGGTATTAGGTTGGGCATAGTAGGTGGAGTTTCGGACTGGATAGTTACCGACGGTAACTGGGTTAGAAATTTATTGGAAGTCGTTGAAATAGGCTTGGAAGATGTAAGGGTTGAGGGAGAGGGAGTTGAAAGGGCTTACAGCGTCTACAATTCTCTTAGAGAGATTATCGAAAGGTACGAACTCGATGCTTTGACAATCAAATGCTTCGATCTTCTGGAAAAAGATACTACAGCATGCTTAGCTCTCCACCTTCTGAACGATGAGATTCCCGCTGGTTGTGAAGGGGACTTGGAAGCGGTCTTTACCATGATTGTTTTGAGACTTTTAACTAATCAGCCCTGTTGGATGGCAAACATAAACAGAATTGGTAGAACAGCTGTTCTCTCGCACTGCACAGTTCCAAAATCTATGTGCGAATACGTAAAATTAACAACTCACATGGAGTCTGGAAAAGGTGTTGGAATTGAAGGCGTTTTAAGGAAGGGTATAGTAACGATTGCAAGGTTTAGAGGTAAAAGAGCTTTAATTGCAAGGGGTAGAATTTTGAGAGGCAATCTGGGTGATGAAACACTATGCAGAACTCAGGTTGAGGTCGAAACTGGCGATTTAATCGGATTTGGAAATCACGTAGTCTTAAGCTACGGAGATCATGTTGAGCTTCTCAAGGAGTTCTGTTTCTATACGGGTTTTGAACCTCAGATCCGTGGCCCTCATCACCGCTCAGTGGCGGATTAGCTCATCATCGGCACATTAAGTTTGTTAGATTGCTTAATTTTGTTTACTCAATCCAAAACTCCCTTCGTGCTTAGAACATCCTCGCCAATTACCTCCTTAGCCTGTCTGAATGCTAGAGCAAGTGCCTTAAAGCAGGCTTCGATCTTGTGGTGCATGTTTTGCCCTTTAACGATCAGATGTACATTCATCCCCGAATTTCTGCAGAATGTGTCGAAGAAGTGGACGTAGTTCTCGTTAATATCGCCCTCGATGACAAAGTAACCCCTGCCGCTCAAATCTAGACCACATATCGCTAAAGCATCATCCATAGGAACTATCGCCTGTCCAAAGCGCCTTATACCCCTCTTATCCCCCAAAGCTTTGGCGACTGCAGTTCCCAAAGCTATTGCAGTATCTTCAATTGTGTGATGTTCGTCATCTCCGAAAGCTCTAAGCGTTAAACTCACGTTCGAGTGCTTTGCCAAGGTTTCGAGCATGTGCCTGAAGAATGGAATGTCCATCTCAATCGTATAACCCTTCGAATCGAGATCCAATTCAATGTATATATCCACTTCCCCTGTCTTTCTCCTAACAACAGCCTTTCTCAAAACCCTCATTCCTCCTCCCCCAAAAGATCTTCAAGTCTGACCTTACCCGTATACAGAGCCGATCCTATAATAACTCCCACGGCTCCGCACTTCTTTATCGCTCTTACATCATCCGGACTACTTATACCTCCGGCAACGTAAACCGGTAAGCTCGTACTTTCCACAACTTCCCTAATCTTCTCAAGCTCAACACCCGAAACCAAACCCTCAACATCAACGTTCGTATAGAGCAATGAGACTTCACAATCCTCGTAAAGCTTCGCAACTTCTATTGGCGTTAGCTCCGTTTTCCTAACCCATCCCTCTACAACAACTTTTCCTTTCTTAGAATCCACGGCAATCATAACCCTATTCGGATATTTTTTTGCGAACGTCTTCACAGATCTTACATCTCTAACTGCTAGAGTCCCAAAAATTACCCTTTCAACTCCTGAATTAAGAAGTCTCTCAGCTATCTTCAAGTCTCTTATACCTCCTCCAGCCTGAGTCTCTGCGATCCTTGCTATTTCCAAGATAACATCCTCGTGAAACAGCCTCCCTTCGAAGGCGCCATCTAAGTCTATAACGTGTAGAACCCTCGCCCCCTTCTTTATCCACATCTTTGCAACCTCTATTGGGTCTTCGAGCTCGATCGTAACCTTGTCTTTCCTCCCTTGAACCAATCTGACTACCTTTCCACCCTTGAGATCAACCGCTGGTATCACTCTGAACACTACCGAACTTCTCCCTTGAACTTTTAACACCTTCGAATATCTCGAGTATCTCGGCCAGCTTGATTATATCACTCCTTGATATTATACCAACAACCCTATCTCCTTCCACAACAGGTAACCTGCCAATTCTGTTCTCGCTCATTATCCTTAGAGCTTCGAAGACTTTAGTTTCTGGGGTTACTGCTATGACTTTCCTACTCATAACGTTCTCAACAACGTCGTTTTCATCAGCGTCCGTTATGTCCTTGAGTGTGACTATCCCAACCAGTCTGCCATCCTTAACAACCGGATATCCCAAGTGCTTTTGCCTCAACATTAAGCTTATAACATCCCTTACCGTCATATCGGGAGTTACGCAGATAGGATTTGGAGTCATGACATCTCCAACCTTGTAATTTGAAAGCAATCCTTCCAAAGTTACCGCTCTCTCTTCTTCAACAGCTCCTATGTATATGAAAAGAGCTATGAATGTCAGCCATATGTTATAGAAAAGGCCAAAGACACCCATGAATATCGCGAAAGCTTTTCCAACATTTGCCGAAATTCTTGTAGCTCTGACGTATCCAAACTTCTTTGCTAAAAGACTCCTGAGAACCCTTCCACCATCCATGGGAAAAGCCGGGATTAAGTTAAATATTGCCAAGATTAGATTGAAGTAGCCAAATAAATGTAAGAACCTGTGAGGTGTAAGAATAAAGAGCGATAATACTAAACTTGCTAGAGGACCAGCTATGGCTATTGCGAACTCCTTCTTTGGCTCCTTTGGTAAGTTCTCTATGCTCGCAACACCGCCAAATATGAATAGGATAATTTCCCTAACTCTAGCACCAAACCTCTTTGCAACTAGGGAGTGTGAAAGCTCATGAATGAGAACAGCCACGAATATCGATACAGCCATAACAACCGAATAAATCAACCTCATCGGATTCTGCAAATCCGAGAATCCAAATGGTGGTTTGTTGACGTAGAAGACGTAAGACAGTATCAGCAGTATCAACGCTAAGCTTATGTGTGCTTTAACATCTATCCCGAATATTCTGCATATTCTGATCGAGTAAGCCATGCTAAACTGTGGTTAAGCTTATATTTAGCATTTGTTAGTCTTAACGTGCTAAGCGACATTTTAGAATCGGATTGGAGGAGAAAAGTATTACCCGTCAAACCACTCTTAGAAAAGATCGAAAAGCTTGAAAGTAGAAATGTAGCTTTTGACATCGGGGCAGGGACGGGTTACTTCACTGTTCACTTGGCAAAGTTCTTCAGAAAGGTTTACGCCGTTGAGAAGGATATAGAGGCTGTAAAGAAGCTTGCAAATAAGGGCTTGAGAAACGTTGGGATAATAGTTTCCGACAAGCCCCCTGAGATCGATTTTGAAGTTGATTTCGTGCTCTTTGCAGATTCACTTCACGAAATAGAGAATAGAGAAGAATACGCTGACTGGGTTAAAAAGCATGCAAAGTCTTTCGCTGTCATAGACTGGAAGAAAGAATCCTGTCTAGATATCGGACCACCAAGCGATCGAAGACTGGATATTGACTACGTCTTAAAGCTTTTCAAAGGTTTTAATATCGAAGTTTTGAATGTTTATAAGTGTCACTACTTCATCTTTGGCTATGTACTACGTTAAGCCTTTTGATCCTTGGAAATCAAAGTTATGCACATGCCCGCCAAAGTTTTCGTTTAACCCTTACACTGGCTGTTATCACAACTGCATATACTGCTACTCAACTTACATACCTCGATTTCACGAACTAAGACTTAAAAAAGACCTATTCAGAAAGCTTGTAAAAGATCTGGAGAAGATTCCAAAAAATTCTCTGATATCGATGTCAAACAGCAGCGACCCCTACCCACCGATAGAGAGAGAATTAAAGATAACGAGAAAATGCTTAGAAATTATGAGCGACTTTGACATAAAACTTCTCATCGTAACCAAAAGCGATATTGTGGCAAGGGATTTGGATGTATTTCCAAAGAAAAGCGCCGTAGGCATCACGATCACAAGCTTGAAAACAGCCAAAGTTATCGAGCCAAACGCACCAGATCCAGAGAAGAGAATTGAGGCTCTCAAGATAATTAAAGAATGCGGTGTCCCCGTAATCTTGCGCTTAGACCCTATAATCCCCTTTCTAACTGAGGATGAAGCCATGAAAGTTCTTGAGAAGTGCGACTTCGTCGATCACGTTGTTACGTCAACTCTCAAGCTTAGAAAAGACATTCTGGCAAGGTTTTCCAAGGTTCTACCCGATTTGGCTGAAGTCTATAAGAGAATTTACACCGAGAGAGTTGGTAGTTACATGTATCTGCCAAAAGATTTTAGAATCCGCCTTTTAAAGGCGATAGAAGAAAAATGCAATGAATTGGGAGTAAGCTGTGCCTTCTGCAGGGAAGGAATACTATTCAAAGCTAAGAGTTGTGACGGTTCGCATCTAATTCCCTCTTAATTATCTCAACAGCTTCATCCAATGATTGTGGTATCTTTAAGCCAAGTTTCATAAAGAGTTTAACGATTTGCGGTGCATCCAATCCATTCTGCCTAAGTAAATCCAAATCTAAGAATACATCCTTAGGCTTTCCGATCTTAACAATTTCTCTGTTTAGTATTATTGTTTTATCTGATTGCAACGCCAATTCGGTATCATGTGTAGCGATTAGAATTGTCATTCCGTCATCATTCAAATCCCTAATTATTTCTATTAGCTCTTCTCTGGAGACTGGATCCAAGTTAGCTGTCGGTTCATCAAGAAGCAGAATCCTCGGTTCTGTGCATATGGCGGATGCTATTGCAACCTTCTTCTTTTCTCCGAAGCTTAAATGATGTGGATACCTATCTTTATACCCTTCAAGACCAAACTTTTCCAAAACAACGTTTACCCTCCTCACAATCTCATTCTTTTCAAATCCGAGATTTATCAAGCCGAAAGCAATCTCATCGAACACTGTAGGCATGAAGATCTGATCGTCCGGATTCTGAAAGACCATTCCTATCGTCTTAACTAGCTCCTTTCTACTGTAATCTTCAATCTTTTTGCCAAACAACTTTATTTCACCTTCACCTTTTAAAATGCCTACCAAGTTTAAGAACAGAGTAGTTTTGCCAGCTCCATTCGGGCCAAGAATCGTAATAATTTCGCCTTCCTCAACGCTAAACGTAACGTTATCAAGCACTTTTCTATCTTCATAAGCGTAGCTTAGATTTGAAACTTCTAAAGCATCCATGCTACGATGTGCAGAGTTATTGCAAGATATAAAGATAGCGTAACGAACAAGATGTCTCTCGCAGTAATCTTAAAATCCGTGATCGTTTCGATGTTTCCAGTGTAACCCCTTAGAATCATTGCTCTGTAAACGCTTTCCGCTCTCTCGTAGCTTCTGATGAAAAGCGTAGCTATAAGCTTTGCAATTGTCTCGAACGTATGAATATTTGTTCTCTTTTCAAAACCCTTCATCTTCAAAGCGATGCTCAGCTTTTCGTATTCCTCAGCGAATACGAAGATGTAACGGTATGCGAACATGAGAATCTGAGTTAATTTGCTCGGAAAACCTATTTGGTTGAGGGCTTTTATGGATATATCGAAGCGGGAGGTTGCAAATGCTACGAATATGAGTATCAGAGCCGAAGTAGCTCTCGTAAATATTTCGAAAGGTCTGTGGCCAAATATCAGCATAGTAATCGATAGAATAAGTAGAAAAATCAGGCCGTACTTTAACTGCTCAAATGCAAATTTAAGTGGTAATTTCGATAAGTATAAGAAGATCAAAGATATTGTCAGGGCTAGGATACAAGCCAAAAGATCTTTAACGAGTACTATTGAAAAAACCAGAATGAAGATTCCCAGTAACTTGGCTCTCGGATCTAGTCTGTGTATGAGCGAATCCAAGTGATAGTATCTATCTACGA
The DNA here is from genome assembly GCF_000025285.1 of Archaeoglobus profundus DSM 5631. GTDB lineage: Archaea > Halobacteriota > Archaeoglobi > Archaeoglobales > Archaeoglobaceae > Archaeoglobus_B > Archaeoglobus_B profundus. The sequence continues at coordinate 358,348 of NC_013741.1, forward strand.
GATGATGCTTCATCTCTTCCTCCTTGCAATGTAGAGCGATGCAATTCCGGCCAATCCTGCCAGATAGCCCAATCCCGATATGACCTTGAGATGTATTGGCTCCTCTTTCACAACAACCTGAGCAGAAGTTAGATTAACGTCGCACTCAGCTCTATGCCCCATCGATTCGACGACAACCCTGTAACTTTCACCGATCTCTGGTTTGAATCTGAAAGTACCGTTTTCATCCGTCTTACCTTCAACGTAGAGTGTTCCGTCAGATCTGTAAACCTTCACGACACCATCAACAACCTTAGCTCCGCCACCGTACCAAGCGTAAACCTCAACCTCGGAAACTTTGTAATTCACGTGCATTCTATGTGCATTTACTGGGACTGCCAAGATTAAGATCACTATCAGGGCTACGACATATTTCCTCAAGCTATCACCTCTCTCTTAACTTTCAACAGCATTGCCACAACGAATGCAGATACGAAAGCTTCTACCATTGCAATTGGTACATGGGCTATGAATAGTAAAACAGCCACTTCATAAAACTCTTCACCGCTCAACATTAGAACAATTGACGTTAATAGGACTGCCAAAAATACTGCCAATCCGCAAGCAACACCAGCTGTGATCGGATTTTTCTTGAGTCTGAAGATGTAATATGCAATCAGAGCTGGAATTCCCATATTTATCGTGTTTATTCCCAAAGTTGTTATACCTCCGTGCTGGAAAAGGAGAGCTTGTAGAAGCAATCCTATGAAGATGGCTGGATATGAATATAAACCGAGCAGAATTCCCATTAGACCGTTCAAGATGAGATGAGCAGATGTAGGGCCTATAGGAATGTGGATGAGTGAGGCTATGAAAAATGCCGACGTTACAATTGAAATCTTCGGTATATCCTCTGCTCTTACTCTTCTCAAAGTAAAAAATAGGATAACTGCGGTTACGATGTATCCGGTGATCCATATCTCCGGTGCTAACACTCCATCGCTTATGTGGACCATATTACTTCCTCGCAATTGCCACAATTGCCAATATTATAGCTATTACGGCCAATCCTATCGCTCCGTAGCTCATGCTCTGATCACTCGCCCCCTTCAACGCACTAATCTTACTCTCAAGTGTGTCAATCTTTCCGCTCAATTCATCTATTTTACTCTCCAATTCACTCAAATCTGCCGTTGCTTTTGCCTCCGGCGGGAACTTCTCAAGCACTGGAACTATTATGACTCCTCTCTTCTCCATACCTCCTTCCTCTGCGTAGACACCTACGAACCATATTCCGGGTTCATCGAGCGTGTATGCAAAGTAGCCATAGTCATTTGTCTTAACGACTCTTGTGAACATCATCGGCGGATCTTGCTTGAACTTCTCTTCTGCAAGCTTCACAATTGGCTCAGCTTCATCTTTCGTGTTATACTTCTCTACCTCAACTATCGCATTGGCGAGAGGTTCACCTTTGAAAATGGCTTTACCGCTGAAAACGAATCCTTCTTCAATACCGTAAGGTCTTGTGTAGGGAATTACCTCAACTTCCTGCCCAACGACAGCATCCCATCCCTCCCAAGCCTCCTCGCCACAGTGTATTATCGCTTTCGTGTAATCGATCAGACCGTGCTCTTCTTCGACGAGTTTTACTGCAACTATGTAATCGCCTGGCTCTTCAACCTTGAACGATACCTTCCAAGCCTTCAAACCTTCAAGCGTCACTTCTTCGGGTGTAAGCGTTCTAACGTTACCTTTTGGATCCTTTAGGGTTACTTCGACATCTGGACAGTCGAAGAGTATGTGCTCAAACGGGTGTCCCCAGAGGATGTAGAGTGTCTTCGTTTCACCGAGCTCAGCTAAGTAATCCTCCGCCTTAGCATCGAGCTTCGGTAGAACCATTGTAAAGTGTGCACTCGCAACACCGCAAACGACAAAGAATGCCAACACTAAACTAACTACAATTGCTTTTCTCATATTTATCACCGCAAATGTGCTAACTATGTAACACTTATAAGCTTTTCGATAATATCATTTGCACGGTCGTCATAAAAAAATTTAATTCATCACAACAATAACATTAGACGATGCTTGAAGTTGAACTCTCGAATCTAAGGCTTAGAAACCCTATCATGCTCGCGAGCGGGATCTTAGGAAGTCACGCTGGTTCTCTCAACAGGATAGCGGAGCACGCTGGAGCTGTAGTTACGAAATCCGTCGGATTGGAGGGGAGAGAGGGTTACAAGAATCCTTGTGTAATAAGTTGGGAGTGCGGAATTTTGAATGCGGTAGGATTGGCTTCGCCTCCAGCTAAGGAATTTGCAAGAGAATTAAAGATGTTTAATGGTGCTTGTCCGCTAATCGTGAGTTTTTTCGGTTCTAATCCAGAGGAATTCGCCGAATTGGTCAAGATATTCGATTTTGCTAATGCATTCGAACTTAACTTAAGCTGTCCCCATGCCAAAGGTTTGGGATTGGAGATAGGAAGAGATTTCGATTTGGTTTACGAGATAATTAGAGCTGTGAAGAGAAACACGGATAAACCAGTTTTTGCAAAAGTTTCTGCCAATCTCGATTACGTTGAATTGGCTAAGGTTTGTGAATCTGCAAAAGCTGATGGAATAGTTGCTATAAACACAGTTAGGGGTATGGCTATTGATATAGTAAGTAAGAGGCCCATTTTGAGTAACGTAAGCGGTGGTGTCAGTGGAAAGGCTATAAAGCCAATAGCTCTGAAATGCGTCTGGGACATTTACGAGGAAGTGAGCATTCCAGTTATAGGGTGTGGTGGCATCTCGAACTGGAAAGATGTTGTCGAATTCGCTTTAGCAGGAGCTAGGGCCGTTCAAATAGGTAGCGCGTTCTACTACAGTTACGATGTGATTAAAAATATCTTAGAAGGTCTAGAATCCTACTTGAGAATAAACGGAGTCAGCTTTGATGAGTTGGTCGGTTTAGCTCATAAACGTTAGTTGGGTGGGAAGATGAGGAAATGGATGAAAGGATTTTTGGGATTTCTTGGATTTCTGGGATTTAACGCATTCAAGACAGGAAACTACTTGTGGTTGCTGTGGTTTGTCTGGTTTACGTGGTTTTATTACTTCAAATACTTGAAAGAGGGAGATGAAAAATGAATTTGAAGGTGGTTGCGCTTGCAGTAATGTTGATCTTGGCTTTACTTGCAGCTTATCAGTTTTCAACTGATCATAATTCGAACGTAGTGAGTTATAAGGTTGAAAAATGTGAAGCGGGGTTTGGAAAACCATTTGCGAGATACGATGAACAAAATAAGACCTTAAACGCTGTAGTTTGGGTTAACTGTTGCGGTGTTGAGGTCAAGGTTGAAAGGGAGGGAAAAAACTTACAAAACGTCGCTAAGAAAGCCCCGCTCTTTAGAGCGGGGATGAATTAGGGGAGGCGGGAGGGGGGAGGTTGGTGGTAGGTGTTTATTAGACCTAAAATTCTTATTATACACAATTTAAACTATGCAACTAAAATCGACAAGACATGCTAAATATCTGTGCAACTATCATTTCGTGTTTATTCCTAAGTATCGAAGGTCAATTTTAGACAAGTATAAGGAGGATTTGAAGGATATATTTCATCAGATAGCTGAGAAATGGGGATTTGAGATTTTAGCGTTGGAGATTATGCCTGACCATGTTCATCTATTCGTTTCAGCTCCTCCAAAGTATGCTCCTGCACAAATTATTAAGATATTCAAGGGAGCATCTTCAAGAGAGTTAGGTAAGAGGTATCCTGAATCAAAAATTAAGGGTTCAGAACTTTGGGCAAGGAGTTATTTCGTAGCGACAGCAGGTAACGTCTCGTCAGACGTAATAATGGAGTACGTTAAAGAACAATACTTCAAGGAGGCTAAGAAGAATGAAAAGAGTGAATAAGTTCAGGCTAAGACCAACCAAGGAGCAGGAGAAGGTTTTGTTTAGCTTGTGCGAGATGTCAGCAGTTTTATGGAATAAGCTAAACTACGTTAGACGACAGTTGTTCTTTGAAGGAAAATTCGATTGGAAAGAAGGAGTTGAGGAACTATATGATGAGTTCAAGCCGATTTTAGGTTCAGCTACCGCTCAGCAAATTATAAGGAAGAACAACGAAGCTTGGAGAAGTTTCTTCTCCTTGTTAAGGCTTAAGAATCAAAGAAAACTACCATCACACATTCGTAAGGTTTCTCCTCCTCGCTACTGGAAGGACAGGTTATTGAATAAGAGGAAATTGATGACTGTCATTAGAAACGATTGTTATAGGATAGAAGAGGTGGAAGGAAAGAAGTATTTGGTTCTGCCTAAGGGTTTGAGGATTAGAATAACTGGAGAAATAAAGTGGAGAGGGAAACAAGGGAGATTAGAAATCTTTTACGACGACTTAACGGGGAGATGGTACGCACATCAGTCTGTAGAAGTTGATCAACCGAGGCGTACCATCTCCCCTGAGAAGAGAGCTTTCATAGACTTAGGAGTGATAAACATCATAACAGCTTGGATTGAAGGTGAAAAGCAACCAATAGCGTTTAGCGGTAAGTCCTTGTTGGCAGATTGGTGGTATTGGACTCACAAAATCGCTCACTACCAATCGATAGCTAAGAAAGTTAACGGAATGGATACGACGAGGAGAATCAGAAAATACTACCGAAAGAGACAGCTAAGGTTTAGACATGCTGTTAACACCATAATCTACAGATTCGTTAAACTCTGCTACGAGAGGGGAGTAACAGAAATCATAGTCGGAGACGTTAAGGGAATAAGACAAAACAACGACAAGAATACTAAAGCCAACGCAATTATTCACAACTTCTGGAGCTTCAGATACATTATCGATAGATTAATCACGACAGCAGAAAACTTCGGAATTAAAGTTAAATTCGTTAGGGAGGACTATACGTCATCGGTCTGTCCGAGATGCGGTTCAACTAATGCGTATAAGCATAAAAGATTGTTCAAGTGTCTAAACTGTGGTTTAGAAGCTCATAGAGATGTTGTTGGTGTGCTAAATATAGCCCGTGTCTCCCTCAATGGGAGAGACGGGTTTAACGGGGTGCTGGCACACCCCGTGCTTCTACGGGTCTCTCCCGTAGAAGCTCAAACCTCCCCGCAGGGAATCCTCGCACTTTAGTGCGGGGAGGATGTCAAAGAATTTTGGAGATACAATACGGAGAGCTTTGTAGATGTATATGCAGGAGTGAGGTAACGATTTTCAATGTCCCAGAAAATGCAGCAGTAGTATTTGTGAATAAGGATGGTGATTACTTCATTCTATCACCCCATGTAGAATTTTGCGGCTGGTCGACTTATGGTAGATGCAATAGCGATGAAGATTGCATAGTAGCAGGATGCTCCGGACAAGTTTGCCAGTCAAAGTTCGAAGAATTGACTGTTACGATATGCGAATGGCTTGACTGCTACGGTGCGGAGAAGTTCAATGTTTCATGCAGATGCGTTGATGGAAGGTGTCAATGGACTTCGACAAGCATCGAATAAATCTTTTTATACCGTCGTTCAAACGCTTGAGGTATGTGCATATTTTGCAAGATTGCGAAGAAGGAAGAAAAGGCGTACGTAGTGTACGAAAGCGATAATGTTATTGCCTTTCTGGACATAAACCCCCTCAGCAAGGGTCACACGCTGGTAATTCCAAAAGAGCACTATGAGAACCTTTTGGAGGTTCCTTCCGATTTAGCGAAAGATTTGCACGAAGCTATTAAGGCTGTTTGCGAGAAGCTGAAGGTGTTTAATCCAGCTGGGTTCAACATCGTTAGTAACATCGGAAAGCAGGCTGGGCAAGTCATAATGCACGCTCATATTCACGTAATTCCAAGGTATGAGGATGAAGAAACGAGGCCTATAACGTTTGGGAAGCCGGTTAAAGTAGATCTTGAAGAAGTTTACAGGGAGCTATGCTGAAGACGATAGTTTTGGGAATTACTGGAAGCGTTTCAGCAGTAAATTCCTTTAACATTGCGAGAGAGTTAAAGAGGAGAGGATTTAAGGTTGTAGCAGTTTTAAGCGATGATGCTAAGAAATTCGTTACGCCAGAGCTGATGAAGTTTGCATGCGATGAAGTTTTGGAGGAATTTGACGAATCTTACCACGTCAGATTTTTGGGGTATGGAGGTGAAGCGGATTTACTTCTAATTGCTCCAGCTACGGCCAACACTATATCGAAGATAGCTCACGGCATCGCAGATACAAACGTTACACTAGTGGCTTTAACAGCTTTGGGAAGTGGAAAACCCGTTCTGGTTGCTCCGGCGATGCATTTGGCAATGTATGAAGCTATTAAGGACAACTTGGAGATTTTGAGAAGTAAGGGCGTTGAGGAGATAAAGCCGAAGTTTGAGGGGTTAAAGGCCAAGCTCGCTGAGGTTGAAAGGATAGTTCTCCATGTTGAGAGGGCTTTGAGCAGTGACGAGTTTAAAGGTAAGAGAGTTGTCGTTACATCAGGTCCGACTTTCGAGTTTATAGACCCTATCAGGTTCATCAGCAACAAAAGTTCTGGTAGGATGGGCAACGAATTGGCTTTAGAATTCTGGAGAAGGAAGGCTGAAGTAGTTCTGATTTCGTCAAAGCCCATAGAGATTGACCCTCCGAATTTCAAAGTGGTTAAGGTTGTCTCAGTTAAGGACATGCTCGATGCCGTTCTAAAGGAAATTGAAAACTGCGATCTATTCGTATGTGCCTCGGCCCCTTCAGATTTTGTAGTCGATAGAGTCGACTCGAAAATAAAAACAACTGAAGAACTCGTTTTAAAGCTGAAGCAGGCTCCGAAGATAATTAAGGAGGTAAGAAAGGTTTACGACGGGCCTATCATAGGATTCAAGGCTGAAACGGGCTTGAGCGATGAAGAACTAATTGAAGTGGCTAAGAGAAAGATGGAGGAAGATAAACTGGAGATGGTCGTTGCAAACGATGTTAAGGAAAGGGGAATGGGAACTGTGGATACGAGAGTTGTTATAGTTACGCCCAAGAGGGTCGAATGGGTCAAAGGATTGAAGAGAGATGTTGCCAAGAGGATCGTGAACGCTTACGTTGAAGATTATCTGTAAAGAAGTCTGAAGATTGTCGGAGATATCAGGCACGAAATTATCGTGAAAGTTATGAGGGAAGTTGCTTCGAAGTCCGAAAGAATGCCAGCTGAAACTCCTATTGTTACCCCCGCCACTGTTAAGCTTAGTTTTGTTGATTGTAGAACTCCAAAGGTAAGAGCTCTTTCAAACCTCAAAATAAGTGCTGGCAAGACTTTAACGATGTAAGATACTGCAAGCAGGATTAACGCAAACTTGATCATGTTTAAATCTATTCTGAAGTAGAATTCGGCACCAGTTTTGATGAAGAAAATGGGGATTAGAAAGCCGTAGCCTATTCCATAGAGCTTGTCATATAGCTTTTTACCACCTCTGAACAAGGTTGAGAGAAGAAGTCCAGCCAAGAAAGCACCGAGTATTGCCTCAACACCTAAGATATAGCTTAAACCGACGAATACAGTCATTATTGCGAGAGAGCCTCTTACTCCTATCTCCATTGGATCCCTAACGAACCACCTTGCCACGAATTCGGGAAAGTGCCAAATTACCAATCTGCCCAAGTGGTAGGATATGAAGAATGCTACTATTATCAGAAATGCGAAGATTATTTGGATGAATCCGGAAAGGAAGTAGATGGAAAGCAGAAACATAGTCGTTACGTCTGTTATAAAAGCCGTTATTATGCTCATCTGCCCGAACTTCGTCTTCTCTATCTTTAACTCCCTCAAAGTCGATACTACTATACCGACGGCAACGTTTGCCAGCAGTATCGCGTAGAGTAAACTCAATCCAAGTGCCTGTGTGATTGCGAACGATACAATCAGAGATAGAATTAGAAACGCTACGCTAAGAGGTAAAGTACGCTTCTCCCTTAATATTGCCGTAATGTCAATCTCAAGACCTGATAGAAACATTAAGAATATCAGACCCAAGAGAGCTAGGAACGACAGCCACTCAGAATGTTTAATGGCGTTTAGAAAGCTTACACCTAGAAACATACCTAACACAAGCTCTACAACCACTGCAGGAATGTTCAGCCTCTCGGCTAAGAGAGGCGAGAGAAAGGCAATTAGGGAAATTAGAGTTATTGTGATCAGATCCTCGCTCATACCAGAAGCACCGATGTATCCATATCGACAATTACCTTCCAGATAATATCTTCATCTATGTTTCCGACATCGTTCTTAAGCGAGATTATCAGAAGATCGTATCTCCTCTTAAATTCTCTGACAAACTCAACGAAGGGATTTCCTTCGGTAACGCTGACATCAACTGAAGTCTCAATTACTTTCGAAGCGTACACCAACTGCTCCTTTTCAAGAAGTAGGAGCTTTACATAATCGAAAGCCCTTGCAAACACCTTTGAAAGGGAGATAATCTTAAAGGGGTCGCTCGAGTTTACAACTGCAAGTATCTTCTTGTACTCTCTCTTCCCCCTAGCAACAACAGTTGGGTGAACCTTTGAAAGCTCTTCTATTAAGTTATCTTTCTTTTTGATGGCTGAAGTCACCACTAAGTCGGCTTCATCAAGCTTTGTAAGATCTTTCACGATACCAGCATTTCCCGAAACTAGCTTTAGAGTGATTATATTGGATTCAAACCTCTCGGAAAGCATTCGCGACTCTGTAATTATATCCTCATCTCTGTATCCTCTAAGGATCCTCAAAATATTGTCAAAGGGGTTTCTTGCTTGTCTGATCTCTTCACCGCAAAGAATTCCGAGTGTATCCCCTTCTTTCAAGATAAGTTCGGGATGAGGTCTAAGCAGTTTTCCTCCTCTGAAAACCGATACTACAGCACATTCGTCACCCATGTCCATCCTTCTTAAGGGAACGCCGCTCAAAGACTTCCCAACAACAGTCTCCAAGTACTTTCTCCTCACTCCAGTCCCATTGCTTGCCCTATCAATTCTCAGCTTTCTGTAAAGATCGCAAACCCTTTCAACATTCACTTCTACGACATCGACTCCTTTTGATTTCAGAAACTCTGCAATCTTCGAATTGGTTGATTCGTCTGAAGCGAGTACAACCTTAGCAGAGCTTAGATCGAGCTTAGGAATGATCTCGAGTGGATCTCCTTCAATTACATTGATATCTTTCAAATCATCGGTATCCTTACCAACAAACACACAGTTGCTATATATCCTCGCAATTTTCCTTGCAATTTCTTTGTCGCCAACTACGATGTACACTACTTGAGCATGGGGTATAGTTTTAAAATAGTTTGTCGGAGTTGGGTTATGATTGGCGACAAGGCTTTGAAAGTTGTAAGCGACTTTGTTCTTAGAAAGGTTCCTGAAGGATTGTTTGAGGTAAGGACATTCTGTGCTTGCTCGGATTATAGAAGGTTGGATGTTAAGACTCCAGAAGAAATTGTGAAAGTGCTTAACGAAGTTTTTGAAAGGTTTGGAAGCTTAATAGAGGACTGGGAAGTTGAGGCCATAAAACCTTGGCTAAGGCCATACGGAATAATTATTGAGAAAGAAGATCGCTACAGAGCTAAGCTTCTCAAAACTGGTTACGAAGATAAACTGGACGAACTCTTAGATTATTACTCATGTGGAATGAAAAGAGAATCTCTCGTACTTGCAAAAGCTTTACTTGATTCGATTGCAAAGGAGAGGGGTTTTGAGAGCTTTAAGGACATGGTTAAAGGTAAACTGGCAGACCTTCTGGAGCTATTCTACGATTCACTTGATAGGGATTTGAACGATGAGGAGATATTGTTCCTTTTAAAAACAATGCGGAATGTATTGGAACTATGTTCGTCTCAGCGAGTGTAACGTGCTTTTTCGCACCAGTGATAGATGATCCTAAGAACTCTGGATCTATAGGAGTCGGATTTACAATAGATAGAGGTGTTGAGGTAAGACTAGCTGAAAAAACAACATTTAACGGTAAGAAAATAAGGTTACCAACTCTCGAATACGTTTTGAGCAAGCTTGGATATGAGGGAGGAGCTGAAATAAAATCTGATCTTCCTTTAGGATGTGGATTTGGCTTGAGTGGTGCAACAGCTTTAGCAAGTGCACTTGAAGTTAACGAAAAGCTCGGTTTGAATCTATCCTTGTTTCAAATTGCTGATCTGGCACATGAAGCTGAGGTTTTAAATAGAACGGGACTGGGCGATGTGACAACGCAGTGTCACGGTGGATTCGTTGTAAGGAAGAATGCTAGCGCCCCTTCTATATGCAGTGTTGACAGATTCCTCTGGGATGTGGAAATGGATTTTCTCGTTATGGGTGAGCTTAAAACGAGTGAAATACTTGAAGGAAACTTGAAGGAGGTTTACAAGATTGGCGTTGAATGTTTAAAGAAGTTCTTGAAAAGACCTTCGATAAGTTACCTGTTTGAAGTTTCCAAGGAATTTACGCTAAGGTGCGGCTTTGCGGATGACGATATACTGGATGCAATTGAGGCAGTTGAAAGCTGTGGAGGACTGGCAAGCATGATAATGTTGGGCAAAGGCGTCTTTGCCCTCAATGGGGATGTCTTAAGAGAGTTGAAAGGATTCTATACCAAGTCAAGAGTTGTATGGTACGGAATAAAGAAAAGCTTATAATATATTCGTGCTGAGACTGTTTGAATGAAGGTTTTAGAGCTTGACGAGAAGGATAGATTGATTATAAAAATACTTCAGGAAAATCCTAAGATCTCTCAAACTGAGGTAGCCAAACTTGTCGGTCTTTCCCAGCCCTCTGTGGGAGGCAGGATAAAGAAGCTGAAAGAGCTTGGAATAATAGATCACACTTATGGAGTGAATTTAAAGAACTCGCGCATGTACATACTGAAAGTAGATGTGAAGTGCAAAAATCCCGATGAGATTCTCGACACCCTAAGAGACTGCCCTTTCTTTCTCAATGGATTTGTAGTTGCTGGAAACAGAAACCTGATACTGATGTTTGTCGGTGAAGATCTTCCAACGCTTGAGGCGATAGTAGATAAGCATGTGAGGCCGAATCCGGACGTTTACGATGTCGATGTAGGAATAATAGTCAGGACTGAAAAGAGTACAATAATTCCGCTTAACGTAGGCTTTAAAAGAGATAAAGTCGCACCGTGCAAATCCTATTGTAGTGAATGCGACTATTGGGGTAAGATTTGCTTGGGATGCCCAATAACTGGTCATTACAGAGGTAGGGTTTTGAGATAATGCTGAGTGCTATTAAAGGCAGAACAACCGAGCTTCTGAAACCTATTACAAACATATTAGCCAAAATCGGTATTAAGCCAAACCATTTGACAATTTTAGGGTTGCTTCTAGGCTTTCTCTGTGCCTACGAGATTTACTTGGGAAATTACACAGTTTCCGTAATTCTCCTAATTCTTAGCTCTCTTATGGATGCTCTAGATGGAGCCTTGGCCAGAGATAAGGGGATGATTACAGAGTTTGGAGGATTTCTTGATTCCGTCTTGGACAGGTATGTTGATATAGCTATATTCTTCGCTTTGGGATTTCAAGTCGGTTGGGTTTTAGCGGTCTTTGCTCTAAGTGGCGCTTTGATGGTGAGCTACACAAGAGCTAGGGCTGAGAAGATAATACCAAAATGTGATGTCGGGATTGCAGAAAGGGGAGAGAGGCTGATTTTAATTATGATTGGTTTGGCCTTTCCAAGCATTCTCGAATCGATAGTCCTCATAGTAGGTATTCTCTCACACTTAACAGCTTTGCACAGGATTATCTATACGTACAAGGAATGCAAAAGAAAAACTTGAGGACAAAAGTTAGATAAGGAAAAATTCGAATGGATCGATCTCGTATAGCTCGATCTTTCCACTGTCACACAACCTCGTCAAAGCTGGGTCTATTGGCAGTTCCAAGAAGAAGTCTATGCGATACTTGCTCGCCATCTCTGCAGCCCTACCCTTGCCGAACAAATACTCCTTGTGCCCACACTGCGGGCATTCATAGTAGCTCATGTTTTCAACCAACCCCACTATTGCAGTGTTCAACTCTTGAGCCAACTTGAGAGACTTTTCAACTATCGTAGCTGTGAGCTCCTGAGGAGTGGCGACCAGAATAACTCCATTCGGTCTAACTTCTTGCAGAACTGTTAAAGGTACATCACCCGTTCCAGGGGGTAGATCAAATATTAAGTAGTCCAACTCGCCCCACTCCGTTTTTGCAAGCATGTCTCTTATTACTCCACTCACCAACGGGCCTCTCCAAGCTAACGGGCTTTCAGGCGATGGTAAGAAGAACTGAATCGACATTACAGCGATTCCCCACTTGTCCGTATGAACTGGTTCAATTCCATCCTCTCTAACAACTGGACGTTTGTTCTCAACTCCGAATATCTTCGGAATACTCGAACCCCAGAAGTCGCAGTCCATGATTCCCGTCTTGTATCCTTTTTTCCCATAGTGAACTGCTAAGAGACCAGCTACGGTACTTTTTCCAACCCCACCCTTGCCGCTCATTACAGCCAGCTTGGTTTTGACTTTTTTCATCCTCTTAGCCAGTTGATCGATACCTTCCATGAACTTCTTTTTGACTTCCTCATGATTGAATTTCATCTTCTCCTTAACTTCCTCGTACTCCTGCATGCTATCACCTCCATATGTTCTCCCAAGCTTCCACGATTTCATCCTTAATCGGTATTTGTAGATTTGCAATTGCCTTCGGTATATCCTCGTAGAAAGGAACTTTTGCAACTATAGGAATTTTCTCAGACTTGCAGAATCTCTCAATTTTATTGCTGACATCCAAGTTCAAGTTGAATTTGTTTATGATAATGTAGGGCTCTATTCTGAAGTGTCTTATTAGCTTTAAAACTCTCTCCATATCGTTTAAGCCCGAAAGAGTAGGTTCCGTAACTACAACCGCTTTATCAACCTTCGATAAGCTCGCAATTACCGGACAGCCTATTCCCGGTGCCCCATCAACCAAAATCAAGTCTAAGCCTTTCTCTTCAGCAACCTTCTCTGCCTTAGCTTTCACCTCGTGCACAAGCAAACCGCTGTTCTCTTCACCGGGCTCAAGCAAAGCGTGAACAAAAGGTCCGTACTCAGTTTCGGACACAAAGATCTTACCCCTCTCTTCAGAGACCATTTCAATCGCTTTGTTCGGACAAGCTCTGAAGCAGAAAGCACAGCCTTCGCACCTCACAATGTCAACCTTGTAGGAATCGTTCTCGACGTAAATTGCGTCAAACCTGCATAGATCCATGCATAACCCACATCTTTCACACTTATCTTGAATTATCCTAGCCTTCTTCATACCTTTAAACGGAATTTCCTCCAAAATCCTCGGCTTTAGAAGAATGTGCAAGTTTGGAGCATCGACATCACAATCGGCTATAACTCCCTTGCAAAGGGTTGCAAACACCGATGTGACCGTAGTTTTTCCAGTTCCACCCTTTCCACTAACTACTGCAATCTGCATTTAATCACCTCGTAGATCTCTCTAAACAGATCAGCATAGTCGTGCAAAAGCTCTCCCCTGGAATAGCTCTCCGCAATACGCTTGCTGAACGGTATTCTGCCAATTATATCCGCATCGATCTTGTCTTCAATGTTGAAGGGTAATCCGTGCTTGTTTATTACAACACCGTAGGAAACCTCAAGCTTGTCCAGAACGCTCATGGCTAATTTGAGATCGTGCAAGCTGAAGGGAGTTGGCTCACAAACGAGAATGCAGTAATCAGCATCTCTAACACTTTCAACCATAGGGCAGGATGTCCCGGGCGGGCAATCTATAATTGCATCGCCTTTAATCTTTTTTTTGACCTGCTTTATGATCGGAACTGGAGTAGTCTCTCCGACATTCAAAATGCCGTAGGTCAGTTTTATTTTGGAATTCACCTCAACGATCTTTCCTATGGGTATCTCGACTTCTTCAATCGCTCTTTTAGAACAAAAGTAGCTGCAAGCTCCGCAGCTGTGACAGAGCTCTGGCATAACGTATATTTTGTCCTTTAGAACGACTATAGCATGAAATTCACATACGTCTCTGCAGATCCCGCAATAGTCGCACCTGCTTTCATCTATTGATGGAACCTTTCTGCAAACAATTTCTTCCCTCTTTTCACCTTTGATGAAAAGGTGGCAGTTCGGTTCCTCAACATCCAAATCGAAGAGGTCTACACCGTTGAAGTATGCCAAATTTACTGCAAGGGTCGTTTTTCCCGTCCCTCCCTTACCACTCGCAATCGCAATCTTTACCATTGACCCCTTCCTCCCCCTCTTCTCCACCTTCCCATCTTTGGCTGGGATGGAGATGTAATCTCCTCAAGCTCTCCCCTGATTAGCTTTTCAATAGCCTCTTTCACTGTCAGTCCACTCCCTCTGTAAACCTTGATCCCGGCCGAACTTAGAACTCCCAAAGCGTTGGGACCGACGTTTCCAGTTATAACCGCATTGACTCCTTTATCGACCAAAAACTGAGAAACCGCAACTCCCGCACCTCCACCTCTCACAGCGAAATCGTTTCTAACAACTTCAACACTCTTAATTTCTCCATCTTCAACATCTACTATCGTGAAGCTCACAGCCCTTCCAAAAACTTCAGAGACCTTGTCATCCAAACCACCGCTTATAGTAGAGACTGCAACTCTCATGAGTGCTAATGGGCTGTGCGGTATATTAGGTTATCCTAAAGTTCGACTCGATCTAAAACATCTTATATGAACTAACCATTTTGATGGACAAGTCTTAAAATACTTCAATGAAACACTTGTGAGATGCTCAGGGCTATACAGATAATAGCCAAGAACGAAATCGGTGTTCTTAGGGATGTTACGACGGTCATAGCAAATTACAATGGAAACATAACGTATTCCCAGACGTTTATACTCGAAGATGGAGAGTACAAGGGTAAAGCCATGATATATTTTGAAGTTGAAGGTGGTGATTTCGAGAGTATGCTCAAAGAGATCAAGGAGATTCCGACCGTTTTGAGTGTTGAAGAAGTAAAACCGTTCAAGGACATATTTGGTAAGAGAGTTATAATATTTGGCGGTGGTGCTTTGGTTTCTCAAGTGGCGTTGGGTGCGATTAGCGAAGCGGACAGACACAACTTGAGAGGGGAAAGAATTAGTGTCGATACGATGCCCATAGTTGGTGAAATCGAATTGGCTGAAGCTGTGAATGCCGTTTCAAGATTGCACAGAGCTAAAGCTTTAGTTTTGGCCGGTGGTTTGATGGGCGGTAAGATTGCGGATGAGGTGAAGATGCTTAGGAGATGTGGTATTCCAGTGATATCTCTGAACATGCTCGGTAGTGTTCCAAAGGTCAGTGATCTGGTTGTAAGTGATCCTGTCATGGCCGGAACTCTAGCAGTTATGCACGTAAGTGAAAAGGCTAAGTTCGACATCAGAAGGGTGAGGGGCAGGCGGATTTGATCCAGCTGATCATGAAGTTTGCTATATTCTCGTAATCGTCCCTCCTGAATTTGGGTTGGAAATCGACATTGAAATCGGCAACGACAGCAATCACATTTGTATAACTTCTTAAATCCTCTCCGTCTTTAAGAACCACAATCTTTGGATAATTCGAGCTACTGAAACCTTCTGTTAGTATCAAATCGTACTTGTCCTTGAAAATTTCGATAAGTGTATCGAGATCATCTGGAATCCTACCTATGAAAGCAGTCTTTTCCTTAGAGGTTATTACGACATCTGCTCCACTCCTAAAAATCCTCCAAGAGTCCTTTCCTTCCCTATCAATATCGAACTCCTTCGCATGCTTAATAACCAGAACTACCAAGCCTTTTTTCTTCAGAATGGGTACAACACCTTCTATCAGTGCAGTCTTTCCAGAGTTTGATTTTCCGACTACACACAGAACTTTCACTTAGAATGATTTGCACGCTCAAATATAACGCTTTTTTTTCAGATGAACCTTATAGTTTCCAAGTTCATCGGAGCTCTAGTTTCGATCTTGTATGTCTTGTAGATGCTCGATGCCAAGTCTATGCATTTACTTTCTTCACCGTGCACGGTAATTATCTTTTCAGGCTTATCGCTCAGCGCTTTGACGTAGTTCATTAGCTGCCTTCTGTCTGAGTGTCCAGAGAAACCATCAACAGTTTCAACTCGCATGTTCACCTTGACTACCTCTCTCCTTCCATCGACCGTGAAAGGCACTTCTTTCCAACCCTTCTGAATCCTCCTACCCAAAGTTCCCTCAGCCTGATAACCGACAAACACGATAGTGTTCTTTTCATCACCAGCCAGAGCCCTAAAGTATTCCATGACTGGACCTCCGTTGAGCATACCTGATGTGGAGATTATCACGCAAGGCTCCGATGAGTCGATGACTTCCTGCCTCTTCGAAGGAGAATCAACTCTCACGAAGCTCTCGCTTATAAATGGATTTATACCCTGATGGAATATCAAATCCCTCAGATGTGCGTTTAGATATTCTGGATAGGCTGTATGGATAGCTGTAGCCTCGTATATCATTCCATCGATGTAGACTGGAACTTCATCTATCTTCTTCGTTCTTATAGCCTCTTCAAGAACTATCATTACTTCCTGACTCCTACCAACTGCAAAGGCTGGGATGAGAACCTTACCACCCTTACTTATTGTCTCGTTAACAATCCTGATTAAATTCTCTTCAGCCTCCTTTCTCGAAGGTTGGAAGTCTTGGCTGCCTCCGTATGTTGCCTCCATTATAAGAGCTTCAAGCCTTGGGAAGTTTGTCTCTGCTTTATCGAATAGCCTAGTCCTCTCAAATTTGAAGTCTCCTGTGAATGCTATGTTGTACAGTCCCTCACCTATGTGGAAATGGGCTATTGCTGAACCTAAGATGTGTCCAGCGTTGTAGAATGTCAGTCTGACGTCGGGTGCTATGTCCGTTACGACACCATAATCAAGCGTTATACAGTGCTTTAAGGCCGTTCTTATCCAGTGAGACTCGTAAGGTATTGTAGTCCCTTCTCTGCTCGCAACTTCTATGAAGTCGAGTTGCAACAGAACCATAAGATCTCGGGTAGGTGGTGTTAGGTAAACTGGGCCTCTGTAGCCGTACTTGAACAAGACTGGAACTAGACCGCAATGGTCGAGGTGTGCATGTGTAATTACAACGGCATCTATGCTGTCTAACGGCTGGATTTCTGGGATGTAGAGGTAGGGAGGTTGGTTTCCACTGACGTTTATTCCACATTCAACCAGTATCTTGCTATTTGGAGTTTGCAGGAGGTAGCAACTCCTACCTACTTCCCTCGCTCCCCCCAAGAACGTCACTCTTACCCACTTATCTGCATGTAAGATTGGACGGTTTATGCTCTCTCCTATTCTCTTCAGAATTTCCTTTCTTTCTTCTCTGACGCTTAAAAGATAGCTCCTTATGCTTTCTATTGTTTTAGATTTTAATGGCGGAGTTCTAACTACTCTAGGACTCCAGCCCGTCTCCTTTAGAATCTTTCTAAATGTCGAACCACCCTTACCAATGACTACACCCGGCTTCTCAGCCTCTATTATAACTTCACAGTACTCTTCATCAAAGAATATGCTCGTAATCTTGGCATCCTCCGGTACAATCTGTCTGATTATCTTTTCAGCTTCCTCCTTAGGCTTTAAGCTCTTGGGATCGGCTCTTATGATGATTCTCTTCCTCAAATCCTTTGCCAGCTTTTTTACGATATCGGCGTTAGCAAGCTCTTGTGGATTTTTGACATAAACTACTAGAAATGGGCCTTCAAATTCTACATCCTTTACCTTAACTTTCTTGGGCAGAGACTCTATTACCTTTTGCTTTATCTCCTTAATCTTGTCCATCATGCTCTTCTCAAGCTGCTCAGTATCTTATCGACCTCTTCTTTGCTGAGTTCGAAGTAACCATCTTTTGTTATCTTAACTACATCTATACCGTCGCCTGATGCAGAGTCTCTCCTCATTGCGGAGTATATTGCTCTTACAGCTAGTTCGACTCCGTCATCCACGGTTATTTCTGGCGTGTACCTGTCTTCAAGGACACCGTAAGCTGTTGGACTTCCCGAACCGGTTGCCACAATGTCTATTTCCTCAATAGCGCCACCCAGGAGGTCTATTGAATATATGCTCGGTCCTCTCTTGTCTACACCACCAACTAGAAGTTGTACGAAATACGGGAACCATCTAACGGAGTTCAGTATGTTGGATAGTAGTGTAGCTATGGCCTTAACAGTAGGTTTCTCCTCTTTCCTGATCTCGTAGAGCTTTATCTCAACGGATATCAGTCTAGCTAGGAACTGCGCATCACCAACAGCACCAGCAGTTGTCATTGCAACCCTGTCTGCAATCCTGTAAATCTTCTTAGCTCTCCTACTCGCTATGAAATTGCCCATAGTAGCTCTCTTCTCTGTGGCAAGTACTACTCCGTCTTTGCAGACTAGTCCGACCGTAGTTGTTCCTTTATACACCTTATCCTGTATTTCCCCTAACATTCTGATCACCAGAATTCGAAGAATTCGTTTGATGATGCTCCAAACGTACGAAGATATTTAAGCCTTTTTGAAGTTAAAAAATTAAAATCAAACTTCCGCAAGTTTTTCAAACCAATCCTTCAACATCACGAACTGTTCGTGTGTGTTTATGACATCCGTCTCCATTGGGCTCTTGAAGAAGAAGGCCATTTCCTTGACGACTCCGCTTATACCCTTCTTCTTGGCAAACAGCAGGAATCTTGCTATGTCCAAAATTAGAGGTGCTGCGACAATCGCATCTATGCCATCCCATATGAAGTAGAACTTCATCTTAGTGCCTAGGAACCCTTGGAAGTGAATGAAGTCGAATGCTGTCTTATTATCAACTAAGCTTGGGAAGTATTCGATTTCTGTTATTGTGTACGGTGAGTATCCCATTATCTTCTCAAGTACCTTATCCTTACTTATCACTTTGCTCTCCTTATTCTCTCTGTGGCTTAACACCTTTCCGTCGTAGTCACCCAAGATGTTGTAGCTCATCCATCCCAAAATCTTCAGATTTCTGTATGCGAACATCGGAGCCAAGGTTGTTTTAACAAGTGTTTCACCAGTTTTACCGTCGTTTCCTGCATGAGGAACTCCCTTCTCCTCAGCCAACTGCTTCAGAGCTGGTAAACTTGATCCAACACTTGGTGTGAAGTTTCCGTAAGGCAATCCAAGCTTCAAGGCTACATATGCGTAGAGCATGCTCGCTGTGGCGTATTCCTTGACATCGTTATCGAGCATCTCTTCAAATCCTTCTATAGTCGTGTGATACTTCTCGCTGAACTTTGGAAGGGGCTCAGTTGAAGCGACATTTATCACAACAGTTTCATCATCTGCAAAACCCTTGATATCTTTCTCGATTCTGTCTACAATCTCCCTCAAAGTAAGTCCCTCATCTTCAAGCGTCTCTACCCTTCCAAGTTCCCTTATACCTTCTCCGCAGTTTAGAGCTGTTCCCTTGCAAGCCTTTATCTTCTTAAGCTCATCTCCAACAGCGTCGAGAATTTCCCTGTCGAAGTGTCTGTTTGACTCCCAATGCTCCATTATGGCATCGTAAGCTGTGGGAAGGGGCCTTATGTCGTGTCCACCGAACTCAAACTTAAGAGGAACGTACTCCGAAATCTTCTTGAACGGTGGTAACTCTGATACCAACCCAGTTTTGTCGACTATTCCTCTCTCCAAGGCTTTTGCTCCTACCATCGCCGTGGTGGAGACTATACCATAAGCACCTATCAGCCACACCTTCATGCTCATCACCCCCAAAAAATTTGGTTAGAATGTGAGAGTGCTTTCTGCTTTGATATTTAGAAATCGTTTTAAAAATGTTTCGTAAGCCATCTTGTTCCCTTAGGTGTGTCTATAAGCATTATTCCCTTCTCTCTCAGTTTTTCTCTAATCTTGTCCGCTCTCTCGAAATCTTTCTCCTTTCTTGCGACTTCTCTCTCCTTAACAAGCTCTATAAGCTCTTTGGGAAGTGTAGGGATTCTTTCATAGTTTTCGAACAATCCCAAGACCTTCGAGAATGTCATAAAAGTTTCAAAACAGCTTTCAAGCTCTTTTAAGCTCATATCGTAGAGATTCTTGTTGATAGCCTTTGCGAAGGAATGGAAGACTGCTAGAGCCTTAGGGGTGTTCATGATGTCCATAGCGCTCTCAAATTCCTTTAAAAAGCTACTCGGATCAAATCCCATATCCTTCCTATCTTCACCGTACGACTTCAATGCCGAAATCTCCATGTCCAAGTTGATGAGCGTGTTTTTGAGGTAGTTGTAGGAGTTCTTAGCTCTCTCAAGTGACTTCTCGCTGTAATCGAGCGGACTTCTGTAAAATGCAGTGAGGAGGAAGTATCTCAGCACTTCTCCTCCGTAAACGTTCAAAACATCCCTTATCTTGACTATATTTCCTAAACTCTTGCTCATCTTCTCCCCTTTGATCATTACGAAGTCGCAGTGAATCCAATACCTCACAGGCTCAACACCGAATAATGCATAGCTCTGTGCCCTTTCATTTTCATGATGGGGGAAAATCAAGTCCTTACCTCCTCCATGAATGTCGAAGGGTACTCCCAAATATTTTGCCGACATCACACTACATTCTATGTGCCATCCCGGTCTCCCGTAACCCCAAGGGGAATCAAATACCGCTTTAGCCTTGAAATCATCTTCCTTCGCTGACTTCCAAAGGGCGAAATCCTTTACGTCTCTCTTTTTGGGGTTGGGCTCTATCCTGTGCCTGTTCAACTCTTCTAAGCTCATACCAGAGAGCTTTCCGTAGCTCTCGAAAGCTGGAACATGGAAGTAAACATCCTTCCCATGCTCATTCTCAACCTCGTAAGCGTATCCGAGCTCTATCAGCTTTTGAACCGCTTGAACTATATCCTGAATGTGATCCGTAACCTTTGGCATGTAATCGGGCATCTTCACGTTCAAAGCGGACATATCTTTGAGAAATTCTGAAATAAATTTCTCAGCAATCTCTTTTTGCGTTTTACCCTCATTCACAGCCCTTCTTACTATTTTATCGTCTACATCGGTAAAGTTCTGGACGTAGATGACCTCATGCCCCTCATACTCCAAATACCTCCTCAGAACGTCGAAAAATACGAAAGTCCTCGCGTGACCTATATGCGAGTAATCGTAAGCAGTTATTCCACATACGTACATTCTCACAGTCTTATCCAGCTTCAACTCTTCCATCTCCTTAGTTAAGGTATTGTAAAGTCTCACAGGATCACCCCGCAACTCAGTTAAATCCTTTGAAGATATACCTATTTTTAGATTCATCGAACGTCGAGTTCCTCAAAATCCTTTCGAGCCACTCATCATCGATAACGAGATAACCTAGCTCGCTACAAGCCTCATAGAAATCTTTTGGTCTTATATTGAGCCAATCAAAGCTCTTTATCTCCGACTTCCTCACGACTCTGAAGGGCTTACCGTTTACGTCTATTCTAATCGTCCTCTTGGGCAATTCCCTTCTGAGCCTCCACTTGGCTACGAGATGAGATTGAACAGACCTTACAGCCTTTTCAACATCCTCTCCATCTAAAACAACTCTCAAAACTATCTCGACTATTGTGTTAAGTCTATCGGGAACTCCTATGACGTCTCCTCTGAGTTCTATTCTCATCGATCTGAAACTGATGCCTTCCCTCCTCAAATTTTCGCCGATCTTTGAAGTCCATCCTCTCTTGTTTCCCGTTTTATCTACTATACCTCCAATTATATAGCACTCCGCTCTTTGTCCTTCAAAAACTTCATCTCCATTCGGATCAAGCAAAATGATATCTTTCAAACCCATTTCTTTGATAAATTTCGCCGTTGAAGGATAAAACACTCCAACTCCAAAATCCTTGTGAGTTATTACCAACCTTTCATCCCACATGAACTTTCTTATAACTCCCAAGCATTGCTGAATCTGAAGCTTGAGCTTCTTCTTCTCCTTTTCTGTGTGAAAATCATAGAACGAGCAGTCTATGACAATAAAAGGAAAATCCTTCGCCTTTTCAAGTAGATCGTTTCTCGTTAAAATTGGATCGTCGCATTTGCCTACATAAGCTGGGTTCTCGCATTCTTGATTTAAGTTGAAAACTTTTCCTTTCAAACCCCTGCAAACTTGAGCTTTACCCATTATGACGTGATAGGCCATTGATTGAAGAGGATCGTCACTTTCTGTTATCCTTTTTATCTCTGTTGATATGCAATCTATTCCCAACTCCTTCAACGCCTTCACGAACACGTCTCTGAGCCTCATGGAGTACTCTCTGGTATACACGATATTTTCTTATCGATCTCGCAACAACTCCCAAGATGAGTATGAAGCCTATTATTACTAGAACTGAACAGTCCCTGAAATAACTCGTTAGATAAATGGAAACCAATGCTATGAAGAGGGAACTTGTAAAAGAGGCGCTGACAACTGTAAGAAATAGCTTCAAATTATCTAAGCCAAGCAATCTCCCGATAATGCTTGCGGTGGAGCTTCCAGTTCCCTGAAATGGTATGAAAACGAATATGAAGAGACCTAAATAAGTGCTCCTCGCCAAATCGTATTCCTCTACGAACTTCCTAGCTTTCTCTTCGAGTTTGAAAATGAGTTTACCAATCTTTGGAATCATTAGAACTATGTCAAAGTTCCAGATGATGAAGAAGGCTGTGAATGCATCAGTTGCTGTTATGAGCAGTATAGTTATTACGACTGCAAACGCTCCGTAATCTTTCAGGTATGATATCATCAGAGGTATTATGCTCTCCTTACCGGCTGGCGGTATGAAGTATGCAATCAGAAATCCCGCCAAGTAGTAACCAAATACGTTGAGAACTGAGTACACCAGAGAAGCATACAGTAGAGGTGGCAAAATCAGACAAGCCAATTTCTTGAGTATCCTTTTAAGTTTCAATCCCATCCCTCCAGACGTAGAACCTTTCACCCCTGTAGTTTATCAGCTTACCGCTGTAGAACTCGTTTCCGAAAGGCCTTATCAGAACGTCCGCTTTGACTTCTTTAGCTACTCTAAGTATATGCGGAACTATCTCCGGTGGAGGTCTTATAGAGTATATGAGGCTTGAATTTGAATAAATCTCAAGTCTTGGTGTGGTTATGTCATCGATGTAAAACTCAATATCCTTAATGGGAATATGCCTTATATCAGTCGCAACTACTCTAAAGCCGTTTTCTTTTAATTTTAGAGCTACGATCCAGTTGTAACCTATACCTACTTCAACCAACTTCCCGCTGTAACGCTTGGATATGTAATCTGCTATCTGCAACACAAGTTTTTAATCTTGAAAAGTATTATAACGTTTTGTGTTGGGTGTGGTAATAAGGGAGTACAGCGTAAAGGACTTTAGAGATATAATGGAAATAGATGGAGAGGCTTTTTCTCCGCGAAACCCTGTTTATGACGTGTACATTTACGTGACTTACGGTAGCGACTTACTCGTTGCGGATATAGGTGGGAAAGTTGTTGGTTACATAGCAGTGATGGATATAGACAGGGAAACATCCAAGATAGTATCTTTAGCCGTTAAGAAGGAGTTCAGAAGGAAAGGAATTGGTACCAAATTACTCTCCACGGCCATAGAAAGGTGCAAAGAGAGGGGAAAAAAGAAGATAATACTTGAAGTTAGGGTATCAAACTACCCTGCTCAGAATTTGTATAAAAAAATGGGTTTCAAGATTGTTGACGTAATCCCAAACTACTATCAAGATGGTGAAGATGCTTACCTCATGGTTTTAGATCTGACTCAATCGACTCAAGAAGCTCCCTTATCTTAGGGTTGTTCAAGAGCTCGCTTGCATGCTTGTCCTTAAATATCTCGTATATTCCTTTACACAAAAGAAGTATCGCTCTTTTATGATCTGCTTTGCTCTTGTGGATGTGTACTGGGTGTACACCCAATTCGTCATACAACTTGAAGTGTCCGTTTGCAACACCGGCGTTTTCAAAGAACCTCTTGACATTAAAAAGAGCCAGATGCAGTAAGACCATTTCCTCCTTGTGCATGGGCATCACCACTACGAGATGGTAGTATAGAATAAAAAAACTTATTGCTCGAAAAACACTTTTACATACAATACCATACATATTTATTTGTATTTACCATCATTATCTTTCATTTAATTTGTTTTCCAAAACTCTTAAATACTGCCTAAGGGAATAAAGAAATAGGCCAGGGTGGCAGAGGGGCCATGCGGGGGACTGCAGATCCCCTGACCCCGGTTCAAATCCGGGCCCTGGCTTAAATTTAAATTCTCTAAAAGTTCTCTTAATTTCTCATTGATAAATGAGCTAATATCAACTTCCAGTTCTTTAGCTTTCTGTAATAGATTTTTATCAACTCCAACAAATTCTATAGAGTTGTCCAACTTGTTGTCCAACTCACTTTCATCTACTGAAATCAAGAATTTATTTTTATCAATTTCATAAATCTTAGCTCCTTTTCCAATTATTTCTTTGTATTCTAGAGGAAATCTAACAATAGGATATTCAAATCCTTCTTTTGCTTTCTTCTTTCCAATAATAGATCTACCAACTAATTTCATTTCTCGATCACCTCTTCTTTAGCTTCTTTAATCAAGCTCTCAATTTCAGATTCAATCTTAGACTTGAAGAACTTTAATCTCTCGAGAGAAGAGTAAGGATCGAGTGCTATTGCAACATCCTCTGTTAATTTCCCAACTTCTTCGGCTTGATGAATAAATTCAAATAGATCTTCAAGAAATTCACCAAACCCTTTAGCAAACCCTTCAGGATTCTCTTCTATCGTTCTTACAAGCTCTTCGAGCTTCTTTTTATGTTCCTCTTCAGTATACTTACTTCTAAGAGCTATCTTTTTTCTTCTTTCTTCTTGTTCGTGTTTGAAAAGTTTGTATAGTTCCTTGTTTACTTGCAATAAATTCTTCTCAAAAATCGTCTCAAATTTTTCAATCGTCTCCAATGGATCCTTTTTAAACTCTTCAATGCATTCCTGCAAAGTCTTTAAATACGCTCTGTAAAAATCGTAAAGGGGTTCAATCCTTCTAATTTTATTAATAAAATCACTTTCTATTTCTTTTTCGACTTCAAAAGTCTCGAAAATTAAATCTTTCTTGAAATCTTCTGATAATTCTGAGCTTATAATCTCTTTTCTCAATAAGTCAAGCTTATGTGCAATGTAACTCTTCCCGAACTCTATTTCATTCAGTATTATTAATCCTTCAAAAGGTTCCAAGGATTCTAATTCGCTCTTTAATCTAGAAACACGATTCTCTAAGAACATATCAAATGCTTTTTTGAATGCTCTTATCTCTGACAATTTACTAGCTATAAATTTACCTGCATCCTTTAGCTTTATTGTTTTCTTTTTTCCTTTTGTCCAACCTTCCTCTTTAATCACTATTTTTCCTTTTTCCTTTAACTTTCTAATAACATTTGAAAACGTCAAGTTTGAAACAGCGTTTTCCCCTTCTCTTTCTTTATAAAGTCTATACAGCTCGTTAAACCCTAATCCTTCTGGGTACTTGCTTAAGATTTCAAGCACTCTTTCTTCAGCTATTTCTGACCTCCTTTTTATCATTTAAACCACCTAACTAAGTAACTAACTAATTAACATTAGTTAGTTACTTAAGACTTTTGCAAGAAAGTCCAATTGAGGTGATGTGAAAGTGGCTGTAAGAACTCGTGAAATTGAAGAGATTAGAAAAAATGTGAGAGAGTTTGCAAAAAAACAGACACAACCCTTTTCAGTAAACGATGTGGCTAGAGAATTCGGTATCTCATGGACGACAGCAAGAGCAATTCTTCTTGAATTAGCTCTTGAGGGAGAAGTCGAAGTTATGAAAACTAGCAAATCCTATATCTTTATTCCGAAAAGGGGTGATAAGAGATGAAAAAGATAAAGATTGAAAATGTAATGATTGAACTTGAAGAACCTCTAAGATTCTTCAAATTCGAAGCGGATAAGATATATGAGGTCGAAATAGACTTGCAAAGATTTCCTATAATTAAGAAATTCAGAAGTAGAAATGGAGGAGAATATCCTGCATGCATTTACAATCTTAGAATACTCAGAGAAAATGGAAAAGAGATTAATTCCGAATGGATGCAAAGGAGAGTAAGTGTAGGGGATTACAGAGAGGACGAAAATGGCATAAGAGTAAAGCCAAGAATGTTCTCCGAGTTTTGGCAATTAGCACAGATATATGATAAGTTTAGGGCAGGAATTCACAAATGCATCGTAAAAACTAAAGGAGGAAATAAAGGACAAGTTCTTACGAGAATCATTCATAGCAAGGACTGCGATTGCTTGAAAAGCAGAGAGGGAGAAAAAAGAAGAGAAGAAAGAGATTCTGATATACAAGTTTATCATCCTCAGGAAATCGCAGAAAGACTAAAGGAGGATATAAAAGAGGAAAAAGCCATCACCGTTAAAGAAGTAATGGATCGATACAATACAAACGAGGAGACCGCAAGAAAAGCTTTAGATGTACTGACAGAGGAAGGATTAGCCGTAAAGATCAGAGAGGACAAATACTTCATCTCCCCAAAATCAGAGCTATGAGGAGATATGGCTTTAAAGGCTTTAACACTTCTCTTTCAATTTTTTGAGGTGGTTTCATGGCAATAGGCTTGAAACCTCTTGAGGATATCGTGGAACTTGCAATAATTTCAGCATGGATAAAGCCTAAGCCTGTAAGCTTAGGAATCTTTGCCCCTCCAGAATACGGTAAAACTGAAGCTCTACTTCAATTTGCAGGATGTAAGGGAGTAAAAATTATTTCAGATGTAACATCTTTCGGTTTAAGTAGGTTTATACTTCCAGAAATCTCTTCGAAAAGAGTTAAATGCTTAATATTTCCTGATTTATTAAAAATTTTAAATAGAAGTTGGAAGGTAACAAATGAAATACTATCTCTTCTCAACGTGATAATAGAGGAAGGAGTTAGTGCTGTATACACTTTCAACATTCAATTCGATGCTGAAATTATAGGAGACAGAGTAAGATGTGGTGTCATTCTAGCATGTCCCGAAGAAGTTATCAAGGAGAGGGAGAACAGACTTAAAAAATTTGGATTTTGGAGCAGGATTCTGCCTTTCTACTTCGAGTATACTAAAGAAGATCTGTTAAGAATACACGAGGAGATTAAAGAGGAGAGATCTCCATTCATGAAGAAAAATCTAAACATTCCTGATGATGAAATTGAAATTAAGCTTCCTAAAGAGGAAGCTGATAAATTAGATCCAATTGTATTTGCATTTAAAGATTCTATAGGATCTACTACTGGATTTAGGTTAAGATGGAATTTACAACAATTAGCTAAAGCTAATGCTTGGATTAATGATAGAGATATAGTAATAGAAGAAGACATTAGGAAAATTATCTCGTTTACTCCTTTCTTCTTTAATCCTATCAAGGGAGATGAATGTATTTATCGAATTCTTAGATTACTTCCTGCTAAATCAGAGGAAATCGTTGAAGAATTATCAGATCTTTATTCGAGGAGAACTATTTATGATCGACTAAAGAGGCTTAAGGAGAGTGGAATAATAATTGAATCTGAAAGAGGATGGAATTTAAGATTAAAATAATTTTATTTTTATAAATACCTCAATGTGCAAGAAACTTGTTACTTCAAGTATTCACGACTCCTGCACACATTATTGATATGCTATGGCGTATGTCAAAAATACTGATTCTACAACTACGGAGTAACTAAGATACATGGGAATGAGAATGAAACTGAAACGACATTATCATGTATCGAAGATGTCTAATTTCAATGTGTGTTTAAAGCTATTCTTAACTTCTTTTCAAGAATATTATGAGAATATAGGAGGAAACAGTGTCTATAACTTCTATTAGCATTCAGTCTACACGATACATCTAATCAGAAATTTTATCTGATAATGTTAATAAAACTATATCTTCAACTCGGTTAATTAACTAAGTTAACTATAACTTTTTAACAGCTTCATGAATTTTATTAGCTTTAACTATTAAGTCTCTAAAATTATCATCTGATAAAGCTAAGTAATGGATGTACGGATTTGACAGGATTGATTGGAAAGCTTTATCGAACAGTTTAAGAGTTCCTATAGCTTCTTTCTTAAGCTTAGCAACTTCTACTATTTCATCTATTAGCTTCTCTTTCTCTTTTATTTCCTTCTCTAATTTAGCTTTATATTCTTCCAATTCATTAATCTTATTCTCTAATTCTTTCAGTTTCCTCTTATTAACTTCTAAATCAACCATTATTTCTAAATCTTTAGCAATTTGATTAATCTGAGATATTGATAGCTTTAGCTTCTTAGCTATTTGTCTGTAAGAGTATCCTTGCCTTAACATTTCTACACATTTTTCATATTTCTCTTTATGAACTTTCATAAGATTACATCTATGATACATCTAATAAAATTTGCTAATAGCTGAGAAATTTAGCTATAAACGATATAGAAATGAGTTAAAATTTTTAATATTAGAGTTGAAGAATAATATCATGAGATACAAGTATGGAAAATTGTATCTTAGAACGGTATCTCTCCACAGTTAGAACAAACCCATTTCCCCATTGATTTATCATATCTCAGCTTGGAATTTTCCAAGCAATTAGGACATTGAAAACTTAATTCAGCAAATCCAAATCCTGTTCTTACCATTCTTGAAGCTTTATTTAATCTATCTTCAATTTCTTCAATTGCTTTAAACTTACAAAGAATATCATAAAGCAATTCCTTCAATCCCTCCCTCTTATTAAGCTTCCATTCAACGTATTTCCATAATACGTCGTAAATTTCAATTTCATCAAGATTATGTCTCTCCATTACCTTCGTAATCGAGTATTCTTTCTCTATATCCTCAAAGATTGGAAGATACTTAAACTCCTCTTTCAACCTCTTACAAAATTCATTGAATCTCTTAGGAAGAGTGTAAGATTTAACTCTGCCATTTATCCTCTTCTGTAATTTATACTTCTGATTAGTTTTATCATAACTCAATGTCCATCCTTGATTAATGTATTCGATTATCTTCTCTTCTGTCCATTCCATCATTGTTAGTTCAACTTAGAAATTTAAAAGTATAATGTAGAGAGAGGATATATTCCCTATAAGTTGCTTGATTTATCTATGCAACTTAATAAGTTTCATTAACTGTTGCATTTGCATATCTGTATCTCGTATCTTGGAAATGTTTATAACGATATATTTAAACTCATAATCATGACTGTTCCATATTGGTTCAATGAAAAATTAATTGATACAGATGCTAAAGCTTTTGGTGTTTATTTAGCTTTATTAAGATCCCGATTTACCCACGGTTGGTGGGATAAGGAAGTAAGACCAAGCCCACCGATAGTAGATGATGTTAGACTGGAAATTCAAAAGTTTTTAACAGGAAGGGATATACTCGAAGCTTCTGAAGCAGTAAGAGATTTTATGAAGCTATTAAATGAATACGAATATGAAAAGTTATTTTTAGATAAAAGTTTCTTAGATGAAATAGAAATAAAGTATTACGAAAAATTCAGAAGAGCTTGCTACAGATACTTTAAGAGAGAGGCTATTAACGAAGAAATTAGGGATTATATATTAGGTTATTTCTTAAAGATGTAAAAGCTGGTGTTTATAAGAGAATATTAATGACCAAAATTGGTAGTGTACACATTTATTCAATAGCAAGTAAGGCAAGTAAGTATTTAGCAATTAGTAAAGACTTTGAAAGATACTGTACAAACTTACAATGTAAGAAAGATAAAATTGATGAAATCGCTAAAGCCTTAATAGAGTCGGGAATTGTAGTTTTTGGAATTAGTGGTGCAGACATAATCCAAGCACCATTTCTTAAAGATGAGTTTATAGAGAGATTAGCTCCACCTGAAGAGACAGAAGAAGTTGAAGGAGAAGAAAAGATTGAAAGGGAAGAAAAAGAGAAATTAGGTAAGGAATATGAGGGAAAGGCTCTGACAAGAGAAATATTAGAGAGTATAGTTAGGGATGTATTAGAGGATTTAGGGTTTAAAGTTGAGACTAATAAGAAATTAGATGCAAGGGGAGGAGGGAAGATAGAAGTAGATGTATGGGGAATGAAATTAATTAAGAATGCTGGATTTTATGTCTATGCATCATGTAAGAATTGGGACAGAAAATAGATAGATCAACAATAGATGAAGAATTTGGAAGAACTCAGCACTTAATTCAAATTCCTCATCTTAAAATATTCGTAGCTAAAAGATTAACAGATCCAGCAAGACAAACTGCTTTAGCAGATGGATTTATCGTAATTGAATTAGGTGAAAAAGCTTCTACAAATAATGCAAGAGAAATCTATGAAATAATCTATAAACACCTAAGAGAACTATTCATAGGAATTGCTCCTCCAGAACTACAAAAATTCGCTAAAGAAACTAGAGAAATTTCTGAAAGATTAAAAACCTTAGCAGAGGAAATTGAAAGGATATCTAGTCTTTAAGAAACAATTTCTAGCATGGATTTTTTAACAAATCTTTTTTATAAAGTTAGCAATTTCCTCTCCAATCATAGTTCTCTTGTAAACTCTTCCAACTTTTTCATTTGGTGTTAAACACTCAATTAAACCCTCTTTTTCAAGTTCCTTTAAAGCCCTACTTACGTGAGGTAAGCTTAAATTAAGCTCCTTAGCAATTTGAGCAGGAGTTTTTGGATTAGATAAACATAATAGAACAGCTTTCCGGTTTTTAGCTCTAATGACAAAGCTGTATTTTGACCAATCCATGTTATTTAGATTCGAAAAATTAATAAACAATCTATTACCAATCAGTTACCAATCAATTATAGAGGTGTTACCATGGCCAATATGCATTCAGAAGTTCAGGATTATCTGAAAGCTCTTCTTGAATATTACGATTTTACAGTGGAGAAAGAACGTTATATTTCGCCTAGTGATAGAATAGATTTGTATGGATATAGCAAATCACACAACAAAACTATTGGAATTGAGATAACTTTTACAAGTGATGTTAGGAGAGATGCTGAAAAATTAGCTAAATCTGGATTTGATTTAATTTACATAGTCGTCGATAATCCAGCATATGAAGGCAAAATTGAATATCGAGGGAGGGTAATCCCGATCGTCCATTACAACTCTTTTGAGAATGAGCTAAGGAGATCTTTAAACATCTCTCTGACATTTCCTATGTTTGGTTCCTTTGAAGAATGGATCAAAGGTAGGAGAATCGAACAAATTCCAGTAGCAGAGGGAAAATTAGATAAGTTCATACAAACGCTAAGATACTCAGGATTGGATGAGTTTATTGAAGATGTTATAAATCTTCTTGCAATGTTATATATTACTAGAGAGATTCCTTCTATGTATAGAGATGCTATAACTTACGATTTAATATGTTCTGGTGTAAAGACTAAAAGACCTCAGTACAGAACCATAATTGAACCTAAGATTTTAAATATACTGAAAAACTTTGATTTAGTACTTGAAGAAGCTAGAGGTAGTGGAGAACTAAGAAAGTATTTCATACATTTAACTAATAAAGGAGATGAAATCGGCAGAGAAATAATTGCTAATAGAATTAGCACGAATTCTAGAGAACTTGATAGTATTATCAAAGAGTTCGGTAAAATGGCCCCAATAATAGCAGTTGGAACTGTGGAGAGGTATGTAAGAGAAAGAATTATGAGATTTGAATTATCAGAGAAAGACATCTTTGATCGCTTGCTTTTGCATGTTGAAAGTAGAGTTACGGATTATGTAATCCACAGTAAACTTGTAACAATGGGAAAAGAAGTTGAACTCAGATATGGAAGAAAGCGAAAATTACATCCACTTCTATCCCTAATCTGTTATTTTATCACTTACTATAATTACAGCAAGAGCAGAGACTTCTTCAACCGATTAGAAGAACTCGGTTTAGCTTATGAAGTTCCCATTTACGATTCTCGTGGTCGATTTATCCATGATGAAATTAGAAGTTCAATAGAAGTCTCGGAATACATATTGAGTAGAATTCCTTTGCCTGAGAGTGAACTTATATTTGAATTTGGATCGCTAACGACAATTCTTGCAATTAGCAGAATTAGAGATCCGAAAATTGCAAGAGAAAGACTAGAGGAATATATAAAGTTCTATGAAATTCCTCTCGATAGCATAAAAAGAGTTCTGGATGAGTTTAATAGATTTGGACTTGCATCGAAATTTATCGAAGTTTCAGATTCTGGAC
Source organism: Archaeoglobus profundus DSM 5631 (assembly GCF_000025285.1). Lineage (GTDB taxonomy): Archaea > Halobacteriota > Archaeoglobi > Archaeoglobales > Archaeoglobaceae > Archaeoglobus_B > Archaeoglobus_B profundus. The sequence continues at coordinate 390,446 of NC_013741.1, forward strand.
CATTTTTGATTTTTGATGAGAAGAAATTCGAAGAAATTATAAAAAGAAAATTAATTGATACAGCTTTAAGATTTCTTAAATTATAATAGTTCAATTGGCTTATTTACGATCCTAAAATACTATGTCATTAACATGGTGGTTGTGGTAATTTTTTAGGGAATATACCTCGTGGTATTAGTTCTTTCTTAATGATTTCAGCGAGTTGATCTATGTAAACTTCTCTACAATCACATCTCGGAAAAGGTAAACATCTAATGTCATTTAAGTTAAAGTTAGGTTGAGTTTTCGACTTCTTTAACTTTTTTAATGCTTCCTTGGCTGATAATATTGCCCAACAGCATACTCTTTCATGTATAACGATTATAAAGTAAGGATTTAATTGAGATATTTGATTTGCTAAGTTAGGAATTAATTTTCCCTTCTCTTGTCTTCCTACCCATCCACAAGGACTTTTTGCTTTTGTATCAGGTTTATTGTATACGTCGATCAGATAACAACCTAAGTATTTAAAGCAATCTAAGAAATTAGTGATTGATTTACTATAAGCTTTTTCAAACGCTTCTTTAGTTGCAAAATATAGGTTTGAGTTTGCACAATAAAAGAATGTAGCACCAGCAGGGGATTCTCCAATGAAAAGAACTTTTATTTTTATATTTTGCTTCATTGGATTGTAATTCTCTCTTATTTCTCTGTAATTCTCATCTATTCGATCTTTTTCACTTTCTTCTATCCTTAAATAAAGTCTTTTCACTACATTAAGTTTAATCATAAAAAATCTAAAAAAGATTAAAATATTTTAAGTATTTTGAAGATTTCAATTATAGAATTATTTAAATAAATTTAGTAACTTACTAATTATTCTAGAATACCATTCATCAGCTTGTTTTACCTTTGCAAGATAATGCATAGAACCAACTGTAATTGAAGCTCTTCCTTGTATAAAATCAGCTACTGATTCTGGAACTCCATTTAAGATAAGGAAGTTGTAGTTCCATTTTCTTAGATATTTAGCTGGTAATCCTTTCTTTGCAAAATATTGTGAGACTGCATCTTCATCTAATTCCATTCTTCTAAGCTCATTAGAGAATTCTAGAGGGAGATAAGCATAATAGGATTTCTTACTTCCTCTATCAAGTCCTAATGGATATTTAGCTATTTTATCATTAGTTATTAGCTTATTTGAGTCAAATGTTCTCAGTAGGTGTAGTGCTTCTCTTAATCTTATTCCTGAGAAAGCTAAGAGTTTAAAGAGAATTTTATATCTTTCATCTTTGAATTTTCTAAATACTTCAATGACTTTAGAATCTTCGGGAACGTATTCATCTTGGTTGGTCTTTGGAATCTTTACAATTTTACGATATTTCATTAAGCTTTCTTCGTTCATTAAGTCGAAAGCTTCATAGAAATTCAATAGATTTCTTAATCCAACACAAAAATGTCGTTTCCCTTTCTCGACTTTCCTAATTATTTCAAACAGTTCTTTCGGATTTCTGATTCTATCTGGAAGATACTTATCGAGATAATAGATTTGCTTATCTGCATGTTCTTTAGAACATTTTTCATATAACCAATTGATAAAATCTTTCCTAACTTCATCATATCTTATCTCATCTATATTGCTTTCTTTTGAGCTACATCCTATTGAAATTACTCTATTCTTAATTTTCTCTTCTCTTAACCCACTGCAGATCCCCTGACCCCGGTTCAAATCCGGGCCCTGGCTTAAAATATGATGCACATCCCAGCCTCCAATTCTTCTTAACATGGTGCCTACATTAACATTAGCATCTCTAACCTCCTTCAACCTGCTCCATTCCTCACAAGTTCAATGATCATTCTTGAAAAGGCTAAATCCCTCTAAAGAGGGTAAAATTTGATCAAATGAATTAAGTAGCTCTACTCAACGCATTTGCAACGCTGTCCATTACGTCAGTTCTTCTGAATCTCTCTACAATCATGAGGAACGCTGGAACCACTGTTAAAGCTCCAATCAGGCTGAAAATTATAGCTATTACCGAAAGAAAGCCGAAGTTCCATAGCATCGGGAAGCTTGAGAGCATTAGAGCACCGAATCCACCGGCCATTGTTAGAGCTGAGGTAACTATAGCTTTTCCAGTCTCCTCTATTGCAACTGTGACTGCTTTTTCTGGCGAATACTTCTGCCTTTCTTCAGCATACCTCTCAGCCATGTGGATTGAGAAGTCTATTCCTAAACCGAGAGTTATCGAGTTTATGGCTATAGACATAAACGTCTGCTTCATCCCCATTGCAAACATTGTCGTGTTTAGAACACCGATCACTGTGGTAATCGCAACTAAAGGAACTACTGCCCTCGTTATTGAACGGTAGGTTGCAAAGAGCAGTAGAACGATAAGCCCATAGGAAACCAGCGTCATCTGAGTCTGGCTGTTTAGCATAATTTCACCAAGATGTGCCATTATAGCTGGCTGTCCAGTTATGTAGTAACCTTCGTGCCATTCAAAGAATCTTACATCCCTTTTGAGATATTCCGTAAGCTCCACCCTTTTGTCGTGAGTGTCCGCTGATGTGTATAGGTATAAGGCGAGTGTGTGGCCCGAGATGTATCTCTTAAGAACATCCTTTGGAATCATGCTCAAAACTGTCGAAAGCTCAGCATCACTCTCTGGCAACTTGCCTAGATACTCCTTTATCAGCGACGAGAGCGAGTCACACCTGTAAACCATGTCCTCCTTGTTCACTATGTAATTTCCAAGCTCGTCCAATCTTTTGAGCTCGTCAACTCCCACCTCATCGACGGACAGAACGACTGTATAGATGTACTGCTTACCCATTACTTCTTCAAGCTCGTTGAATTTCACCATAGCTGGTAGATTCTCTGGGAAATATTTCTTGGTGTCAGTCTCAAGCTCTATCTGTGTGTTCGCATAGGCACCAACTATTACGATTATCAGAGCTAAGGCAAGTATGGCCTTCGGCTTTGAAGCGGTAAGAGATGCTATAGAAGTTAGAACTTTCTCCAAAATTCCGACTTCTTTCTTTTCCTTTACTTTGGTTGTTTCTTCCTTATCCAGTATCTTTAAAATTGCTGGTAGTGATGTTATCGAAAAGATGTAGGCTATTACCAGACCCAAAGATATGCTTCCCCCGAAAATTGCAAATTCTGGGATCAAAGTTGTAGCCATGGACATAAAGCCTATGACTGTGGTAATCATGGCAAGGATCACAGCTAAACCAGTTTTTGTCACAGATATTACAATCGAATTATCCCTGTCAACTCCCCTCATTCTCTCGTGTTCGTATCTGTTCTGAATCTGCGCGGCATATTCAATTGCCAATCCTATGAGTATCGGTAGAGATGCGGATATCATCGTGTCGAGCTTTATGCCAGTAAGGGGTAGAAGACCGACTACGACTATTACAGAGAATACGGAAATAACGAGAGGCATGAAAGCAGTGTATTTTTTCCTAACAGCTCCACTGAAAGTTACGATAAGCAGAATTATCATCGCAATTATCGAAGCCATCGTTGTCATTCCCGTCTCTTTCTGAGTCGTTTGGGTGATCTGGTAGCTTAATACAGGGGATCCGGTGACTTCAGCTGTTATACCAGTGGGTCTGTCTGTGAATTTTACGACCCTCTCTATCTGCTCAGCAAGTTCCATCGTTTTATCGGGGTCTGTAACCGTTATAGTTATGGATATCAGCGCAAGCGTTTTTTTAGGAACGAGATGATACGCGTAGAGTTCCGTCAAACGTTTAAGCTGAGAATTATCGCTTGGCAGAACTCCTCCGTTCAGCTCGGCGATTATCGAAGCTGGGGATGTTACACCTCCAACGCCATCAATGTTCTTTAAATTCTCTCCCAATTTGAGCATGTATTCGTAGACTTCCCTGTTCACAACATCGTCGCCCTTTATCATTATGTAAACTCCCTCAGCACGGATTCCGAAATCCTTTTGATATAGCTCGAGATCTTTGTAAACCGGATCGCCTATGGGAAACATGTTTTTGTATTCGAGCGATGTGAACTCTGTTTGCGAAGCAGAAATTAGAAAGATTATAACGACTAAAGCTGTAACCGAAACTATAAATCCCGGTCTTTTTGCGACAAATCTCGAAACTTTTTCGAGGAAATCCTCGAAACTCACTTCCTACGCCTCCTCAGGTAATAACCAACTGCTACAATAGCTAATATTGCAATTAGAGCAATTGCACCGTATGGCGGTTTTGGTGGGACTACCTCAATTACTGCCTTGGTAGGCTCGCTTATGGCCCACTCATCCTCTAAATCCTTGTATTTGACTTCCAAGTTCAGCCCGTATTTCTTGGGGGTTGCATCCGCATCTACACTTAGCTTGAATTTTATCTCTGCTGATTCTCCCGGCTTTAACGTTCCTATGTATGCTGTATCATCGTCTGAAGAGAAGGGATCTGTTATAGTTAACCTCGCAGTAGCCTCTCTTATCGTAAAGTTTCCAACGTTTTTGATAGTGAATGTAACTATCCCCTCGCTCCCAGCTGCAATTTTCGGAGTTCCATAAACCTCAAATTTCATCTTCGGATTTATCTTTATTCCTATACTTTTCGAATCGGTGTAGAAGTATTCGTCCATGCTTCTGTATTTCAGCTTGATCTCCGCTGGATAGATTACGGGCTTTGCTTCATCCGATGCCTGTACTTTAAACACAGCCGTATATTCCTTTCCAGCTTGAACGTCGCCAAGATAGTATTCTGCGCTCAGAACGGAGAGGGGCGGTTTTGTCGTTAGGTAGACACTGACGTCCTTTAAATCCATTTCTGGAACTAATGTTACCACCACATCGCCCTTTGCATTTACAAAGACCTTGCTCTCAACAGATTTAACTTCGAAGTCAGGAGCTTTTGAAACGTAAACTCCAAACGGAACTGGATCACTTTCAGCGATGTTACCGTATTCGTCCAAGTAAACTGCTTTGACCTTAAACGTGTAATTCCCTTCGTCTTTAGTATCAATCCTGATGTAAAAGATTGCCTTTGCAACATCATTCGGCCTCAGTTCGCCCACGTAGTAAGCTGGCTGAGATGTTGTTGAAGGCATTGAAGCTACTTGTGCTGGCATTCCCATAGGCATGGAAGGAGCATTTGCCATTTGTGTTCCCGGTACAGCCATCGCTGGCATCGCTGACATGGTTTGAGCTTGCGATAAGCTTAAAGCAGAAGCCTTAAAGCCAGATGGTGTTTCTAGGACAAGATAAGCATTTTTAGCAGTTTTCTCGCCAACGTTTTTCACTTCAACGACCAATTTTCCCTTACTTTTGCCAACCATGTTCTCGGCATTCACGTTGACAATGTCAAGTCTAACGTCCTTCTCTTCCACATAGACCTCTATTGGGATTTCAAAGCTCAAATGCTCGTATCTGAGTTTATAGTGCTCAGTTAACATCTCGTATTCGTAGGTGTATGTTGCATTAGCCTCGTCTTCATCCTTCACCTGCTTTTGAGTTGGCATCCATGTCGGATTGAATGTATCCACATAGACAAGATCGTCAATTATGTCAAAGCTAACTTTCAGCTTCAACTCGTACTTGCCAGCCTTTGCTTCATCTTTGACTTTAACAATGAATGCAAGGTTTACTGGCTGTAAAGGTGGTAAAGCGGGAATTTTTTGTGTTGGAGTCTTAACTTCGATGTATTCGTTACCTTCAAGCCTAACTTCGACGTTGTATGCTGTGAAGAGCATGTCTTCTTTCCCAGCGAAGAAAGCAGCCTCCTCTTGGTCAAAGTAGTCGACTTTCTTTCTTTCCGCCGGATTGTATATTGCTATATATACAGTCTTCTGCTCACCCCTATCCAAGTAGTTTGAGCCTACGATGTACGCTGTTACGTTTGGCTTTTCTTCATACTCCAATGCTTGCACAGGCATTGTTGCTACAATAAGGAAAGACACGATGAGGGCAAGAAGAACGATTCTAACTTTCATGACACCACCCCTGTCGTAGCTCAATTAACGAAAAGCGATATATATATCTTTCGAACTTACATTCAGCGATGAAGATTACGGAGGTCCTCAAATACTTCGGACTCAGTGAGTATGAAGCAAAGGCTCTGTACGTTTTACTGCTCCACGGTGAGCTGACTGCAAAGGACATTGCGGAGCTGAGTGGGATTCCGCGCACCTCCGTTTATGACGTAATGAATCTGCTTGAATCGAAAGGTTTGGTGGTATCTTACGGAAAGCCTCTGAGATTTAGGGCGATAGAGGCTGATGAGATAGTAAAGATATTTTCGGGCATAGTTCTGGACAGACTCGATTTGCTGAAGAAGGAACTTTCTAGACTGAGAGGTGGAGCTTCCGAAGAGGTGAGAGTTTATAAGGGAGAGGCTACGCTCAGCATTCTGCGGACATTGGTGAGTGAGGCAAGAGAAAGAATAGTCGCTTTACTATCATACATCACAGACGACATGGCAGAAATACTGAACTCAGCTAAGTGCAGAGTTACAGTTGTCTCTTCGAATGCCTCCAGAGTTAAGGGAGAATGTTACGAGTTCCAAAGAAAAGAAAAGCTTTTGGAGAAAGTCAAGGGTTTGTGTCATGGCATACTGATCTTCGATGACAGAGCGGCGATGATCGTGTTCATGAACGGAATAGCTTTATCTATCGTGAGTTACGATGAGAGGCTTGTTCTGTTCTTGAAGATGCTCGTGAACTCGCTTATCGAGTTCTTCAGGGATGTAAGGACTTGAGGTTTCTGAATTTAAGAGCTGAGAGCATTTTATTAACTGTTGTGTGCACTCTTTAGACTATGCCCGTGTTGATAATGAGCGGTGGTATCGATAGCTCGACGTTGCTCTGGTATCTGATGAAAAGATACGATGAAATTTACGTCATTACATACATCTACGGGCAGAGGCATGCGAGGGAAGTAGAGCATGCGAAGATGATAGTTGAAAAAGCGAGAGAAAAGGCTAAAATTCATCACGAAATTGCAGATATTTCCTGCATTCAAAGATTGATTGCTAAGGGTGCTTTGACTGGTAATGAGGAAGTTCCAGAAGGGTTCTACACTGATGAGAGCCAGAAGAAGACGATAGTGCCAAACAGAAACATGATCCTTTTGGCTATTGCTGTAGGGTACGCTGTGAAGGTTGGTGAAAGAGAAGTTTACTACGCTGCACACAAGTCTGATTATGCAACATACCCTGACTGCAGAAAGGAGTTCGTTAAAGCTTTAGATACTGCTGTCTACTTAGCCACAATCTTTGATCCTGTGGTAATTAAGGCACCGTTTGTGGACATGACAAAGGCCGATATCGTTAAGCTCGGCTTGAAGTTGGGTGTTCCCTATGAGCTTACTTGGAGTTGTTATAGGGGTGAGGAGAGACCCTGTCTTAGGTGTGGAACATGCCTCGAAAGGACTGAAGCTTTCTTAATAAACGGAGTAAAGGATCCTGCTTTGAGCGATGAGGAGTGGAAAAGAGCTGTTGAGATTTATGAGAGGTTTAAAGGTGGAAGTAGGTGAAGTTTCCACAAGTATTTCAGAGAGATGGAGGTGAAACGATTACTCGATTTCAACACCGTAAACCTTCTCCACATTTTCGACGCAAATCTTGTAAATGAAATCTTCGTCAAATCCATGCTTCAGCAACTCTTTAACCTTCCTTGGAACGGTCTTAGGACCTAAAACTGCACCGGGCCTATCTTTGTCGTCTATGTAGTCCGTTTCAAGCATAAACCTGCTACCCTGCTTTGCAGCCTCCAGAGCGTAGTCGTTCAAGCATATGACTGAAGGAAATATTCCAATCTCTTCGAACTCCTTTATCTTTGGCGGGGAGAAGTGCTTCACAACCTTGTACCTCTTCAAACCAACCTTATCAGCCATCTCGGCAATTTCCTTTATACCTTCATACGTGTACGACTCTGTATGAAGTTGAACGGCACATCCCACATCCTTAGCCACTTCAAAGGCATGCTTCATCACCTCGTTGCTCAAATCCCAGATTTCCTTCGAAACTTTGTAGTGTGGCCTCCCGCTCTTTAGAGCTACAGCTTTTCCTTCTTCTATGAGCTTTCCAGCCAAGTCGAAAGCTGATTTCATAATTTCAGCAGCCTTCTGGACTTTCATCCTACCTCCCAAGAGTGTGATCTCAGCAGGATGGACGCCTATAACAGCAAAAGCTCTAACGATTTTGTTGGCCTTTTCAACCATGCTTATGTGTTTCTTGAACATTTCCAAGTAATCTTCAGGCTTGGTAGGTTTCAAACCGTAGTGTTTGCTGAGCAAGTTAACTAGGAAGACGTGAGTTCCTCCAGCACTTTTGAACTGCTCTAGAGCCTTAAATTTGAGGTGGTTGTACAGGTGCATGTGATCATCGGTTATGATCATAAAGTGTAAGTGGTGTCCCGTGCATTTAAGCTTGACCTACTCAACCTGAAATCGACAAAAATCAACCCAAAAATCTTGGAATCAGCCCCTGCATCATCATGCAGTCTACCAAAACCAGAGCAACCATAGCCTCAAGAACTGGAATTGCTCTTGGAACAATGCAGGGATCGTGCCTACCCTTCACGACTATTTTATCTTCAACCATCTTCACCCAGTTTACAGTTTTCTGAGGCTTTGAAATTGATGGTGTTGGCTTTATTGCAACTCTGACGACTATATCCTCCCCATTTGAGATTCCACCCAAGATTCCCCCTGCGTTGTTCGTTGCAAATCCTATTTTACCTTCCTTCAATACAATCGGATCGTTGCACTCGCTTCCCCTCATTTTAGCAACCTTGAAGCCAGCTCCAATCTCAACTCCCTTAACTGCTGGCACACTCATCAATGCGAATGCCAGATAAGCATCGAGCTTAAAAAAGACTGGCTCACCCAAACCGGCTGGAACTCCCCTCGCAATTACTTCAGCTATACCTCCAACGCTGTCTCCCTCAGCCTTAGCCTTCAAAATAGTCTCTTCCATTCTCCTTGCAACATCCTCATCTGGACATCTAACAGCATTCGATTCAGCCAACCTGAAAATCTCGTCCAAATCGTATTCCTCCGGATTGATATCGCATCTTATTCCAGCAATCTCTCGCGTAAAACCCACGAGCCTGATTCCAAATCTCTGAAGGATTTTCTTCGCAATTGCACCTGCCATAACCCTCGCAACTGTTTCTCTTCCCGATGACCTTCCACCACCTCTCCAATCTCTCAAGCCGAACTTAGCCTGATATGTGTAATCGGCATGTCCCGGTCTAAACAGGTGCTTTATCTCTTCGTAGGGCTTTGAATTGACATCTCTATTATAAACTAGCATGCTTATCGGAGTCCCTAGAGTTTTGCCCTCGAAAACGCCCGAAAGTATTACCACCTCATCCTTCTCTCTTCTCGCAGTTGATATTGCGGATTTCGGCCTTCTCCTATCCAATTCCCTCTGAATGTCTTCCTCTCTAAGTTCTAAACCGGCTGGACATCCATCAACAACACAACCGACGGCTTTTCCGTGACTTTCTCCCCAAGTCGTAACTCTGAAAAGGTATCCAAAGGTGTTACCGACCATCGCTCAGGTTTAGTTCACCTGTTAAGAAACTTTTTCCAAAGAGCTTTATAACAATGATAACCCCCACATATTCGGTGGAGGAGGTTGTTGGGATAAGGGGCTACATAACTTCGCACGAAGGAATTAACGGAATCTTTAAGGAAAATCCAGAAGACTTCTATGTAGAAGAGGTTGCAGATTTAAAGATTGGAGAGGGAGATTGGGTTATTATAAAGGTGAAAAAGGTAAACTGGGATACACTGAATTTCGTCAGAGTCCTTTCAAACAAGCTTAGGATAAGCCAAAAGAGGATTAGCTACGCTGGAACCAAGGATAAGAGGGCAGTTAGCGTTCAATACTTCGCTGTAAGGATAAAGAGCGAAGATGAATTGGAAAGACTTAAAGGCTTAAGCATAAAGGATGCTGAGATAGAGGTTGTTGGAAGAACTAACAGATCTATTCAACTCGGTGATTTGAAGGGGAATATCTTTAAGGTCGTCATAAAAAATGCCAAGAACGTTAGCAACATTCCACTCATAGAGGGGGAGCTTAGAGCTAGAGGAACGCCAAATTTTTTCGGATTGCAACGCTTTGGTTCTATAAGGTTCATAACGCATGAAGTGGGAAAGTACATACTCAAGAGAGACTACGAAACTGCTTTCTGGGTTTACGTTGCGAAACCTTTCGAGGGTGAGAGTGAGGATGCTAGGAAGGTTAGAGAAATACTGTGGAATACTAGAGACGTCAAGTTTGGCCTAAGGGAAATGCCCAAATACCTCAGATACGAAAGAACACTTCTGCAAAAGTTGAGAGAAGGTAAGAGTGAGAAAGAAGCTTTGCTTTCCTTACCAGAAAACCTCAAGATGATGTTCATACATGCCTACCAGTCCTATGTTTTTAACAACGTTCTCTCAGACAGGATTGCTGAATTTGGAAATCTGAAAGTTGTAGAGAAAGGAGACTGGGTCGATTTTGTAAACTTAAACGATTATTACACGTTTAGAGAAGATTTTGTTAAGGTTCACGATCACAACTACAAGCGTGTAAAGTTTTTGATCGAAAGAGGATTGTGTGCTCTAGCAATACCTCTACCGGGTTACGAGACACCTTTGGGGGATGACTGGACTTCGGAGAGAATTCGATTTTACTTGGAGAGGGATGGAATAGATTTGAAAGACTTCAAGCACGAGTATAAGGAGTTTTCTTCAAAGGGGAGTGTGAGAGTTGCCGATATGCTAATAGAGCAAACCAACCTGAAGTATGAGGTGGAGGAGAACGTCACATTTAGCTTTTATTTACCGAAAGGTTGCTACGCAACTGTTCTATTGAGGGAGTTCGTTAAGAAGCCTCTAGCCTGACTCGACTTCTTTCTTCATCATCTTTGCCCTCTCTTTTGCCGTATACCCCGTTAGCTCCTCTAAAAACTTATTGTATGTCTTTATGGTCTGGACAGCGACATCTTCTGTTACCTTCGGATTTGTTCTCGTTTCTGCATAGAGCCTTTTGTTTTCTATCCACAGTCTCAGCTCCTCCATGGCTCCATACCTGACTACGTAGACGTTTCCGTCCTTTTCAAACTCGCCGAAGTACTTTCTTATGAGTTCTTCCAGTCTGCCTTCATCGGGCTTGTAACCCCTTTTAAATCTGTACTCTCTCATGAAATGAGAATTCCTTGGCGATTAAAAACCTTATATACTTCTTGTCAAAATCGGAATTATGGATACAAAGGTTGTTGTGGATAGAGTGGACATCGAGAATCCTATTGTCTTTACAAGCTTTCCAGGGATTGGGCTTGTTGGAACTATAGCATCTTCGCACCTCATAATGGAGCTAAATCTGGAGTGGATTGGAGTTGTCGAATCGAAGGATCTTCCACCAGTAGCTTCCCTGATGGACGGCATAATACTGCCTCCGATAAGGGTTTATCAGTCGTCCGAGCTTGGTTTCGTTCTAATACACTCCGATGTTCCTATATTCCCGCACATAGCTTACGAGATGAGTGAAAAAATACTGGACTGGGTAATGGAGATAAAAGCTAAGAGAATTTATTCCCTAGCGGGAGTTGCGACTTTTGAGGATAAGAAGAGAGTATTCGGAGCTGCAACTTCGAAGGAGCTTTTGGAGGAGATAAAGGACTACGTCGAAATATTCAAGAGCGGAACGATATCGGGTATAGCTGGAAGCATTTTGAATGAGTGCGTTGCAAGGAAGTTCCCGGGCTTAGCTTTGCTTGGAGAGACGTTGGGATTCAACCCAGACCCAAGAGCTGCTGCAGAAGTTATAAACGTTCTGAATAGAATGTTTGGATGGAGTATCAGTGTTGAAAAGCTAATAAAGGAGGCGGAACTCATAGAGGCACAGATGCAAAAGCTTGCAGAGCAGACGAGAATGCAGGAGATGGGTAGAAAAGAAGAATTACCTATGTATGGGTGATAAGTATGAAGTGCCTAGTGCTAACAGGTATATCGAAGGATGTTCTAGACGATCTGATGAGAAGGCACATAAAAACAATAGAGTTGAGAAGTGCTCACAATATAGCAACTGCAATGAGAGCTGAAGTGGGAGACTGCGTCTTTTTAACGAGTGCAAAGACGTTCGATGTAGACAGGGGAACTTTGGGAATAATAGCTCAGGTAACTGGAAAGGAGATTTACTCGCACTCTCTGATGTTCTCAACACCAACGCTAATTCAGGAGAGTGAGATGACTGTTGTCAGGCTTAAGCTTGAAGTAAGAGGTGTGGGGAGAGTAGTTAGAGTGTACAACACGGGAATTCTTGATACTACAGAAGCTGAAGTTGTTGAAGTTAGTTACTTTGACGCTAGATGATCGATCTTGTCATCTATTATCATTTTTAGAGCTTCGACTTTATCTTCAAACTTGAGGAAACCGCTCAGTATCGCTCCATCAAACGTTGGAAGTTTGTTTACTATTTCGAAAGCCTTGCGGAGCGGTAACAATTTTCGTAGATATTGATAGACATTAGTGAATTTTAACGCCGTATTTTTCGAGCCAGAGGATTAAAGCTTCCTCTACAGCTTCGCTTAATGCACCCTTCTTATTTCCCTTAATTTCTACGACTTTCATTCTAAACAACTTTCCAATATCTTCTCTCACAGTAACGTTGAATCTCATAACATTCATAAATTCTATTACACAGGAAAGCTTATAAACTTTTACGTTTAAGTGCTATTGTGGAATTGATAAAAGCTTACAGTATCCCAATAAAAGCACCGAAAGACCTGATGGAAGAATTCTTCAAGCTGAGAAAAACAGTGTTAGATGAAGTATTCAAGCACATAAAGTATTCCAAAAGCGGAAAAGCTCATTTAAAGTTCAACAAAAATGATAGAAAGGAATTGAGAGATAAACTATTAAGAAACTGGAGATTTGCAAAACATTACGTAGATTCAGCTATTAATTCAGTTATAGGATTAGTTAAGGGTTGGATTCAATTGTACAATCGAGGCAAAGCAAAGTCTAAACCCGAAATTACAAAAAAGACCGTTTACGTTAAAACTACCTTGTTCACAGTTAGAAACGGTAAGATTAAAATTACAATTGAGCCAAAAAAGCGTTATTTAGAGGTAGATTTAGCAAAATTCAATTATCTGCCAAAAGATTACGATTCAATTGGCGGTTTGATACTGCAAAAAGATAAACTGATTATTACGTTCAAAAAGAGAGTCGAATTAGTAGAACCAAAAGACTACGCATCTTTCGACGTGAACTTAACAAATGTTACAGGTTTGATCAATTACAGAATTGTCAGATTCGATCTTAGAGAGCTATACCACATTCACAGAGTTTACGAGGAGAAGAGAAAGAGAATTCAAAAACTGGCTAAGACTAAACCTAAAACCGCTAAAAAACTTATGCAGAAGTATTCGAAGAGAGAAAGAAATCGTGTAAGAGATATAATGCACAAAATAACCACTACTATTGCAAGAGAATTAGTATCGATAAAGCATGGTGCAATTTTAGAAGACTTGAAAAATATCAAGGATGGAATCCTCAACGGTAGTAAAAATCTAAATCGTAAACTCTCAAAATGGAACTGTAGAATGTTTCAATCGATGCTCGAATACAAGCTCATGTGGTTCGGTCTGCCAGTTAAATACGTTAATCCCGCTAACTCTTCCAAAACCTGTCCCGTCTGCTCTGGCAGGTTATCTGCCTATCGGGACAGGTTAATGAAATGTGATCGTTGCGGTCTCGTTCAGGATAGAGATGTTATTGCAGTCTTAAACCTTCGGATGTGGGGCTTGGGGGGTTACCCCGAAGGGGGACGAGCCCTTCAAGGGTGATGTGTCCCAAAGCGGACATATGTCTATCTATGACTACGTCCGCTGAACCCCTGATTTCTGCTTCTGAGAATTCCATTTAAGCTAGTTGCAGTCGTGCAAAAAACAATTAAGTCTTCGCAGGCTACACTCTCCATCGCCGATATTAGTCTTTCGCCCTCTTCACCACCCAGCTCAGATGTCAACACGATGAAGTCGTACTCTTCGATGTTCACATCATCCAAGCTGTTGAATACATCTGCCTGCGGATATAGAGGCAGAACTACATCAACAATATCTCTTAAGCCGAACGACACTATTGCAAACTTCATTAAACCCACTAGGCCGAATCAAATAAAAGCTTAACGAAGCAAGGGTCCTACATCCGGAAAACCTTGCCTTTGCCCGGTTCCAGCCAACTTCTGGAGTTTTTTAGGATTTAGAAGGAGATCAACTGCATTCCTTACGTGCTCTCTAACTCTGTTTTCAGTTATCATCCAAAGCTCCTTCTCGTCCTTAGCTTCATCCTCGTGGACGAAAACTTCTATTATGTGCTTGTTCGTCATAAGCTGAGCCATTATCAAACCTAAAGATGCTTCGTGGGCGCACTGCTTGTCTATGGGCTTTGGTCCGGGCATTCCAAGTGCTATAACGATATCACATCCCCTCTCCTCTATAAGCTTCTTCGCCGCAACTGGCAGATCCTTTATACCGGGAACAGTGTATCTTTCGTAAGGTAGAGAGCAAATTTTTCTGAGCTCGTCTATCGCAATCTTTCCCATATTTATCCTTGCAAAGGTCGTATCTACTATTCCTACTTTCATGCTTCTATTTCACCAAGCACGGGTTTAATAATTCCTCTTTTTACCAGTATCCTCTCTATGCAAGCCAATGTCGTTACAACATCTCTAATTGTTACGTTTCCCATAGTCCCTATTCTGAATATCTTTCCCTTCAAGTGTTCCTGACCTCCCGATATCAGAATACCGTACTTCTCCTTCAATTCTCCCCTAAGCTCCTTATCCGTAATTCCTTCGGGCATTTTTATGGCTGTGACAGTGTTGGAGTATTGACTGTACTCGTTAAGCTCTGGAAAGAGTTCTAATCCCGCCTCCTCGACCCATTTCCTAACAAATGCTGAAAGTTCTCTATGCCTTCTTATCCTGTTCTCAAGTCCCTCCTCCTCTATTATCTTCAAAGCTTCCTGCAGAGCAAAGAACAGCGAAACTGCTGGGGTATAAGGTGTTTGCCAGTCTTCAAGTTTCTTCTTGTATGCCTTTAAATCAAGGTAGAACGGACACTTCTCGTTGTAGAACTCCCATGCTCTATCGTTCACAGCCACGGCACACAGACCCGGTGGAGCTCCTATGCACTTCTGACTTCCGACTATGGCGACATCAACTCCCCACTCATCCATCGCAACGTAATCACCGCCTACAGAAGTTATGCCGTCCATTATTACGAGCGCATCATACTTCTTGGCAATTTTTGCAAGTTCTCTGGCCGGATTTAGAATTCCAGTAGAAGTTTCGTTATGAACAAAAGCCAAAGCTTCGCTACCTTCAGCTAAGGATTTTTCTACTTCATCAAGCTCTATCGATTTTCCCCATTCAAATCTGACCACATCTACTTCCGTATATCTCTCTGCTATTTTTCCAAGCCTATCACCAAATTTACCGTTGTCTATGCAAGTTATTCTCTTAACTTTGGAGAAACAGGCTATTGCAGCCTCCATTCCCGCAGTTCCCGAACCAGAAATTATAAAGACGTCGTGCTTAGTTCCGAAGAGTTTTTTGAGCATTTCAGTGCAATATTCCAATATCTCTGAAAAATCCTTCGTTCTATGTCCAATCATTGGTTTGGCCATAGCCAGCTGAATTCTTTCGTGCAAATGCACTGGACCCGGAATCATCAGAAGCATGGACGAAATTGGTTAGGACTATAAATACGTTTTCGACATTCGTATTATGAAGGAGATTGAACTAACGCTCGATGAGTTTGAGAAGTGGTTAAGGGAGAGAGGATACGATAAGAGGATGGGTAAAGAGAACTTTGAACTCTTTCTAAAAATAGGCTTGGCTGGATTGTTCTTTATGAACAGCTCACTTTTAATGGGTTACATATTCTCCAGTTTGGGTCTTCCCTCTGAGAGGATATCGGAAAAGACCAGATTCGAGATCGGACGTAGGATTAAAGAGATCAAAGCGACCAGAGATTACTTGAAAATTGTCATTGAATGAAATCAACAACCCTCAAATCGACTACGTATCTGTAAACGCGCGGAGCGAAGCTACCGCACTCTCTAACGTTTAAAACCTCTACAACCATTCCGTGCTTTCTAAACAACTCTTTGACCTTTTCGGGAAGTTTTTCCTCTTCTTCTTCACCTGCAAACGTGTAGTAGTGTACGTATCCACCCTTCTTTATCTTGTCTCTAACCAAGTATACGAAGTTTTCAGCTGAATAAGGTGCCGGCATCAGTATTCTGTCAAATTTACCCTCGAGCTTTGGAACGACATCTCTAACGTCTCCTTCGTAAACTTTTACGATACCTTCAACTTTGTTAAGTTTGACATTCTTTCTAAAGTATTCAACTGCCTTCGGATTGAGTTCTACCCCTATGACTTCACTCGGCTTTGCGAGCTTGGCTATGACTATTGCATAAGGACCTACTCCAGCAAACATAACCAAAACCCTCTCTCCCTCTTTGACCATTCTGGCAATTCTCTCCCTCTCGCTCGAAAGTCTCGATGAGTAGTAGACCTTTGTTGGATCTACCAGAAATCTGCAACCAAACTCTTTAGCTATAGTTTCGGTTTCACCGCCATAAAGAACCTCATACCTTGCAACCCTGAATTCGCCACTTACTTCTCCCACCTTTCTTAAAATCGTTTTTACGTGTTTGTGCTTTTTCAAAATGGCTTCTACTATCAGATCCTTCAGGTGAGATATCTCGTCCGGTAGGTTTATTATGACTACATCACCTATTATCTCGAAGCTTCTTACAACCTTCTTCAATTCATCATCGCTGACCTTTCCCTTCAGGTACTCCTTAAGGCTCACGAAGAGAGTTCAACACACATTTATTAACCCTTGCACATCTCTTTCCATGATCAAGATAGATGGCAGTTACGGTGAAGGTGGTGGACAGATTTTGAGAACTGCTATAGCGCTATCCTGTGTGACGCAAAAACCCGTTGAGGTTTATAATATCAGAGCAAACAGACCCAAACCCGGTTTGGCTATGCAACACCTAAAAGGAATTGAAGCTGCGAAAATGATAACTAACGCAGAGGTAGAGGGATTGAAGCTAGGATCAACCAGAGTTGTTTTTAAGCCGAGAAGTTTAAGGGGAGGTAACTTTAAAATTGATATCGGAACAGCTGGAAGCGTTACTCTCATACTTCAGACAATTCTTCTCCCTTCGCTCTACGCAGAAAGACCAAGCACATTCGAGATAAGGGGTGGAACTGATGTAAAGTGGTCACCCAGCGTTGACTATGTAAGGTTTGTGACTTTCAAAGCTTTGGAGGAGTTGGGAGCTAAGGTTGAGCTCGATTTAATTGCAAGGGGGTACTATCCAGAGGGTGGTGGGAAGATAATTGTAAGGGTTGAGCCTTCAAAGCTCAGGGGTAAGAGCTTCGAAGTTTTACCTTGCGATGTAGTTAAAGGCATAAGTCACTGTCAGAATTTACCAAGTCATGTAGCTGAAAGACAGAAAAATTCAGCTGTGAGCTTTCTGAAGGAGAGAGGATACGATGCAGAAGTTGAAATTGAAGTGAGAAAGGGGATTTCAACAGGTTCGGGTATAACCCTTTGGTGCGGTTATAAGGGCAGTGTTGAGTTAGGTGAGAAAGGTAAGAGGGCTGAGATTGTCGGAAAGGAGTGTGCCGAAAAGCTTGTAAAGGAGCTTGAATCTGATGGAGCCTTTGACAAGCATTTGGCCGATCAGATAATGCCTTTCTCAGCAGTTGCAAGTGGCGAAACTGTCTACACGACAACAGAAGTCACGAAACATCAAATCAGCAACGCTTACGTCATGAACAAGTTTTTCGATAATGTCAAGATAGATGGGAATAGGATAGAGATAGATGGAATTGGACTGTAATTACGTCTTCTTCCTTCTTTTCAGTAAAGATGGTAGATGAATTGCGTATTTACCTTCTTCACCCAGAGCTATTATTATCCCTTCCTTTTTGAAGGCATTTTCAAGATTTATCTCGTAACAGCCCGGAGATAATATTCTTACAATCTCTATCTTTTCACCTTCCTTTCTTTCCTTTCTCTCCTTCGGTATGTATTCGAACTTGTTGTTTCCACACTCACATCCGTTTAAAATTCTCATGTCTCCATCCTCATATACCTTCCCACACTTCGTACATCTATGTGGCATCGCTACCCCCTTATCAGCGCCTCTATAATATCCTCTCTCTTCTCCAGAGTTTTTAATCTATTAGCTGGACCTATAACCATCAGCCTTCCTCCCTTCTTACCGAAGAGTTTACCGAGAAATCCTGACGACTTTTGAGGATAGCTTTCAACTTCAATACCAACAAAGTTCTCGTGATCTATCTCGAGCATAGTCATCTCTATAAGTTTTGCTTCTTCCTCAGGAGTCAAACCGCTCTCAAGAACTACTATCTTACCAGCTTTTACCTCATCCAAGATCAACCTGAGCTTTTCCATAGTTCCCATCTTTTCAAGCTTCTCCTTAGATATCAAATTTAGCTTAACCTCCATAATCATCACCCAAACTTCTCAGCCAAAACTCTATAGAATGTGTCCATGTTCAAGCCTTTTAAGGCTGAAATGGGGACTACAGTGTGCTGCGGGAAAGCGGATTTTATTCTGGCTGGAGATGCGTTCGGTAGATCTATCTTGTTTGCAGCAATTATCAAGGGTAGCTTTCTAGCTTCTATATTTCCTACGATCGTTATGTTAACCTGAGTGAAAGGATCTTCCGTTGAATCCATTACCAGTATTACACCATCTAGATCATCCAACCACTTGATAGCCTCTATAACACCTTCAGTAGCCTCCTTAGCCCTCCTCTTAGCCTCCTCCTCACTTAAACCGTACTTTAAGAAATCGTGAAAGTCAATCTTCGTGGCCAAACCCGGTGTATCTACTATATCTATTGTTATAGTCCTTCCATCGACCTCTATCTTTACACCTTCTCTCAGCCTAGCTCTTCTAGTTTCGTGAGGAACTTCGCTGACAGATCCCATTACATCTCCGACCCAATCGAGTAGAATCCTATTAGCCAAAGTCGTTTTTCCGGCATTTGGAGGACCGTATATTCCGATTTTGAGTTTATTTCTCTTCCTGAACAGTTTGAAGATTGCTCCGAACCTTCTCTTGATCCTGAGTATTAGTCCCATGTAAACACCTCAAACATACAACACTGAAAAGTTAAAAAGTTTATTCTATCCTTATAGCCTCGTTTGGGCATACATCCACACATAAACCGCAATCATCGCATATATCTGGATCAACATGAGCGACATCGTTAAGCTCTATTGCACCGGTAGGACATTCGTCAACGCATTCCCCGCAACCATCGCACCTATCTTCATCAACTACAGCTGGCATGTCGCAAGTTGAGTTGAATAGATTTAACGTTTGCTAAAACATAAATACATCCAAACCAACTAGAGCTATGCCTGCCACAATCGTCGTAGGTGGTTTCTGGGGTGATGAAGGGAAAGGAAAGATAATATCCTACCTTGCATACAGCGATAAGCCGAAGATAATTGCAAGAGGAGGAGTAGGACCAAACGCTGGGCATACTGTTGAAGTTGAGGGGAAGAAGTTCGGAGTTAGAATGCTACCTTCTGGCTTTGTCTACAAGGATGCTAGACTCTTGATAGGTGCTGGCGTTTTGGTCGACCCTCGTGTATTCTTGAACGAGCTTGAGGTTTTGGATAAGGATTACAACGTCAGGAGTAGAGTTGGAGTGGATTACAGATGTGCTATAATAGAGGAGAAGCACATTCAAGAAGACAGAGGAGATGAACATCTCAGAAAGAAAATTGGCACAACTGGAACGGGATGTGGACCAGCAAACGTTGATAGGGTAAGAAGAAAGGCTAAGCAGGCAAAGGACATCCCCGAACTGAAAGATTACCTAGCCGATGTTCCCCTTGAGATAAACGAAAGCTTGGATGAGGGACACTTCGTTCTGATTGAAGGAACCCAAGGATTTGGTTTAAGCCTCTACTACGGAACGTATCCTTATGTAACTTCAAAAGATACAACAGCTTCTTCAGTAGCGGCGGATGTGGGAATAGGGCCTACAAGGGTCGATGACGTTGTCATAGTATTCAAGACTTTTCCGACGAGGGTTGGAGAAGGCCCGTTTCCGACAGAAATTCCTCTAGAAGAGGCTGAAAAGATGGGCATAGTTGAATATGGAACGGTAACTGGAAGGAGAAGGAGAATAGGACTGTGGGATGGTAAGATGGCAAGATATGCGGCAATGGTGAATGGTGCTACACAGGTAGCCATAACGGGAATAGACAAACTTGACAAGGAGTGCTATGGTGTTACAGAATGGAGTAAGCTCACTCCTAAGGCAAAAGAGTTCATTGAAAGAGTTGAGGATGAGGTTAAGGTTCCTGTAACACTAATTTCGACCGGACCAGAGTTACACCAGATAATCGACCTGAGAAAGGAGAAGCTCTGATTTCATCCTTTTACTTTTTTCTTTGAAAACACGTTTATAAAAACTTTAGCAGATCGGTAATACCATTTCAAGTCTTTTCCCGATCCAGTTTCTCCTCTCATCTACGAACGTTAATTTGTTAACTTCTTCTGAATATTCTCAAAAGTTTCCTAAATCTCCCTTCCTTCTCTTCTTTGTCAGGATTCTAAGAACTTTGATACATATTCTGGTAATGCTTCCTTCAACTCGTTCAACTCTTTTAGATTTCTCTCCACACTTACACCGTTAATGTAGGGCAAATCGAACCAACCTTTTGGGACCAAATAAATCTCAAAGGCTCCAAGTTCGTAAAGCTTTCCGGCTACTTCTGCATTGCTTTCATCAACCTTTAGAGGCTTGCCGCTTAGAGCGATCTTTACATCATCTTTAAGCTCGATCTCCTCCTGTAGGAAATCTTCAAGCTTTTTAGCAAGTTCCTCCTTGTTTTTCGCTTTTATCTCAACGCCAGATACCTTATAGGTCACTTCAGCAAGTCCTTCTTCCTTTAATTTTTCTATAAACTCGTCTGGGACATCCAATCCAGCGTACAACTTAATGATTTCCTCTTTCTCGGTTCCCCTTATTGATCTTACAAGCTTAACTTTTCCGTAGATGTTCAAAGCCTTCTCTCTAACATCCCTATCTTTAGCTCCAACTGCTACGGCAAAGCTCAACTCTTCAAGTCTTCTCAATATATCGTCTTCGATATCCACCCCATATTTCTCCCTCAGAACATCAACATCTTCCGTAGGAGAAACTCTCTCACCCAAGTCTTCGGCTTTTTTCTTCTTTCTAAACAACATTCCTATCACCTCGGTGTGTCGAACAACTCAAACACTTCAAAAATCTCTACAACCCTTATTATACATTACGCTTAAGTCGTTGCTTATTGCTGTGTCGTTCATTCCTTAGAGTTTTAACTACATCAACACCGACAACCACTTCATTTACAACTAACTTTTGAGACTCTGAAAACTCTTTTGTAGTACCTCCTCTCCACTAGCTTACTTTCACAATCTTCGCAACGAAAAATCCAGAAGATTCATGCTTGTGCGGGTAAAAACGCCTACATTTTGCAATATCTTTGTCGAGCTTCCCAAAATTTGGTATCTCCGTCAAAGCCGGTTCGCCCCACTCTATTTCACCTATTTCAACTTCAAATCTATCGAGCACGTACTGAATTACCAATTCGTTCTCCTCAGGTGCTAGAGTACATGTTGAGTACACCAAAACACCTCCGGGCTTTAAGCTCTTAAGAGCAGATTCCACAAGTTCCTTTTGGAGCTTTGAGCAGAACTCTATATCTTTCCTTCCACTAACCCTTTTTCTGTCCTTGTCTTTGTGAATAACTCCTTCACCACTACAAGGTGCATCCAACAGGATTTTGTCGACCTTCAAGCCCAGATTACAGAACCTTACTGCGTTCATGTGAATAACTGCAGTGTTCAAAACACCCATTCTGTGAATGTTGTCTATCAGAGCTTGGATTCTCTCTTTGTTAGCCTCTATCGCAATCAGAACTCCTCTGTTATTCATTAGTTGAGCTAGGAACGTTGTTTTACCACCGGGAGCTGAGGCAAAATCTGCAACGAGTTCATTAGACTTCGGATTGAGTACTAGAGGTGGTATGCAGGAACTCTTTTCCATCACGTAGTAATACCCCATCAAATACTCTGGTGTTGCCCCGATTGAGTATGGCTCTTCAACTACTTTATAGCAAAACGGTACTTCCGTCTTTTCGAGCTTAAATCCTCTCTCCCTAAGCCTTTCAATTAGATCGTTCTCATCTATTTTTATCGTGTTCACTCTAATATGTTTTGGAATTCCCCTTTCCATAGCTTCGATTAGCTTAACGGTTTCTTCGAAACCGAAGAAGTTAATCCATCTTCTGACGATGAACTCGTTGTAACCGTATCTTTTGGCAAGTTCTCTCGACTTCTTTGTGGATGGATAATCGAGTATCACACTACGAGTATGCTCAACATTTTAAACATTGGTTTCAACAAGTATCGGTGGAAAACAATCCATTCATCAAGAAGTGGAGGAAGGGTTTGAGGAAGATCGCATTGGTATATCCCAACGCTTATGCAAGTGGAGTTGCGAATATAGGTCTTCAGTATATTTACGCCTATCTCAACTCTTTAGAAAACTGCATATGCGAACGATTTTATCTGGACATTCACAACTGTTTAAGAAGTTTTGAGAGCGGTACACCTTTAAGTGATTTTGACATAGCGTTGTTTTCCTTACAATTTGAGGAGGATTATTTCAACGTGGTGAAGATTTTAAAGGAGAGCGGATTTAAGGGTTTGAAGATTGCTGGTGGGCCGTGTGCAATGATAAACCCCAAACCAATAGCAAAGTACTTTGATGCCTTCGTGATTGGGGAGGTAGAGAACAGCAGAGTTTTGGATGTAATTGCTGAAGCTAGATCGGTTGAAGATTTGGAATGTGAGGGTGTTTGGCTAAAAGAGGGGAAGGTTAAGAGAATATATCCGAAAAGGCTTGATTTCTACCTCAGAAGACAGATAATTGCCGACAACGTCTTTGGAAGATGTTTAATTCTGGAAATCGGAAGGGGTTGCATAAGGCGTTGCAGATTTTGCGTTGTTAGGCAGATTTATTCCCCACCGAGGTGGAGAGACCTGAAACTGCTGATAGATACTGCTGAAGACTATAAGGGTGTTGTAGATAAGATCTGTTTGGTGGCTCCATCAACATTAGATCATCCTAGAGCAAAGGAATTAATTGCTCGACTGATAGAGATGGGTTTTCTAGTTTCACCTTCTTCAACGAGGGCTGACAAGCTCGATGAAGAGACTGTTGAGCTTTTGGTAAAGGGTGGTTTAAGGAGTTTGACAATAGCACCGGAGGTCGGTAGCGACAAGCTTAGGGATATTTTAAATAAGGGGTTGAGCGAAGAGCATATACTCAATGCTGTAGAAATTGGAAAGGAGAAAGGTATTAATAGTTTTAAGCTCTATTTCATGATAGGATTACCTAACGAGAGTTTTGAAGATGTTAAAGAAATTGTTAGACTTGTTGAAAAGATTAAGTCGTTAAAAGTCGAAGTTTCCGTCTCGATCAATCCCTTCGTACCTAAACCGCACACTCCGCTACAGTGGTGTTCTTATACGGGAATTGAGAGAGTTGAGGATGGTCTAAAGGAGATTAAAAGAAGGAGAGAATACCTTATCAAAGAACTTTCAAAAATTTGTGAAGTCAACGTTGAAAGCGTTGAAAGGTTTGCCATCCAGACAATACTTTCGAGGGGTGATGAAGACGTATCAAAGCTGTTAGAGGCTAAGCCAAGCCTTAGGTTGGCAAAAAAGATGAATTTAACAAGATATTTAGAGAAAATTCCTCTTGACTCGGAGCTACCTTGGGATTTTATTGATCATGGTTATAAAAAGGAAAGATTGATTAAAGAGTTCATCCAAGCAGTTTGGTCTGAATAGTAGTCTCCATCTTGGCTAAGCTAAATTCAAACTTCTTACCGCCAATCTCTACAAACGGATCTATGAGAACTTCAAGCTTTGTCCTCTCGCCATTCCTTATGTGATTAACCCACCAGTCCTTGAGCTTTGGCGTTTCTATTGTTAGAACCATCGGAACTTCTGCCGTCGACTTCGGAGATATGACTGTGCTTACGTTGGAGTAACCTTCACCAATAACGATTCCATTAGCCTTGATTACGTAGTGCATCCTTGTGAAAAGCAGAGGAATCAAGTTGTCATTCCTAACTTTGGCCACTGCAATTATTTCGGTAACATTATCATCCACTTTACCCCAATGAGCCTTCACAGACTCAATTTCGACACTGTATATGCCTAACCTAAACGACTGGCTCGAAGATGATAATTCTCCTAAGAAGTCAGTTTTGAACTCACTATGAATTCCTGGAAGCTCAAACTTAAAAGTTGTAATCTTTAAGTCAAAAACCAAGTAACCTTTAACGTCGAGCACAGAAGTCTCTCTATTCTTTATATGGCTTACCCACCATTTTGGAATGTAATCGTTGTCGATTTTGGTTGAGATTACTATTTTAGACTCAGAGCTTGGCTTTATCTCTGACTGTAAGGATTTTCCTTCTCCCACCTTTATCCCATTCAAGTAGACTTCTGTTAGAACGTCCTTGATTGGAATTGGTATTGGATTCGGATTGTAGACTGTGATTTCAGTTACTATTTCGGTATAATCTTCCGTTACGTTACCCCACCTATTAACGATCTTCTCGATCTTAGGTTTGCCTAGGCTTTGAGAGCATCCCAAGAAAATTAGTGCCAAGACCAGTATGACTACGAGTCGTTTCATGATTTAGTGTCTTCATCTGACTTTAATATGTTACCCAAGTAAAACAGATGACTGATGCATCCGCAATCGGAGCAACCGAAACCTTCGATGTATTCGAATTTGGTAACCAGATGTTTCGCTAAATCGCATTCTAACCTTTGGTTGGGAATTAAAAAGGCTACGATTTCGTCGGCTTGAACACTCAAATAGTCGATGTGCCACTTGAGCTTTTTGACCCTTTTGAAGTGCCTTGCAACTCTTTTAATGAGTGAATTCATCCCACTACCAACATAAACATACCATCCTTGCCTGAATTCTACTCTGCCTAATCTACCGACATTAATACGCTTGTCATCACCTAGCTTCAAAAAGAGTAGGTATGTACCTTTCATCCGTGTTTAGGTTTAAATCTTAAGATGGCTGCTATACCGCCGAAAGCGTTTAAGAGCATAGCTCCTTCTTCACTCTCAGTTGAGAGAATTTCAACCTTCGCACCGCTTTGCTCAGCCAACTCGGACAGCTCAAGAACTACATCTTTCCTCTCAACTTCTTCCATCTCAACACCGCACTCGCAAACCATCTTCTTCTTTGTCTCATCCCTAACCGTAATTTCAACTTCCTTTCCGCACTTTGGACATCTGTACTTAACTCGCTCAAGCCTCAAATCCTCGCTCAGCAGGAGGGTATCAACAGCACCCATTGTTAAGTACTTTCTAACCTCCTCTTCACCATAAGCTGCCAACCCGTCACTAACTACCTCCTTCAAAAATCTGCTCATCAATCTCTTCTCTCTGACCAAATCGAGTTCGTGGAGTTTGTCCTGAGCTTTTTCAACAAGCTCGTATAGACCACTTTCATCAGTATAACCGACATCGAAAAGTCCTATCACCTTCTTCTGGAGTTCGTGATGCAGGTATTCACCCTTATAGAACTCCTCCTTAGTTGGAGATGGTCCTCCTATCAAGATTCCCTCGAGCTGATCTTTGTATGGCAGAAAAGCCTCACTTGCAGCTTCTCCGACTCTCTTGTAGAATTCGTTTATGGCTATTTCTCTTAGTCTCTCAAATCTAACGCTACTCTGTCCGCCCTGCCTGTGTTTACCCGGAACGTTTGATGTTTTGTAATCGAGAACTTCTATCCTCTTACCTCTAAGCAAACCTATCGTAGCTTCTCTCCTATCCAGAACTATTAGTCCGTAAACCTTCTTATCCTTAAGCATGTCCTTTAGAGGCTCCAAGTAGAATTTGGAGTCACAGTGATACTTGTAAAGAGGGACTGGCTCGGGCGGGATTATAATCTCTGTAATTCTCTTCTGCTTTCCATCTTCCTCAACGACACCACTAACTATGACCATTCCGTGCTCTGGAGGCTTCTTGAACATCTTCAATCGCTGAAGTATCGCCTCCAATCCTCCTATGACATTTACTCTGGTCTGTTTTGACTTGATGTTTTCAGCCTGACTTAGCTCATTTCTAAGTTGACTCATTACATCTGCTATGTTTTTATCTGGAGGAATGTAAAGTGTAATAAGTTCAGTACCTCTACCCTTATACCTTTCAAGCTCCTCCAACTTCCTCTTGAACTCGTACATCAACTTTGAGGTCATGATCTATGACTATTAGCGCTGTATTTATAAAGGTGTTGTCATGCCAAAGCAATTTGGTTAAAAGGGCTTGAGACTGATTAGAATGATTTAGCAAAGACTCTACGCTGCCACATTCTTATCGCTCTCAGGAAGTCTATTTTTCTAAACTCTGGCCAAAATACATCGCTGAAATAAGCTAAACAATTGGTGGTCTGCCAAGGTAGGAAATTTGAAAGCCTTTGCTCGCCTCCAGTCCTTATGAGTATATCAACAGACTCGTATCCGTTATCCGAGTAGAGAAAGCGCTCGATGAGATGGCGATCTATCTCTTCAGGCCTAATTTTACCACCTTCAACGAGCCTTAATACGCATCTTATGGCATCTACTAGCTCCTGTCTGCCACCGTAGGCTAGGGCTATGTTCAGGTTATATCTATCGTAGTCTCTCGTAGCCCTCTCAAGATCATCCACTACTTTTTGAACATTTTCTGGTAGTAATTCCCTCTTACCGACTATTCTAACTCTTACCTTGTTCTTGTGTATCCTCCTATCTTCCATTAGCCTTCTTAACTCTCTCTCCATGAGCTTGAACAAGTTTATCTTTTCTTCCTCGCTTCTTCTGAAGTTTTCTGTTGAGAACGCGTAGGCTGTCACCGTCTTAATTTTAAGCTCCAAGCACCATTTCAAAACCTCTTCAGCCTTTCTTGACCCGAAGAAATGTCCCATGTACGAGGGCAATCCTTTCTTCTTTGCATACCTCCTGTTTCCATCCATTATGAAAGCTACGTGCTTCGGTGGTGGAAACTTCTTTACCTCTTTCAGGAGTTTAATTTCATAGAGTTTATATATGGCTTTCATGAAAACTCCCTCAAAACAGACTTTACAAGTTCTATGTATTCGGGCTTGATGTAATATCTGTTCTTTTCGCCAGTCTCCGTTCTAACTATACCCAAACGAGTGTTCATCAGTCCCAGCATTGCGGAAACCCCTCTCAAATTTACGTCATAGCCTTTTGCCTTCAAAATTTCGTAGATCTCAGAGGTAGTGTATTTTCTCCCGTCGATCATGATGGACAGTACTTCTCTCCTAATGCCTTTTTTATCCCTTTTTAGGTAGTTTACAAGCCTGTCTTGAATTCTGTCTATCATACTGGATTAACCTCTACAACTACCCTTTTAGAGGTAGGATACCTTTCGATTATAAAAACGTTTGTTCCGAGCTTTTTCAACAGACTCGAATACTCTTCGACAAATTCTACGGAAGTCTCGACTCCCCCTTCTACAACGACGTAATCTTCCGACCTTTTCAAACCCTTTGATTGTAAGAACTCTTCGATGACCCTTACATCACCTTCAATGTAACCGCAGATCACAGTTCCTTCCCTCGTTATGATGTAGAAGTCCGGCAGATTCTTGGCCATTCTGATAAGCCTTCTCCTGAGCTGAGCTTTATCTTTGAATCTGGCACTACAGTAATGAAACTTATTAACGTTCTCAGCATAAGCCTTGATTATTTCATCACAGTTAGAACAGCCGTAGTGATCGTTTGGCCTGAATCCCTTAGCTATTAGGTTTTCGTAGTTGGTTGATGAGAACTCCAGTTCGTTGAGGTTGAGGAATATGTCTAACTTGTTTGTAATCTCAACAAGCTCATCGCTGTAGGCTATCGACGGAATTTCAAATCCGACATCCATTTCAAGCTTTTTAGCTGTTTTTATTGGCTCCTCGTAAGCTTTAACGTTCCTAAGCTCTGGTGGATGAAACCTGATTTCATCAAGATGCTTAAGCTTACTCAAGACACTTTCCTTAGCTGGGATGGCTGTATACAGATGGCTGTGCAAATCTTTGAATGTTTTGAGAAATTCTACAACCCTGTCAAGTTTTAGTAAAGGTTCGCCACCAGTTATTGCAATTCCCTCAGCGGACATAGCATTTGCCTCTTCGATTGCATCCTCGATTCTTTTAACCTCTCTCTCATTCGCAAAGACTACATCTTTTCCCCTTCTCTCCTCTGAAATGGGACAGTAGAAGCATGAGTTGTTGCAGATCCCAGTGACAAATAAAACCATTTTAGCTCCTCTTCTGCACAGCTTACATCCTTCGCTTAGGTAGCTGTAAAAGCTTCCAGCCTCTATTCGTTTGAACTTTCTCACAGGCATTGAGTTTAATGCACAGATTTTAATATCTATCTCTGCTAACCTATCATTGACTCCTGACTCTCACCGCATTAGCTCATATAAAACTGCTTTGTGTAGTAAATACCGTAAGTTTGGTTGTTAATCGATTGTAGGTTGCTACTTTTCCAACAATAAAAGAAAGCAAGCACGAGATCGAAAACTATTGTGAACCCAAAGGTTTAAAAAGCGATTGCAAAATTCGAGACTTACCGATGAATGATGACAAATAGGGGAAGGAGGTGATGGGAATGGCGTATGTAAGATTTGAAGTTCCTGAAGAGATACAGCAGGAAGCTTTGGCTCTGCTTGAGAAGGCGAGAGAGACAGGAAAGATAAAGAAAGGTACAAACGAAACTACAAAAGCCGTCGAAAGAGGTTTGGCTAAGCTGGTTTACATAGCCATGGATGTCGATCCACCAGAAATCGTAGCTCACCTACCTCTGCTCTGCGAGGAGAAGAACATACCATACGTCTACGTAAAGAGCAAAGCTGATTTGGGTAAAGCTGCCGGAATAGAAGTTCCTGCTGCATCCGCATGCATCATCGATGAAGGAGAAGCCAAGAAAGAGCTCAAGGATCTGATTGAGAAGCTTAGAGGATTGAGGAAGTAACCTTTTTATATTTACTTGCTTGGTGATTGAACATGGAAGAGGATGTTGCACCAGCTGAGGTAATCGAGATAATCGGCAGAACTGGAATGCACGGTGAAGCTACTCAGGTAAAGGTAAAGATACTTGATGGGCCTAACAAGGGTAGGATTATTACGAGAAACGTGTTCGGGCCAGTTAGGGTAGGAGATGTGTTGATGATCAAGGAAACAGCGAGAGAGGCTAGGAAGCTCATCGTGAGGTGATTGAAATGGAGAAGAGAGTCTGTTCATTCTGCGGATACGAGATCGAGCCGGGAACTGGCAAGATGGTTGTCAGAAAAGATGGAAAGATCCTGTACTTCTGCTCCCGCAAGTGCGAGAAGAACATGCTTGAACTCAAGAGAAATCCAAGAAAGCTCAAGTGGACAAAGTTCTACGTTAAAGGTGGACAGTAAAATCAGATTTTCTCCAAAACTGATCTCACCTTTTCTTCCATACCTTTACGCTTTTTCCTCCAGTCTGCCTTTATAACAATATACACTCTCGGTACTCCCTTGGATTCGAGCCTATTTACAGCTTCATCCATCAAATCTGCCAACTCTCTGAAGTTTTTTATTTCAAAAACGGTTCCCATTGGATTGACGGAGAACTTTATACCCCTCTCTTTCAGCAACCTCACAACCTCGCTTACATACTCGCTCTGTGACTCACTTACACCAATTGAAACAACGGAAATTTCGACTATCATAATTTGACGTATCAGATAAATTTTAAAACAGTATTCGATTGATGATGGCATGGAGAGGACTTTTGTTATGATCAAGCCAGATGGGGTTCAGAGATGCCTAATAGGTGAGATAATTTCGAGACTCGAGAAAAAGGGGCTGAAGATCGTTGCAATGAAAATGATGAAGATTGAGAGAGATTTGGCTGAAAGACATTATGCGGAGCATAAAGGAAAACCGTTCTTCGAAAGCTTGGTCAGTTACGTGACATCTGGACCGGTTGTAGCTATGGTTGTTGAGGGCAAGAATGCAATAAAGATCGTGAGAACTCTAGTAGGAGCAACAAATCCAGCCGAGGCTGCACCGGGAACTATAAGAGGAGATTTTGGCATGGAAGTCGGGAGAAACGTAATCCACGCATCAGATTCCCCTGAGTCAGCTGAGAGGGAGATTGCCCTATTCTTCAAGCCAGATGAGATAGTCGAATACAGGAGAATAGACGAAGATTGGCTTTACGAATAAAGTTTTTTAAACCCATATCCATACCTCTTTTTTGCGGTGATGACAATGAGTAAAGAGGAGAAGAAGCTTCGAACACCAATAGTTGCAGTGCTCGGTCACGTTGATCACGGAAAATGTCTTACCCCAGAGTCTCTCGTAGCGACACCGGAGGGTTTGGTAAAAATTAAAGACTTCTTCGACTCCGCTCAGCCTTACTTTAGGGAGAACGGATGTGAGGTTAGAAAGATTTCCACAGTAGTTCAGGGTTTATCTGCAGATGCCAAAAACTCTGTGTTCAATTCAACTCACGTATGGAAGCTTAGACATAGAGGAAAGGTCGTAAAGATTAAGCTTAAGAACTGGCACACAGTAACGACGACTCCCGAGCATCCGTTTTTAACCAACACAGGATGGAAAAAGGCTTGCGAGCTTAGAGTTGGCGATTTCGTAGCGATTCCTAAAAAAATCGTCGGAAACGAGAGGTTTGAAAGATTTCTGAGCTACGTTTACTCGAAGTTTGGTGGGGATGCAATATTTAGGGTCGAGGAGGATAAATTAAAGGACGTAACTCTGCCATCTCAAAAGGCTTACAAGGTTAAGAGAAATGTCTTCAGAATAGAAGAGATTAGAGAGTTGGGACTTTTCGATTCCATCGAAAGCTTTGCGTTCTGTTCAAGAAAACGACGTTGCGGTAAGCCGAGATACTATCTGAGATTCCCAAGAAGTGTTGAAGACTGGAAGGCAGTATTTTACTTGGCTGGCGTCCTGTTTGGAGATGGGAGTGTGTCGAAAATTGCAAACAACGATGGAGAAGTTTTTGAAAGGATCAAACGTATAGAATCTTTGGGTGTTGAAGTAGTTAGGATTAGAAGACACTCATCATACGAGATAGAATTTAGGAAGGGTAGAAACACCCTCTTTAAGTTCATCAAAATGCTGTTTGACTATCCCGAAAAAAGGAAGTCGCACACGATTGAGGTCCCGCAAATACTGTTTTTAGCACCGAAGGAACTTGTTGCGGAGTTTATTAAAGGTTACTTCGATGCAGATGCAACGGTAAACAAGCGTTCCGTTAGAATAGAGGTTTCGAGTGCTTCTCACGAGTTCATCCTCAAGCTATCGTTGGTTTTGTTGAGGTTTGGAATTTTATCCAAGATATACCGCATCAGCAAGTGCTACAACGGTAAAATGTGTAAATACTCCCTGCTAATAATTTCTGGTAAGAGAAATCTCGAAAACTACGCAAAATACATTGGATTTTCCGTCAAACATAAGATTGAATCTTTGAAAAAGATTGTTAGGAAAAGTAAGAAAAGCGAAGCCTATCCGTTGCAAAAAGAACTAAAGAGGCTTAGAATACTGTTCGGATTTACGAAATCGGAGATTAGCAAAATTATTCCGTTCTACACTAAATACGAAAGCTGTCAGATGCCGAGCTACGAAATCGTAAAAAGATTCTTGAAGGTTTTGGAAAGGGGTTGTAAAAACCTGAATAAAAAAATTGGAGTCTTAGAAGGTAAGATTAGAGATTCAAATTACGTTAAAGCGTTTGTAAGCGATGGTCTGCTGGATGAGAATGGAAACCTCACGGATTTGGGTAGAGAAGCTTTGAACATCTGGAAGAACATGGAGTTCGATTTGAAGGATATAAAGTATCTTGAAAATCTAATTGAGAACGTTGCGTTTGTCGAGGTTGAAGATGTTGAGGAAATAGATTACGATGGATACGTTTACGACTTAACAACACCAACGCACAACTTCGTTGCGAACGGTGTAATTGTTCACAACACGACGCTACTTGATAAAATAAGAAAGACCAGAGTGGCTCAGAAGGAGGTAGGTGGAATTACGCAGCACATAGGTGCTACGGAAATTCCAATAGACGTGATTAAAAAGATTTGCAAGGATTTCCTCAAGAATGTTAAGATAACGATTCCCGGTTTGCTGTTTATAGACACTCCAGGTCATCAAGCTTTTACGAATTTGAGGAAGAGAGGAGGAGCTTTGGCAGATTTGGCAGTTTTGGTTGTAGATATAAATGAAGGATTTAAGCCTCAGACTGAAGAAGCAATTTCAATCCTTAAAACTTTCAGAACTCCTTTCGTCGTTTGTGCAAACAAGATAGACAAGATACCTGGATGGAAGAGTGTTCCTGACGCCCCATTCTTGAAGAGCTACGCTCAGCAGGATGAATACGCTAAGAGGAACTTGGAGAACAAGATTTATGAGCTTATAGGGGAGCTTTACAAACACGGCTTTAACGCTGACAGGTTTGATCGCATAAGGGATTTCACAAGGACTGTTGCTATAGTCCCGACATCAGCTGTAACTGGTGAGGGAATTCCGGAGCTTCTAATGGTTTTGGTTGGATTAGCCCAAAAATACTTGGAGAAGTCTTTGAGGTTGCATGTAGAAGGCAAGGCTAAGGGAACGATTCTTGAGGTTAAGGAAGAGAAGGGATTGGGTGTTACGTGCGATGCCATCCTCTACGACGGAACCCTAAAGGTTGGAGATACGATCGCGATAGCTGGAATAGACGACGTTATCGTTACAAAAGTGAGGGCTATTCTGAAGCCGAGACCGGTTCAGGACATAAGAATGGAGAGAAAATTTGTGGGTGTTAAGCAGGTTACAGCAGCAGCTGGAATAAAGATAGTTGCTCCCAATTTGGAGAACGTTTTGGCTGGGAGCGAGTTCGAGGTTATTGAGAGTGAGGAAGATGTTAAAAAATTCAGGGAGAGAGTCAGAAAGGAGTATGAGGAAATTGCAATAAGGACTGATGAGGAAGGAATAGTTTTGAAAACAGATACGCTCGGTTCCCTTGAGGCACTTATAAACGAGCTTAAGAGGGCTGGAATTCCTATAAAGAAAGCTGAAGTAGGAGATGTTGATAAGAGGGATGTTGTGGAAGCTTCAGCTAACAAGGACGAAGTTAACAAGGTAGTTTTAGCTTTTAATGTGAAGCTGTTGCCGGGAGTAGCTGAGGAAGCTGAGAAATACGGTGTTAAAATCTTTCAGGACAGCATAATCTACTCTCTTGTAGATAACTACGTTAAGTGGAGAGAAGAGACGAAAGCTCTGAAAGAGAAGCAGAGAATAGAGGCTCTGATCAAGCCGGGCAAGATAAAGCTTCTGCCAGAGTTCATATTCAGGAGGAGCAAGCCCGCAATAGTTGGAGTTAGAGTTTTGGCTGGAGAGCTCAGGAAAGATGTTACTCTTATCAAGCCAGACGGGACGAAGGTAGGAACTGTCAGGAGTATGCAGAAGGAGGGTAAGAACGTAAACATTGCCAAGGAAGGAGAGGAGTTAGCAATTGCAATAGATGGAGTCACCATAGGTAGGCAGCTGGAGGGTAACGAGGTTCTCTACGTCGATGTCCCGGAGAACCATGCGAGGATAATAGAGAGGGAGTTCATGGACATACTCAGCGAGAAGGCTAAGGAGGCATTTAAGGAGTTCTTAGAGATAAAAAGGAAGCAAAATCCGTTATGGGCTAAATAGCCTTCAAAATCTCGCTCCAAACTATCCCAACTACATCGATCCCGTTAGCTTTGAGAACGAAGTTCAGTATCGCACCGATTATAGCTCCCACAAGTAGGGATGCTAATATCCTAACCTTGACTATCAGCACTATTGCTATTATCAACAGAATCAGCGTCGATGCCTGCGTTAAATGAGCTTGTACCTCGTTAACAGCCTGACCGAGCATGTTGAAGATCGTTGCAATTCCGTTAAATCCAAATAGAAATCCAACTGCTACGCCAATAACAGCCCACTTGTCCATAGCGCAGTCTGGATTTAATCCGATTTAAGGTTTTCTACAAACTCCTCCATTCTTTCAACAGCCTCTTTCAACTTCTCCATGCTAACAGCATAGGCGCATCTTACAAATCCTTCTCCACATTCCCCGAAAGCGTTTCCTGGAACTACAGCCACGCCTTTTTCGATCAAGAGCCTTTCGGCAAACTCCTCACTGCTCAAGCCAGTTTCCTTTATACTCGGAAATGCATAGAAAGCCCCTTCGGGCATTTTTACATCCAAAAACTTGCTAAGTCTCTTAACAAAGAAATTTCTCCTCCGCATATATTCAGCCCTTATCTTGTCCATCTCCTCATCCTTCAGCTTTAGAGCCTCCAAAGCTCCGATTTGAGATGTTATCGGAGCGCAGAGCATGCAGTATTGATGAATTTTCGTCATAGCTTGAACTATTTCATCGGGAGCAATTGCGTAACCTATCCTGAACCCTGTCATGGCATAAGCCTTCGAGAAACCGTTGAGTATTACTGTTTTCTCCTCCATACCGTTCAAACTCGCTATGCTAACATGCTTACCCTTGTAGGTTAGCTCTGCGTAGATCTCGTCGCTTATAACGATCATATCATTATCTATGACGAAATCGGCTATCTCTTCAAGCTCCTTCTTGGTGTAAGTTATGCCAGTTGGGTTGTTTGGATAGTTTAAGACCAAAACCTTCGGCTCGAATTTTGAATAAGGCTTGAGTACATCGTAGTTGAGTCTAAAATCTGGATTCGTAGGAATGCTTACGGGCTCTCCATAAGCTAGAAATGCAAGAGGCTTGTATGCTACGTAGCAAGGCTCTGGAATTAGAACAACATCACCGGGATTGATTGTAGCCCTTAAAGCCAGATCCAACCCTTCACTGACTCCAGTTGTAACTAAGACGTTCTCTCCACTGGTTTCAACTCCAAACTTCTTGTAATATTCCGCAATACCATCTCTAAGCTCCTTCAAGCCCAGATTTGATGTGTAGGATGTCCATCCCTTTTCGAGGGAGTAGATCATGCTCTCTCTGATACTCCAAGGTACAGGGAAGTCCGGCTCTCCTACACCTAAGCTGATAACGTCTTTCCTACCTATGACTAGCTCGAAGAACCTCCTTATTCCGGATGGACGTATGGCTTGAACCCTTTCACTTATCTTACGGGACAAAGGCAAGCCTCCTATCTTCTTCATCCTTAAAGAGCAAAACTCCTTCCTCCTTATAACTTCTCAAGACGAAGTGAGTAAACGTATCTCTTACCTCCGGTAGCGTAGAAATCTTTTCAGCTACGAAGAAAGCGACATCTTTGAGAGATTTACCCTTAACAACAACTTGAAAATCGTAATCACCGCTTATAAGCCTAACAGCGTGCACCTCAGGAAACTTTGCAATCCTCTTTGCTATGTCGTCGTAACTTTTCTCCCTCGTTAACGTTACACGAACGTCGATGATTGCATAAACTACGTCTTCTCCAATCTTCTCCCAATCTATTAGAGTCTTATACTTGAGAATTACTCCTTCTTCCTCAAACTTTTTGATTATTCTAGCTACTTCATCTTCACTCAAACCTACCATCTCAGCAATTTCCTTCGGAGTGAGTCTCGCGTTGTCCTCAAGAATTCTAAGAATCTCCAACTCCTTAGACATCGCACGGAATAAGCACTGATTAATAAAATGTTTTGCGGTAAACGCTTAAATAACATTCACAAACTTTGGGCATGGATGACGTAATCATCGGTTTGGAAGTTCATGTCCAGTTGAACAAGTTGAAGACTAAACTCTTCTGCTCCTGTCCTCTAAACTATCACGACAGCGAACCGAACACCCACGTATGTCCGGTCTGCTTAGGATTGCCGGGGGCTATGCCGGTGGTAAATAAGGAAGCAGTTAAAGCTGCTATCAAGGTTGCTTTAGCCTTAAATGCTGAAGTTCAGCCAGTTGCCATATTCGACAGAAAGAACTACTTCTATCCCGACTTACCCAAAGGATTTCAGATAAGCCAATACGACAAGCCTTTGGCTTTGGGTGGTTACGTTACGATTGAAACTGAGGAAGGAGAGAAGAAGATCACACTCAAAAGGATTCACATGGAAGAGGATCCAGGCAAGTTAGTTTATAAGGGATCGATAACCACAGCCAAATACTGCCTAATAGACTACAACCGTTCTGGAGCACCTCTGCTTGAGATCGTTACCGAGCCTGTTATGAACTCCCCCAAGGAGGCTAGGTTGTTCCTGAACAAGCTTAGAATGATTTTGGAGTATTTGGACGTATTCGACGGTAATCTTGAAGGAGCTATGAGGGTGGATGCGAACGTATCGATAAGGGGTGGTGGAAGGGTTGAAATCAAGAACATATCAAGCTTTAAGGGAGTTGAGAGAGCTTTGACTTACGAGATTGCGAGGCAGAGAAATCTGATCAGAATGGGTAGGAGGGTTGAGAGGGAAACGAGACATTACGACGAAGTGAACAACATAACAGTCTCGTTGAGAAGCAAGGAGGAGGAGCAGGATTACCGCTACTTCCCCGAGCCTGATTTGGTTCCAATTTACACCGCCGAATTGCTTGAAGAGGTTAAGGGAACTTTACCAGAGATGCCAGAGGAAAAGAGAGAAAGATTGAAGAGGGAATACGGCATCGGAGACAACTTCGCAAAAGTTCTAATCCTCGATAAGGTGATGGCTGATTACTTTGAAGAAGTTGCTAAGGAGATTGATCCAAAGCTCTCTGCAAGCTGGATTGTTGATGTATTAAGAGGAGAGTTGAATTACAGAGGAAGGGACTTCAGATTTGCCTATGAAGTTTTTAAGCCAAAGGAGTTTGCGAAGCTTCTGAGTTATCTCAAGAAGGGTATGATTACGGAGAAAGGGGCTGTTGAGGTCATCAGGACTAAGCTCGATCACGGTGGAGATGTTGATGAGATAATCAGGTCTAGGGGTCTGTTTGCTATAAGTAGGGAGGAGGTTGAAAAGATTTGCAGAGAAGTTGTTGAAGAGTGCAGGAAGGCTGTTGAGGATTACAGGTCTGGTAAGAAGCAGGCTCTCGATTATTTAGTCGGACAGGTTATGAAGAGGACAAGGGGTAAGGCTGATCCAGCTGAAACTGCTAAGATAATCAGGAGTTTGATAGAGGGTTGAAAAGTCTACAAAGTACACAGCATAGTGAATTACAGAGGTTAAGAGGGCTATAAAAGCTATAAAAGTGGTTAGTGAACCCCCGTCTGGGACCACACCTTCATCGCTCGCTGGTGCTTCACCGCTTGGGAGTGGGTGAGCCTGTTATGCATTTACACGATCGATATTTAAGCTTTAACAGAAAGGTTAAGGTTGCATTCGCAGTTTATACGATCATCGCAATACTAAAACTGGTCTGTTATTTCTTGACTGGCTTTTTGGTGATGTTTGCCGAGTTTCTGCACAATTTGGTGGACATAACGATATTTTCGACAATAGTGTACACTCGCAAGTTGTCGGAAAAGCCACCCGATTCCACTCACCCATTCGGTCACGGTTTGGCTCAGAATGTTGGTAGTGTTGTGATTTCAGTCGTTTTCGTGACAGTTATAGCGTTGGAGTTGGTAAGAGAGGGTATCGAGAGAATTCTCCACCCCTATACAGGGCACTTTCCAGAATTGGCCATTACAGTTCTAATTTTCAGCTTGGTAGCCTCATCGATTCTCTACGTAATCTTCGGTAGTGAGATAGTTGCAGAGAGAGCGACAAGAGCGGAGCTTTACAACGATATACTTTCAAATGTAGGGGCACTAGCGGGGATCTTACTCACTTCCGTCGGTTATCCGAGAGCGGACGGTTTTCTAACGATTTTCATAGCTTTTCTGATATGCAGGAACGGTTACAGGCTTTTTAAGGAAAACGTCACGTATCTACTCGGTAAAAGTCCAGATGAAGAAGTTTACGTTAAGATCAAGGAAATAACGGAATCCTTTCCAGAAGTTTTAGACGTTCACGACATCATAGCAATCTATACGGGGGAAAATTCACTTCACGTCGATATGCACGTAACCGTGAGGGGGGATATGAAGGTTAAAGAGGCGGATGAGCTAACCAAAAGAATTGCGAAGAAGCTTATGGAGAATATTCCAGAGATAAGCTACGTATTAATTCACGTTTGCGCCGAAAGGGGAGAAATCGTTAAATCGACCAGTAACAACGTCATGAGAAAGGTTTACGATATGTAGCCCGCGCGGAGCCCACGGGGTCTCATGCTTCTCAACCCCGCCGGGTTTGCGGGCATTGTTTACTACGCATGGAGGTATTAATCGTTAACGCTTAGGTTTTTATATTTTCAGCGCATTCACTCTTTCAATGGAAGCGGAAATCTGGGTTGAAAAGTACAGGCCTAAGACCTTGGACGAAGTGGTCGATCAGGAGGAAGTTGTTAAGAGGTTGAAAAACTACGTCAAACAGAAGAACATACCTCACCTACTCTTCGCGGGTCCTCCTGGGACTGGTAAAACAGCAACGGCAATAGCCTTAACGAGAGATTTGTTCGGAGAAAATTGGAGGGATAACTTCATTGAGCTAAATGCTTCGGTTTCTAAGGATACACCTATACTCGTAAGGATAGACGGTCAAATCAGGAGGGTAACGTTCGAAGAACTCGACAAAATATACTTCAAGGACTCGAATGAGGAATATGTTAAGGTTGACAACTTGGAAGTCTTGACCGTTGATAGGAACTACAAAGTTGCATGGGCGAAAGTTTCGACACTAATCAGACATTGGGTTCCAAAGATTCTCAGGATTCATTTGGAAGGTGGTGGCGTAATAGAACTGACGGGAAATCATTCAGTAATGATTCTGAGCGAGGAGGGGTTAAAAGCAATCAAAGCAAGCGAAATTAAGGAAGGAGAATACCTTCTAAGCTTTACCGCGGAACTTGAAGGAAATCTTAACGTTATAGATCTATCAGACTACGGATCCAAGGTCGTAACTTCAAGAACTGTTGTGTTAAATGATCTGGAACTAAACGAAAATAGCTCATGGGTCTTTGGACTATACACCGCAGGGGGAGCTGTAGGGTTTAAAGGTAATACATCTGGTCAAATTGTTTATACGGTAAATGCGGAAGAACAGAATTTAGCGAACCGAATAGGGAATTTTGCCGATTACTACAACATCGGTGTTTACGAAAACTACACCACTTCCGGTTTCAATAGAGAAAGATTATCAGCTAAGCAGATCAGAATATTAAGCACACAGTTGGCTAAATTCTTCAGAGACAACTTCTACGATGGAAATGGCTTCAAGGCTAAGAACAAGCGAGTTCCAAGCTTCATGTTCTCGGCAAAGCTTGAGAACAGATTGTCTTATCTCAAAGGCTTGTATGAGGGCGATGGCTACGGTGAGTGGGGCAACGTTATCAGAATATTCTCGGTTTCGAAGGATTTGCTAATTGATGTTGCTTGGCTCGCAAGGATTTCCGGAATTGAAAGCTCGATATTCGATAGAGAGGTTAGACTGATATGGAGAGGCAAAATGAACTGGAAGAAAAGTGATCTCCTACCAGCGAAGCCAATTATATCATTGATTGAAAAGATAGAGAAAAAGATCAAAGGAAACTGGAGATACGAGTTTAGACATCAACTATATGATGGAAGGGATAGGATTTCAAAGGATACGCTTAAAAGAATCGTGAAGATGATCGATGAATACGAGCTGTCCGAAAACGAGAAGAAGATATTTGAATTGCTTAAAAAGCTTGCTTGCACAGACTTGCACGCTTTAAAAGTTAAGAAGATTGAAATAGTAGATTACGACGACTACGTTTACGATGTTTCAGTGCCGAACAATGAAATGTTCTTCGCTGGAAACATTCCCATCTTACTGCACAACTCCGATGAAAGGGGGATAGACGTTGTTAGACATAAGATAAAGGAGTTTGCGAGGACTGCTCCGATTGGAGGAGCTCCTTTCAAAATAATCTTCTTGGATGAAGCTGATGCACTGACTCCTGATGCGCAAGCTGCTTTAAGAAGGACTATGGAGATGTATTCCAAGACTTGCAGATTTATACTGAGCTGTAACTACATAAGCAGAATTATCGAGCCAATACAGAGTAGATGTGCCGTTTTCAAGTTCAAACCCGTTCCGCCAGAGGCTATGAAGAAGAGGCTTAAGGAGATTGCTGAGAAAGAGGGGGTTAAGATTACCGACGACGCTTTAGATGCTTTGGTTTACATAGCAAACGGAGATTTTAGAAAGGCTATAAACGCTTTGCAAGGTGCTGCAGCTTTGGGTGAGGTTGTTACTGCTGAAGCTATTTATCAGATTACAGCAACTGCAAGACCTGAGGAAATGAGAAAGCTCATAGAGACTGCTTTGAGCGGTAAGTTCTTAGAAGCTAGACAAATTTTGGACAGGATGATGGTCGAATATGGTATGAGCGGTGAGGACATTGTTTCACAGCTTTTCAGGGAGATAATATCTTCGAACTTGGATGAGAGGGTTAAGGTTATGCTGATAGACAAGCTTGGAGAGATAGATTTCAGGCTGACGGAAGGAGCTCACGACAGGATCCAGCTTGACGCCTATTTAGCATATTTAGCAACTATTGGTAAAAAGCTGTCATGAAGGTCAGAATAGCCGGATTGCATGCAAGTGACAAGAAACCAGTTGTTGGAGATGAAGTCGTCATTAGGGGATACGTCCAGAGGTACGATGATAAGAGAAAGATGTGGATTCCGATTAGAACGAGAGTCTGGGTGGATGTGGATGGGATAAACTACGGTGTTGTTTACAGCAATCCAGACGGTAGCTTCGAGTTCAGATACAGCTCGGGAGTTAAGGGGAAGAAGAGGGTAGAGTTCAAGGCAGAGGGTTGCAAGAGGGAAATAGAGATCGAATTCGTCGGAGAGGAGGAGAAGAGGAGAGTTAATAGGATTGGAACGATTGTTGTGGCGATTTTAATCCTCCTCTTAATTTTGCTCTACCTGATCATGGTGCTCGTATGATCAACAATTTTAATGAAATTGTTATCGAATGTAACTATTTAATAATAAATGAAATATATAAATTAACCGAAAATTTTATAAATTATGTATGCAAACAAACACACATGGGCGATGAAGTAAGCCTAACGGGAGTTGTGGAGATGACCGTTAGGGCAGAGCCCTTAGTTCAGTTAATCAGAAATTATACGAATGCGCTAAGGTTTGTAGTTCACGAAATTCTGAGAGACCCAAGCAAATACGGTAGATGGAGATATGTCAAAAGAAGCAAAAGAATCAAGTGGGAACACGATTTAAGAAGAATTCACCACAGTTTTTACGAGGTTTTAAAGTATAGATTTAGCTTACCACCGAAGTTTGCAATTGCATGTCAGAAAGAAGCTGTAGCGATTGTTAAGTCGGTTCTAAACAATGAAAACAACGGAGGTAAGTGCGTCATCAAGAATTACAGAGCGAGAGTAGATTACCAAGCTTATAAAATTGAGGTTAGGAATGGTAAATGTTATCTGAAGCTCAGAAACTTTGATGAGATTGAGGTAACGGGATTTTCGAGAAAGTGGTTTACAAAGTTCAAAGATTGGAGATTAGGAGATCTGATAATGAAGCTTGAAAATGGACTCGTTAAGCTCTTCGTAACATTCAAGAAAACTGTTAAGGTAGCAGAACCGTCAGAGAATGCCGTGGCGGTGGATTTAAACTTTGAAGAGGTTGTACTGGGTAACCACGAATTTGAGGTGAGGTTTAAAACACCCTTACGAAAAATCATACACTTGAAAAAGAATCACATCGAGAAAACTCAGAAGAAGTATAATAGGAAGTGGAGATACGTTAAGGGAATAAGAAATGCAATCTCAAGATGGTGGAGCAGAATTAACGGTATTACAAACGATTTCGTAAAGCAAGTCTCAAGAAGGATTGTAGTATTTGTGAAAGAAAGAGGATATGACACGATAGTGCTTGAAGACCTGAACGGGTTAAAGGATGAGCAAGCCAAGTTAAGGAAATCTTGGAGAGAAAGATTTACGTTCTTCGCTTACCGTAAGTTACAGAATTGGATTGAATGGCAGGCTAAGAAAGAAGGATTAGCAGTGGTTTACGTCAATCCCGCAAATACGTCAAAAACCTGTCCTAAGTGCAAGAGCTTGAATACTGAATTCAGAGAAAGAATCCTAATTTGTAAAGATTGTGGATTTACAATGAACAGAGATTCGGTGGCTGTGATTAATTTGGTAGACAGATGGTTGTCCATCATGGGGTGTGCCGTGTGAGGGTGCACGGTGAACGGGGTCGAGGAGATGTATCCCCGAATCCGATGAGACTCAAGAATGAAGGATGCATAACTATTGATGGCATCCAGACACACCTGAAAGGCTTACCTCCAGCTTTGAGAAGGAAGAAGAGGTACATAGCGTTTGAGGTTTATTCCGACGGGGATATAGATGGGAACAGGCTCTTTAGGGCTATAAGTGAGACCA
This sequence comes from Archaeoglobus profundus DSM 5631, assembly GCF_000025285.1. GTDB lineage: Archaea > Halobacteriota > Archaeoglobi > Archaeoglobales > Archaeoglobaceae > Archaeoglobus_B > Archaeoglobus_B profundus. The sequence continues at coordinate 433,011 of NC_013741.1, forward strand.
TGCTGTCCCTATTTGGCGAACTGAAATTTTTAGGATTGGAACTTAAGCATTTCGACGGGAAGAGGGGGATTTTGAAGTGTTATAGGGAAGCTTTAAAAGACGTGAAGTTCGGACTAAATCTCGTAGATAGAGTGGATGAAAGAAGAATAGCCATAAGGATATTGGGAGTTAGCGGAACGATTAAAAGTTGTATGAGAAAGTTTCTGAGGAGGTGATGAAATGCATCTACCGCAAATGGGATACGACAGGGCTATAACGGTATTCAGTCCAGATGGAAGACTGTTTCAAGTTGAGTATGCGAGAGAGGCAGTTAAAAGAGGAGCAACGGTGATAGGCGTTAAGACGAAGGAAGGAGTTATACTCGTAGCGGATAGAAGGGTTACGAGCAGATTGCTTGAACCGGACACGATCGAGAAGATTTACATCATTGACGATCACATCGGTGCCGCAACATCGGGATTGGTTGCGGATGCGAGGATTCTGATAGACAGAGCAAGGCTTGAGGCACAGATCAACCGCCTGACTTACGATGAGCCAATAAGCGTCAAGGATTTAGCTAAGAGGATTTGCGACTTTAAACAGCAGTTCACTCAATTCGGTGGTGTCAGACCTTTTGGTGTTTCGCTGTTAATAGCTGGTGTCGATGAGAAACCCCGTTTATACGAAACCGATCCGAGTGGAGCACTGCTCGAATACAAGGCTACTGCTATAGGTGCTGGGAGAAATGTCGCCATGGAGTTCTTCGAGAAGGAGTACAATGACAACATGAGCTTGGATGATGCTATGGTCAAGGCTATGATCGCGATGGGTAAGGCTATAGAGAGCGAGTTAACCTACGACGGAATTGAAGTTGGAATGATAAAGGTTGACGATAAGGTTTTCAGGATTTTGAGCGTTGATGAGGTTAAGGATTACGTAGATAAGGCTAACGAGGTGATTAGGGAGGAATTGAGGAAGTGATGGATTATGGTTTCGCTTGAAAAGGCAGTGATCGCAAGGCTGAGAAAGGGAGGTGAGGTTTTCGAAGTTTTGGTTGACCCTTATTTGGCAAGGGATCTCAAAGAGGGTAAAGAGGTCGATTTCGAACAGCTTTTAGCTGTTGAAGAAGTCTTTAAGGATGCTAAAAAGGGTGAGAGGGTTTCAAAGGAGGAACTGACAAAGGCTTTTGGGACTGCTGACGTAAGGGTAATTGCAAGGAAGATAATAATGGAGGGAGAAGTACAGATCACAGCTGAACAGAGAAAGGAGATGCTTGAGCAGAAGAGAAGGCAGATAGTAGAGTATTTAAGGAGAAATGCAGTTGATCCGAGAACTGGAGCACCACATCCTCCCCAAAGAATAGAAATGGCTTTGGAGCAGGCGAAGGTACACATTGACATTTTCAAGCCCGTTGAAGCGCAGATAAAGGATATAGTCAAAGCTTTGAAACCGATTCTTCCGATGAGGTTTGAGGAGATAGAAATAGCCATAAAAATACCTCCAGAATACACGGGAAAGGCTATATCCGCCCTCTACTCCTTCGGAAACGTGATCAAGGAGGAGTGGCAGAGGGATGGAAGTTGGATATGCGTTATGAGGATTCCCGCTGGCTTGCACGGTGATCTGCTCGATCTCCTTGGTAAGGTTGCCAAGGGTGAAGCTCTGACTAAGATTTTGAAGAGAATACAGCTGTGAGGTGGTGAAATGGCTGAAGTAAGTAGGAAGATCGTTTTACCTGGTGATCTGCTATCAACTAATCCAAAGACCGCAGGACCGAACACGTATGTTGAAGGGAATAAGGTTTACGCGAGAGTTTTGGGTTTGCTTGACAAAACGGAGACGATGGTTAAGGTTATTCCGCTTAAGGGTAGGTACGTTCCCTCCTTGGGGGACACAGTTATCGGCATCGTTAAGGAAGTAACGGCTAACGGTTGGATTGTAGATATTCTTTCACCCTACGTAGCGTTTTTACCGGTGCAAGAAAATCCAGCCATGAGACCCAACAAGAAGCCGAACGAGGTTTTGGATATAGGAGATGCGATAATTGCAAAGGTAATGAACATTGATCCGAAGATGAGGGTTACTTTGACCATGAAGGACAAGCTCTGCAGACCGATTAGAGTAGGTAGAATTGTCGTGATAAATCCAACGAGAGTTCCGAGAGTTATAGGGAAGAAGGGTAGCATGATCAAATTGCTCAAATCGGAGTTGGACGTTCAGATAATAGTCGGTCAGAACGGTTTGATTTGGATAAACGGAGATAGGAGGAAAGTTTCAATTGCCGAGGAGGCTATTTACATAATCGAGCAGGAAGCTCATACCGAGGGCTTAACTGACAGAATCGCTGAGTTTATCAAGAAGAGAAAGGTGGAAATGGGATTGGCAAAGCCAGAGGAAGTAGAGAAAGAGGAAGTTGAAGAGAAGGCTGAAGAACTCGGCAAAACTGAAGTTGAGGAGGAGAGAACTGAAGAAGTAAAGATGGAGGAAAAGCCTGAAGAGTCGTTGGAAATTCCGCCAGAAATTCCCGAGGAGAGGTTAAAGGGTGAGTGATATGGAGGAGATCAAGCTCATAGTTAACGGTAAAAGGTTGGACGGAAGGGATTTCGAGGAGCTTAGACCTATAAAGATTGAAGCTGGAGTATTGAACAGAGCTGATGGCTCATGCTACCTTGAGATGGGAGGAAACAAGGTAGTTGCCGCCGTTTACGGACCAAGAGAAGTTCATCCGAAGCATTTGGAAGATCCGAGCAAAGCGATAATAAGATACCGTTACAGCATGGCACCTTTCAGCGTTGAGGAGAGAAAAAGACCCGGACCAGATAGAAGGAGCATAGAAATATCGAAGGTCAGCAGAGAGGCTTTGGAGCCAGTGATAATGAAGGAGTTGTTTCCTCGTTCGGCAATAGACATATTCGTCGAGGTCTTGCAGGCTGATGCTGGTTCGAGGACTGCTTGCCTAAACGCTGCGAGCGTTGCTTTAATAGATGCTGGAATTCCGATGAAGGGTATGGTTACGTCCGTTGCTGTTGCGAAGGTTGACGGTATTTTAGTTTTAGATCCTATGAAAGAGGAAGACAACTACGGTGAAGCGGATATTCCATTTGCTTTCCTCATAAGGAACGGTAAGATAGAGTCGATAACACTTTTGCAGATGGACGGAAGGGTTAGCAAAGAGGAGCTTAAGAAAGCCTTGGAAATGGCTAAGAAGGGGGCTATGCAGATTTACCAGCTTCAGAGAGAGGCAATCCTTAAGAAATACATCAAAGAGGAAGAGGTGATGGAATGAGCGATGAAATTTTGATGGAGGTTAGGAAGGACTACGTTCTCTCAAAGCTGAGAGATGGGGAGAGAATTGACGGCAGGGCTTTTGACGAGATAAGACCAATTGAAATAAAGACTGGGCTGATAAAGAAGGCTGAAGGATCAGCTTACGTCAAATTGGGTAACACTCAGGTTGTAGCAGGAGTGAAGATGCAGATAGGCGAGCCTTTCCCAGACACACCGGATCAGGGTATAATCATAACCAATGCCGAACTTGTACCCTTAGCTTCTCCAACATTCGAGCCGGGACCACCAGATGAAAATGCAATTGAGTTGGCAAGAGTAGTTGATAGGGGTATAAGGCACAGCGAGGCTGTCGATTTGAAAAAGTTGTGTATTGAAGAGGGTGAGAAGGTTTGGATAATATTTATAGACATATGGGCTTTAGATGATGACGGAAATTTGATGGACGCTTCAGCTTTAGCTGCGATAGCTGCACTTCTGAACACAACCGTTCCAGCCGAGAGATTTGAAGTGGGAGACGATTTTCCGCTGCCAGTCAGGGATCTGCCAGTGGCTATAACTTCTCTGGTTTACGATGACAAGATACTCGTTGATCCTTGCAGAGATGAGCTTAGCGTAGGGAAGAATACAATAACAATTACAACAGATCAGAACGACAACATAGTCTCAATTCAGAAGAGCGGACCCTTCTTGTTAAGTGAGAAGGCTTTTGAGGAGGTTTTGGAGGTAAGCATTAGGAAGGCAAGAGAGGTAAGAAAGCTGTTGGCTGATGTTTGATGTTTAGAGTTGATTTAGCAGTTTTATCCATCTCTTAGCAATCTCGTTCCAGCTTAAGTCTTTGGGAGGGCTGAATCTCTTTCGGCCATTTCTATACGCTTTGACAATTGCTTCTGCCAGTTCATCAGCATTCATAGGTTTCACAAAGATTGTTCCCTTATACTTGGATAGAGATTCCCTTAAACCTCCGACGTAAGTGGATATAACGGGAAGTCCAAAAGCCATTGCAATGTGTGCAACTCCGCTTTGCGAAGCCCTCGTATAAGGCAGAACAACAACATCGCTCGCTGAGAAATACAACGATACTTCGTTGTCGGGAACGTATCTGTTTACAACCGTAATCTTGTTACGATATTTCGAGTTAGCTATAAGTTTTGTAGTTTCCCTGTCTTCCCAAGTTTCGCCTACAATAAGCAATCTTGAGTCCTCCAATACTTCCTTAGGTAAACTTTCAAAGGCTTTTACAAGATATTTAACGCCCTTGTAGGGCCTAAGCAATCCAAAGAACAGTATTACGAAATTTTCTTTAATTCCTAATTTTTCTTTTGCTCCTTCCACTCTTTTGTAATGATCGTATAGTCCATGAGGAATTACGGAGATTTTATCTAAAGATATCCCGTAAACTCTGCCGATTAGCTTCTTACCCATCTCCGAGTGTACTACGTAATGGTCGGCCAACTTCCTAATTACCTTACCCACTACTCTCGAGTAAATCCTTATAGGTAGAATCGAGCTTTCGAGCGGGTCTATCACCTCATGAAATTCGATTACAGTTGGTATTTCAGCAAATATTCCGTTCAAAAGCTCTACCGACAGGTACATGTGGGCAACGCTTGAAGTCCACCACTCCAAGATAACAGCATCGCAATCTTTCATTAAATTAAAGGCTTTAAGCCACGTTGAAGGATTGTTCCAGTCGAGAATTTCGTGAACTTCGACTCTTTTATCGAATTCGAGATAAGTTAAATTCTCCCCAACCCTCTTCCATCCTGGAAACAACCTCTTCGGAAGCATGTTTCGAAAAAGTATCGTCCTCACGTGAACGTAAGCTGATAGAGCGTTTGATAAGCGGATCGTGTAGTAACTGACTCCAGAAAGAAAGCGTTTTGATGGACCTAATATTGCAACCTTTCTTATTTTCACGGGACTTTATTTTGTCGTGCATCTTATTAATCGTATCGGTTAAGGATTTGAAGTGAAAATAGCTCAAGTTTGTCCAAGATTTTATCCGGACATAGGAGGCGTGGAGACTCATGTTTATGAAATATCTAAGAGACTGACGAAGAATTTCGAAGTTGAAGTTTTGACTACCGATCCTATGGGTAAGTATCCTGAAGTTGAGGAGATTGATGGTATTACTGTTAGAAGGTTTAAATCCATCGCTCCTTCCGAAGCTTACTACTTCTCTTTGGAGATGTACAGATTCCTTAAAGAGCGTAGCTCCGACTATGATATAATCCATGCTCACAACTACCATGCTTTTCCAGCTTTATTCGTCGCATTAACTAAGAGTAACAATAAGTTGGTATTTACACCACATTACCATGGGAGAGGGCACAGTTTCATTAGAGATTTACTGCACAAACCGTATAAGATTTTTGGAAGATGGATTTTCGAAAAATCCGATGCCGTGATATGTGTTTCCAACTTTGAGAAGGAATTGATTTTAAAAAACTTCAATGTAAATTCATCAAAGCTCTTTGTAATTCCCAACGGTATTAATCTTGAAGAATTTAAGGATGTCGAGAAGATTAAAAAGCGAAAGGATAGAACTGTTAGGACAATCCTTTACGTTGGAAGAATTGAGAAATACAAAGGCTTAGATTACGTCGTTAAAGCTTTGAAGTACTTGCCAGAAAACTATGTGTTGGAGATTGTGGGAAAAGGTAGCTATAAATCGAAAATTGTTAAACTCGCAAAGAATTTGGGTGTTATCAACAGAATTAGGTTTTATCAGGATTTGAGTAGAGAAGAGCTGATCGAGAGATATGCAAAAGCGGACGTGTTTGTTTTGTTGTCTAAATACGAAGCTTACGGTTTGGTCGTTGCAGAGGCTTTGGCCTGCAAAACACCCTGTATAGTTGCAAATACATCAGCTTTGAGCGAATGGATTGACAACAGAAACGTTTTTGGAATAGATTATCCGATACACATTGAAAAGCTCGTAAATCTAATAAAAGAGATGAGCGGAGTTAGTGTAGAAGGAGTTAACATACCAACTTGGGATGTTGCCGTTGAAAAGTTGAAAAGGGTTTACAGGGGTGTTTAGTGTGGAATTTCTGAAAAAGAATGCGTTAAAATTCCTAAGCGAAGCCAAAGAAGCTTTCGACAAGAAAGATTACAATTTAACGATGTTTTTTGTCGAACAATTTTTCCAATTAGCATTGAAATACATACTCTACAAGAAATACGGAGATTTTCCGAAAACGCATAGTCTTAAGATGTTGTTCGAATTAACAAAGGATGAAAATCTAATTAAATATTATCGAGAGAATTTGGACTTGTTTAGGGATATAGAGTTATCGTATATAGCTGCAAGATACTTCGATGTAGAATACAGCGAAAATGTTGCGAAAAAATCCCTAAAATTGGCTGAGGACTTCGTGAGGTGGTTGAAGTGAGAGAATATTACGAAATTCTCGAAAAGAATAGAGAATTTTTCAAAGAAGCGTTCGAAATAGCTAAGGATATAGCTGAGAAAGCTAAAAAAATGTTCAAAGACTGCGAAGTATTCATCATCGGAAGTTTTGCAAGGGGTGATCACAAACTTTCCTCCGATTTGGATATACTAATCGTTTCGGACGAAATACCAGATAAGATCGATTTCGAATTCTACAGCAGGATAGTTAAAGCTCTTACGGATGACCCGAGAGTAAATATACACCTTTTAAACAGAAGGAGACTAAAAGAAGTAGATAAAATATACAGTCCCAGAATTAAGGTTTAAATTACCATGATCGAAATCATAAACCATTTTATCTCTCCTACTCTTTAACTCTACATAACAATCATCCATTTCCAACAAGCAAGTTTGATTCTTTTCCCTTAAAATCTCGATTATCCACTGCTCTGAAATGAAAGGTTATAAAATCAAGAAATTTAACTTAGTGCAATGGTTAGAGTAATTCAATGGAACACTTCAAGAGTGAATTCACCGATGAGCGGGATAAAAAAGTATGAGGATGAACTGTATAAAAATATGGTTAAAATAATTTGTGAAGAAGGTTTGAATGTTGAAATCCAAAGAATTCAGCGTGATAAGAATAAAATTTTGGGATCAACTGTTGCATCTTGGTTTTTGAAGTATAGATGTGATAAAGCCGATTTAGTTCACGCTACTTCTCAAGTCGTAGCTCCAGTAGTGTTTATAAGAAGACCAAAGCGGTTTATCGTTACCGTTCACGACTTAACTCCTATGCTTTATCCATCTACTATAAGAGACTCGTCAACAAGATTACAATGGATTTTAACACCAAAAGCCTTGAAAAAGGTTGACAAAATAATAGCAATTTCTAACTTCACAAAAAGAGAGGTAGTGAGATTGCTTGGAATTAATGAGAAAGTTATTACTGTAGTATATCAAGGAGTAGATCACAATCTTTACAAACCTATGAATAAAGAAAAGTGTAAGGAATATTTTGGATTAAATCCAGAAGAAAAGCACATACTTTACGTTGCATCAAACGACGAGCACAAAAGAGTAGATTTGGCTAAAGCTATTTTTGAAGAAATCAGAAAATGTAGAGACGACGTAAAACTTATTAAGGCAGGATACTCTGAAAGATTAGAAGGGGAGGGGATAATAAGCATGGGATGGATTCGTGAAGAGGACATGCCAAAGCTCTACAATTCGGCTGATGTTTATCTCCATACTTCGGAGTATGAAGGGTTTGGATTGCCAGTGTTGGAGGCTATGGCTTGCGGTGTTCCCGTAGTGGTTTCGAATAGAGCATCTTTACCTGAAATCGTGGGAAATGCGGGAGTTCTAATAGATTTAGATGAGAACTGCGTTCAAGAATTTGCGGAAAATATTTTAAGAATTTTAGATAAAAATATAAAAATAGACAGAAAGGCTTTGGAGAGAAGCATGATGTTCAGCTGGGAGAAAACGGCAAGGGAAACTTTAAAAGTGTACGAAAGTCTAAGAAATCATAATGGAGGATAAACTATTAATAGTATCTTGTCCTTTTCCAATAATAGGAGGAGGTGAAGAAAGATCATTTCAAGTTCTGAAGTTGATAAAAAAATACACATATTTCGACATAGAGGTTATATTTCCTCCAGATCGTATAGTTGATTTATTGCAGATTTATTGCATCAATGATTATGATTGGAAGAATATTATAAAAACGCTTGAGAAAAATAGAGTTCCGATAAACCAATATTCAATAATGTTCCTCGAAAATGGATTTGGAAAGCAAACAAAAATAGGTAGTTTTAATATCTCCGCATTCTTTGATGGTTTACTTCCTCAGAGAAAAATCAATTTTTATAAAGAATATATCAGAAAATGTATCGAACATTGCGACTCCGAGACATTTAAAGGTATTTACAGCCATCATGAGTATTTAGATGCTGTTTATGTCAGTAAATATCTTTCATCAAAACTAAATCTTGATTTTGTCATTTTACTTCAGTTGGAACCTTTCAGGAGTTTTGTGGATGCGACAAAATCATATTTTCGTTTTAATAGATTCGATTTCAGAACCCTAATTAATTTCTTACCATTCATGAACTTAAACACGACAATCTCTAAAGAGTATCGAGATTTACTAAAATCAAAACATTTTAAAGGATTCCTTTCAGTTTCAATCACACCAATCCTTATTTCCGGTCTTACAAATACCAATTATAGAGTTTTAAGGCCAGCTAATGCTTTTGAATCTAAACTTTTAAAATATCGTAGAAATATAAGGAAAAAAGAGAATTACGCCGTCTTTTTTGCGAGATTCACACCCGGGAAGGGAATATTCGAACTACCGATTATTTGGAGGATTGTTACCAAAGAGATTCCAGATATCAGATTGATAGTTTGCGGAAGACAGGATCAGCGATTTTTGGGAAAGTTCAAGAACTTGACGAAAAAATATGATGTCGAAGATAAAATTATTTTAAAGGGATATGTGCCGAGGGACGAATTGTTTGAAATAGTCTCCAAAGCAAAAGTTTTCGTTTACCCTACGCATTCCGATTCGTTTTCCTTAGTAACTCTGGAAAGTCTTGCTGTAGGAACTCCCGTTATCGCCTATGATATACCTGCAATTAAATACACTTATCGGGATATTAATGCTGTCAAAATCGTTAGAGAATGGAATACCAGAGAAATGGCTAAAAGGGTGATTGATATTCTTAAAATTAGCGAGGATGAATACATTGAGATGTTAAACGAAAGGAAACTAATAAACTTTCTGAAGCTTCACAGCTCATGGGAGAATGTAGCAAAAAACGAGGCTAAGGAGTTAGAAAACCTTTTAAATTTTGAATAGATTATCCCCTCCCATATGGCTTTGATACAAGACTTAAAGACTACGATTAGTCTTGTACGCAATGTAGAAAATTGGACGAACATTTTAATACAAACAATTAGAAAAAAGAAAATCGAAAACATAACTATAAAATTTAGAAAACATCCTATCAGTTTGTACATCTATAAGAGTTATACTTCAATTAGACCACATCATCTTAATTCGATTTCTGCTGATCTAGGAAGACACAACAACATTATTAAAAAGGAATGTTATGTAGAAATTAGGCGCAATGAGATTAAACTAAAGCTTGGAAGATACTCATTAACTTTACCAAACGACGAATACTCTTTAACTTTTTCATTACCTCGATGGATAATATTTTTATCAGCTGGTGGTAAAGTTCTAGAAAGCGAGGATAATCCTCTAATAGAGATTTCTGGTTACAAATTCTACTTACCAGATTATAAAAACGGTATATACGAGATAGTAGAGATGTACATAGATGAAGTCTACGATCGATTCGATTTTAAAAACAAAACCATATTAGATGTTGGTGCTTCTATAGGAGATTCATCTATCTGGTTCATCCACAAAGGGGCGAAGAAAGTTTTTGCATACGAACCGAATCCCAAATTATATGAAATTTTAAAGAAGAATATTAAAATTAATAATTTATCAGGTAAAATCATCCCAGAAAACTATGCAGTAGGCATCTCTAAGAAAAAAGCAAAAATGAAGATTCCTTGGTATGGGGCTGGTAGTATATACGGCATTTTTAAATGCGAAAATCTTGAGGAAGTGGATGTCACTGTTGTGCCGATTAATGAGATACTCGAAAATAAAAATATCGACATAATAAAGTTAGATTGCGAAGGTTGTGAATATGAGATTTTAGATTATTTAATAAAATCTGGGAAACTTGATAACTTAGAAGGTGTAGTATTCGAATGTCATTACATAAATAATAGCCTAAATCCAGAGCGTATGATACACGCTCTAACCAAGTATGGTTATAACTGTCAAAGAGATGGAAACATAATATCGCTGACTGCTAAATAACCATGACAAAAATAGCGAAATCTTCTTAAATTTTAGCAAATCCTAAGATAATATGATCAAATTTGTGTTCAATGGCTACTATAGGTCTGGAACTACTATATTCTATAGGATTTTAAAAAAAGTAATCCTTACCATATATGTTTATGTGAACCCTTAAATGGCATTTTTGCTATCACCACAAATCCTAATAATGAGTTAGAAACAACTTTAATTAATTATGCTATGAATCTTCACGGATTTAACCCATTTATGGATTATCACAAATTAGATCTATCATATTACAAGAAAATCTACAGCGAGATTTATCAAAGATTTAGAACATATCGTGATGTGGTTCCTACCTCATTAAATGAAGTAGTTGAATTATTCGATTATCTTAACGACATTCAAGAAGAAATAATAATTCAGCCAAATAGATGTCATTTCATTTTATCTCAATTAAGTAAACGATACGACTGCCCATTTATCCACATAATACGAAATCCTATAGATGTTTGGTTTGGTCAAACTATAGAAATGTTTGCGTTAGCTGATAATATCAGGAGAGCTAGAATAATTTTAAGATTAAGTAAAATAAAATATAAAAAACTTTCGGCATTATTAATAGCACCTATTTTGAGATATATTTTAGTAATAATTCTACCAAACAAGAAAACCTTGAATTGTTGCCAAGTTAGCGAAAACTTCAATCTTATTAAAGACAAGTTCAACTTGGGTTATCCAAACTTTCTCGATCCACTTGACAAAATGCTTGTAGTCTGGACATACTGCAATTATCACGCATTCAAACAGGCGGAAGAATGCGATAGGGGAATGGTTGTCTACTACGAGCAGGTAACAAAAGAGCCGGAGAAATGGTTCAAAATAATGTCCGATTTCTCTGGAGTAAACTTTGACTTAAAGTATGCAAAAATACTCAAACCGAGAATAACAAAGGACGAAAAGCTGAGGAAACACTTCGTGGAGAGGCTCGAAAGATTGGGATTAATAGACATGGTAAATGAGTTCTATCCTCCCGAAAGATGGTTTGGATAAGTTTTTGAAATCTTCTTAAACTTTACAATTAATGGCTAAAGCAATAATCGGCGTTCCCATTAACGCAAAAACTGGCTACATTCTCAACAGATTCCTGAAAAATCAGGAGGAAATCCAAAAAGCATTTAACGGAGAAATCGAAACCGTGTTTGCTACGGAAGACGTGCTTTTTGCTCAAAAGCTCAAAAAGGTTTTGAAAAACTACAAAATTAACTCTAACGTGATTACATTCAAACCAAATAGACCTAAAGATGCAAAAGATAGAATATAGAACATAGTTTCGGCGAGAAATGCGATTAGGGGGTACTTCCTCGAATCTGATGCGGATTACCTCATCTTCATGGATGCGGACATGATCTTCGATCCAGAAATCGTAAACAAACTGATTAAAATAGCCGAAAAAGGTTACGATGTAGTTTACAACGGTTACTTGGACAGGGGAAATCCGAACGGTATTAATCTAACTGGCTTTGGTGGAACTCTTATAAAGAGGTGGATTATGGAAAAGGTTAAGTTCAGATGCAAAGAGAGGAGAGGCAGAGTCATAGATGAAGGTGTTTTCTTCGAGTTCGACTTGGTAAGGATTGGAGCAAAAATTTTCAGAGGTTTCATAAGCTATTCGGAACATCACGATCCGAAAAGACCGCCATCCGTCTGTTATCCAAGAGAGTTGAAACTTTCAGAAAGAATTAGAAACAACCCATATTTCAGATTTCTGTTTCACTTAATTTCAATTCCCCTGTGCTACGACATCCTCTGGCATCTCTCGATGAAGTTAAAGACTTAATCTCTTTCCAGTCCTAAAATCGTCCTTAAGTATCTTAAATCATCTATCGTCATGCCTTTAATCAAAAAGAGAACACCAAAATATACCATCGCTCCGAGCAAAACAACGGAAACTCCCTCAATCAAATTCGACAACTTAAACTGCGAGATAATATAAAACATAATCAAACTTGAAACAATGGGTTTTACCAAGTGCTCAACCTTTGGAAATACGTTAAACATGACCTTAGACAGATAAGCCAAGGTAATCCAGCTGAAGAGATTGGACACGACCGTAGCAATTCCAGCACCAACGATCCCCCATCTCAATATCATGAAGTAGTTCAAAACGATGTTCAAAATCATTGCGAAAAAAGAAACGTAAACGGGGTATTCGGGTTTTTCCTTTGCGTTGAATATAACACCCCAAAATCCCAAAGCTGATCTTAGGATCAAAAACGAAAGAACGTATAGAACAGGAACTGCTGGTAAGTAATCCGCACCGTAAACGAATTTTATCAACTGCTCACCCAAAGAAATCAAGCCGAAGACTACTGGAAAAGAGAGAATCGCACTGTATTTGAAAGCTCTGTTAAAAGCGTTTCTCAAATCCCTACCTTCAAGCTGAACGAAAACAGGGAACATTACTGTCGGAATAGATACCAGTCCAGAAATGGCTCCGACAATGTTGTAAGATGCCCTGTAATATCCCACATCCTCAGCTGGCAAAAACATACCTATCATCACGGAATCGACGTAAGCGAAAACCACCCATGTAATCGATCCTATTGTAAGATAGCTCGTAAACCTTACAATCCTCCTCCAATCGATCGGCTTAGCTCTTCCAAAAACGAGATTGCCGTATTTTTTCAACAGCGATACCAACAAAACTATCAAAGCAAGGGAGCTTGCGATCGCAAAACCCAACAAGGCTCCAATAACGGACAAACCTGCAGATACGAATAAAATTATGAAAAACAATCTTGAAAATTCGTAAACTGCTGATTTTATCAAATTTGCCTTAAAGTCGTTGAAGGCGTTAAAGATGGCATTTAGGAATCCTGATAATGAGAAGAACAGTATAAATAGCGAAGTCACCTTTAGGGGATCGGAAAGTAGAGGTTTGTGAAAAACGTAGGTTGATAACACATCGGAAGATGCAAATAGTGTAGTTGAGACTAAGAACACCAACAAAACCTTCAACTTGCTCAAACCCCTTATATAACCTCTGACGAGCTCGTAATCCTTCAAACCATGAGCGTGAGCAACGTATCTTACAAGTGTTGCATTTATACCTAAATCCGTGAATGTTAGGAGAAGAAAGGCTATCGATAAAGCCAAAGAGTATATACCGAACAGTTCGGGCTTTAAAGCTCTCGCTACGTATATCGTTACAACAACACCAACTACGTTTGCAATCAATACGGATGAACTGTTGTATACAACGTTTCTAAACACCCTTTTGGCGAGCACACGAACCGATTGAAAGTTTGATTATTAAATTTAATCTTAAAGTCAACGAAAGTGTTAAATTGACTACAGCTTTTGCGAGAATTATGGCGAGAACAAAGAAGGTCAAGATGGCTGGAAGATTTGGCCCAAGATACGGCTTAAGGGTCAGAAGGATGATCATCAAAATCGAGGAACTGCAGAGACAGAAGTACGTCTGCAAGAGATGCGGTAAGAAGGCTGTTAAGAGGGTTGGATCGGGAATATGGGAGTGCAAAGCCTGTGGCTATAAATTTGCTGGAGGCTGTTACGTTCCTTCGACAACCATAGCACAATCCTTCGAAAAATCTCTTGAGAGGTGATTGTCGTGTACATCTGCCTCGTGTGTGGAGAGGAGGTGGATGTGGACTTGGTCAGAAACATCATCCAGTGCCCAAGATGCGGTAACAGGATTCTGATGAAGCCCAGACCTCCAGCCTTGAGGAAGGTTGTCAAGGCTATCTGAGGGATTTCTATGGAAAAGATAAAGCTCGGAATGGTAGTTTCGGAGTTCAACAGGGACATAACGTACATGATGGAAATTCTGGCTAAGGAACATGCAGAATTCTTGGGTGCTGAGATAACGGAAGTAATCAGAGTCCCCGGAGCTTTTGACATTCCTTTAGCTGTAAAGAAGATGCTCGAAAGGGGTAAAGTTGATGCTGTCGTTGCGATAGGTTGTGTTATTGAAGGGGAAACCGAGCACGATGAGGTCGTTGCCCAGCATGCCGCCCGTAAGATAATGGATCTGAGCTTGGAATACGGAAAGCCCGTAACACTCGGAATCTCTGGACCGGGAATGGGTAGGATTGCCGCACAGGAAAGGGTCGATTACGCCAAGAGGGCTGTTGAAGCTGCGGTTAAGCTTGTAAGGAGATTGAGAGAGTATGAGGAAAAGGCTTAGCCTGATAAAGCCTTCCGCAACTCTAAAAATTTCGGCCTTAGCTAAAGAACTCGCTAAACAGGGTAAGCCAGTCGTTAACATGAGTGCTGGAGAGCCCGACTTCAGAACTCCTCAGCATATAGTGGAATCGGCTATAAAGGCTTTGAACGAGGGCAAACACTTCTACACTCCTACAAGGGGAATCCCGGAGCTTTTGGAGGCGATAGCTGAAAAGGTTAACAAGGAGAACGAAATCCCGGCAAAGCCTGAAAACGTAATAGTTACAGCTGGGGCCAAATACGCTATATTCTTGGCAATGCAGGCTCTGTTAGATGAGGGAGATGAAGTAATACTGCTCGACCCGGCTTGGGTAAGTTATGAGGCTAACGTGATAATGGCCAATGCAAAGCCCATCTGGGTAAAGCACGACGATAGCTTTGAGGATGCTCCAATTGAGGAATATGTAACTTCAAAAACAAAGATGGTCGTAATAAACACGCCCAACAACCCCACTGGAGTAGTCTATCCGAAGGGCTTTTTGAAGAAAGTTGCGGATTTAGCTCAAGATCATGACTTCTACGTTTTGTCAGATGAAATCTATGAGAAAATCATTTACGAGGGAAGGCATTACAGCATAGCAAGCTTTGATGGGATGTTTGAAAGAACTGTAACGGTAAATGGATTTTCGAAGGCTTATTCGATGACAGGATGGCGATTGGGATATGCTGTTGCGAGTGAGGAGATTATCAAAGCTATGAACAAGATTCAGTCTCACTCGATAAGTCACCCAACATCCTTCGTCCAATACGCTGGAGTCACTGCTTTGAAGGGAGATCAGAGGTGCGTTGATGAGATGGTCAAAGCCTTCAGGAGGAGGAGGGACAGGATAATGGAAGGGCTGAACGAGCTTGGAATAGACTACGTCTATCCAAAAGGAGCCTTTTACATCTTCATGAGAGTTGGAGACGGCACTACCTTTGCTGAAAGATTTCTAAAAGAAGAATACGTTGCAGTCACGCCGGGAGAAGCTTTTGGAAGCTATAAAGATTACGTTAGAATCAGCTATGCAACATCCGATGAAAATATCGAAGAGTTTTTAAAAAGACTTGAAAGGTTTATAGAAAAATTTTAAAATTTAAATTGCAATCCTTATTGAGATAAATATCTCCAAAAATTAAAAAATTACCAACCATCTATCTCATGAGGACAGGTGGTACGAATGGGAGAAGTTCTGATATCTGGAGTGCCAGGAGCAGGAAAAACCATGCTGTTAATGAAAATCATAAAAGAGTTCGATAACGTGATATGGGTTACAACAACACGAAGTGCAAAGACATTGAGAAGTATTCTCAAGAGTGATGATGTCTGGATAATAGATACACACACATGGGCTCACGTCAAGTTTCATCCTAGGGATATAGTCATAAGCAATCCCCTTAACCTGAATGAAGTCAATCTAGGAATTTCGAGAATTCTTGACAGTATAAATGGTAAATGTCTCGTAGTACTGGACTCCCTATCCGGCTTGCTACTCTATCACAACCTTCAGAGGGTTGCTCACTTCTTGAGGAGCGCTTTAGTTAAGATGGAGGAAAAGAACGCTTCTGGACTTTTTACCCTCGTAAAGAACGCTCACGATATTCATACGGAAACAAGCATGTACGCCTTGTTCCCTGTTGTAATTGAACTCTTAAGAGAGGACAATGAAGAAACTAAGAGGTTCATAAGGGTCATTAAAGCTACGAAATACATAGAACCCAGCTTTGGTGAGGTAAAGATAGTTAAGGATGATATAATCGTACCCGAACACATAATGGAGTACATTCTGAAAGTCCTTAAGTCCTAATAATCTCCACAATTTTCGCAATCTCGCTTTCCAAGCCAGAGAAAACGTATTCAACTCCTATAGCCGCTAGGAATATTGCCATAACCCTCGCAACTATATCCGACCCGCTCTTTCCAAGCACCTTAATTACAACTTCGCTGTAAACGTGTGTTAACCTGACTATTATGTAGACGAGAGCTATCGAAGCTATCAGGAGTATTTTAGACGGAATATCCGAAGCTTCGGCACTCAAAACGATTGTAGCAGTTATTGCACCCGGACCAGTATAGAGGGGCAATGCTATGGGAAAAACTGCGAGTGAATCAACATCTATATGCTTTAAACCCCTCTTAGCGTAGAACTCCTTCCTCGCACCACCCAAGAGTATGTCAATTGCAATTACAAAGAGAAGTATCCCACCAGCAACCTTCAAACTCTCTATGGAGATGTGGAAGAACTTCAGAAGTATATCCCCGCTTAGAGCTATAATTATCAAGAGGGCGCAAGCTATTAGAGTGGATTTTTTCGAAACCCTATCTCTCTCTTTTTCACTGAACCTTTCAGTTAAAGCTATGAAGAAGGGTATGTTTCCAGGGGGATCGACTATTACGAATATCGTTGTGAAAGCTGTAACGAAGTAGCTGATGTAGTCCACGCACGTCATTGAACTCGGTATATATCAAATTTTTGAAATCTTAATATGCCCTACAAGATACGGTATTCATGGAATACGAAGACGTTGTTGATACGGTAGTAGAGCTTTTCAGGAAAGCTGAGACGGAGTTGAGTGAAGACGTTCTAAAAGCGATCAAATACGCTTACGAGAACGAAGATAGTGAAATTGCAAGGATGAATTTAAAGAACATCCTTGAGAATGTCGAATATGCGAAAGCTAAAAAAATTCCGATGTGCCAAGATACAGGTTTGCCAATAGTTTTTGTTGAGCTTGGAAGGGAGTTACACTTGGATTTCGATCTGAAATCGGCGATAATTGAAGGGGTTAAGAGAGCTACAGCTGAAGTTCCACTGAGACCGAATGCTGTGCATCCCATCACGAGGAAAAATCCGGGAAACAACGTAGGTGAGCATATGCCAATCATAGATATCGATATCGTTGAAGGAGATGAGCTTAAAATCGCTGTAATGCCGAAAGGAGCGGGAAGCGAAAACTGTTCAGCTTTGAAGATGATGCTACCTCACGATGTAGATAAGATAAAGAGGTTCGTCGTTGATGTCGTAAGAAGTGCGATGGGTAAACCTTGCCCACCAATATTCATAGGTCTCGGAATTGGATCTACTTTCGATGGCTCTGCAAAGCTCGCTAAAAAGGCTCTGCTGAGAGATGTTACGAAGATGAACGATTTCGAGCTTGAGATACTCGAAGCTGTTAACGAGCTTGGGATAGGAGCGATGGGAATGGGTGGAAAATTTACAGCTTTAGCCGTTTTAAGCGAAATAGGTTACTGTCATACTGCCTCACTTCCTGTAGCTGTAAACATCCAGTGCTGGGCTAACAGAAGAGCTTTTGCAGTCTTGAGGTGATAGCATGGAGTTGAAGACCCCAGTAAGCAGAGAGGATTTGGAGAAGCTGAATGTTGGAGAGTTAGTTTATGTTAGCGGCGAAATAATCACTGCGAGGGACTCTGCACACATCAGAATTCTCGAATACCTGAGAGAGGGTAAAGATTTGCCGTTTAAAATAGATGGTGCGGTAATATACCACTGCGGGCCCCTTTTGAAAAAGAGGAATGATGGTTGGGAGGTAATTTCTGCGGGACCAACAACATCTGCTAGAATGAATGAAACGACCAAAGAACTTCTAAAATACGTTGAATGCATAGCCGTAATTGGGAAGGGAGGGATGGATGTCGATTTCAGAGGTAAGGGAGTCTATCTTGCCTATACCGGTGGTTGCGGTGCCCTAGCGAGTAAGGCGATAAAGAGAGTTAAAGATGTCCATTGGCTCGATCTGGGAATGCCTGAAGCTGTATGGGTTTTCGAGGTTGAAAAGTTGCCGTGCATAGTTGCAATCGATTTTAAGGGAAACAATCTTTACGATGTCGTGAAGCGTAAGGTTGAGGAGAATTACAAAAGGCTGATCGAGAAAATTTAATAGTTAGAGAGACATACTATATATTGCCCCAGGCGGGATGAAGGGGCTGAGTGGGCGCATGCCCTCAATGAAGCCACTTGCGAACTTGGGGCGACAGGCGGTGTCGAGACGTCCCCTTCGGAGAGAGTATACGCTTTCGATGATGTAGGGGCAACCCCGACACCGCACAACCCCGATGGGTCAGCGGTCTTGAGCGGGCATTTGCCTTCGATGAGAGACCGTGTTAGCGTTCGGGGAACATCTCAAAGACTCTTTTAGCGACTTCAAAATCCTCGTCACCGAAGATTACCAGAGCAACCTTCTTAACAACATTAGCCTTTTCGGAAAAATCCTTAACTGCTTTCAGAAATGTCTCTACGACATTTTCGAGAGGACATCCATAAATGCCAGCACTTACGGCTGGGAAGGCTATAGACTTAAGCTTTAGCTCCTCAGCCTTCTCTAAAGGAGCTATAAATGCTTTGTAAAGCTTCTCCTCAAACTCATTATTCCACCTACCCCCACAAATCGGCCCAACCGTGTGAATGACATACTTGATTCCTATCTTTTCCAAGTTTAGGGCTGGAGTGACAACGACCTCACCATGATCCATGTAATCTTTACCCAGCTGTTCCTTCAAAGCTTTTTTGCTTATCTCTGTATACTTTTGAGGATCTCCAGCGCAAGCCTTTGCTATAGCCAAAGCAACTCCACCTCCATGCTCCAAATACTTGTTCGCCGCGTTTACAATAGCTTCAGCTGGATATTTCGTTATGTCACCTTTTTCAAGTACAACCTCAACCGATCCAAACTTCTTCACGACCATAGATTTAGTTGCACCAATTTAGCTTAACCCTTCCTATACCTCAACAGCCTCTGAAGTATCAGAGAGTTAGTCCATTTCTGTTCCATACATAACGATTTTATACGACTCTCTTGAGAAATTCTTGGTGAGCAAGGACAGGCAGTTGAAGGGAATACTGAAGTTGTTAATTCTTAAGGAGCTTGAGAAAGAGGAGGCAACAGGCTACGACATAATCAAAAGGATAGGTGAAAGAGCTAAGAGACCTTCACCGGGTTCGGTTTATCCCATATTGAAAGAGCTCAAAGAGAATGGATTTCTAAACGTTAGAATTGATGGAAGGAAGAAAATTTACTCTCTTTCGGATAAGGGTAGGAAAGTTCTTAGAGAGGCAATGGAAAAGGAGAAGGAGGCCATAATTAGAAAGGTGGAAGTTTTAAGGGAGTCTGGTATTCTGAGTGAAAGAGAAGCCGAAGATTTCTACCATTTTGTCAGCAGTAAGAAGGAGATAATAATGAAGCTTCATGAGCTCAGGAACTGGTCAGCATTTTTGGATGCACTCGTCAAAGTACTCGAAAAGTCCAAGCCAAAGGCAGAAGAGATTCTTGATGAGTTCATTAAGAGACTTGAGGACTTATCGAAATAACTATCGGAAACCGATATACTTATATCGTTTACCGAGACTCGGGTGAGCATGAAGAGATTGCTGATTATCTTAGTGCTCTTAACAGTCATAGGAGTTGCAAATGCTCATGATATAGATTTTCACGTTTCTGTTGAGGGGGATGGTAAGCTTCATCCCGGTGAAGACACTTACATAACCCTGCTTATAGAAAATGAAGGAAAAGCCGATGGATTTGTTTTGAATGAAAACACATCCAATCTGCTCTCCCTCATAACTACAGCAAAAGACCTCAGAGTTGAAATAGAAGATATGTGGATACCTATAACTGTTGAAACTGTAAATCCGCAACTTATAGGAGATTTGCCTTCAGGAAAGGTTGCAAAGGCCGTTTTTAGGGTTAGAGTTGATGAGAATGCAAAGCTGGGTAAGTACAGAGTTCCGATCAGACTTAAATATACTAAGGTGAGTTATTCAACAACGTCTTCAGGAGCTCTGCTCGATTACAGTGAGGAGACGGATGTAGAGTACCTCAAGATCGAAATAACGAGAAAAGACTACGACTTCACAGTTACATCGATTGAGTCAAACCTTAGAGTCGGTGGAGAGGGGTTGGTTGAAGCTACCGTTAAAAACGTTGGCAGATTCAAAATGTACAACGCCACACTCACGATAAGCGTAACGCCACCCCTAAAGCCGAACCCCTCTGCAACGTCTTCACATTTGGGGGATTTGGATGTTGGTGATGAGGCTAAGGCAATCTTTAAAGTTTACGTCATGGATGATGCTTTGGATCAGGTATACCCCGCAGAACTCGTTTTGAATTTTGAAAGAGCCGATGGAAAAACTGTTACAATTTCACATCGGATAGGCTTGAAGGTCGAATGTGCTGAAGTCTTTTCGATCGAAGATGTGAAAACTTTTGTGACATCCGCCAAGATTGTTGAAAACACTACAATACCTTCAAGGGGATTTATAAAAGTAGCCATTAGAGATTTGGGCGAGGATGTCAGAGATGCTGTAGCAGTTCTCTCCTTCGAAACACCCCTACTTCAAGCTGAAAACTCTCCCTATCTTGGTAATCTAAGGAAAGGAGATGAGAAGATCGTTACATTTTACGTAAGATGCTTGGCCCCAGAAGGAAGCTACAGGGGTAAGCTCATCATAAGCTACAAAAACGAACTTGGAGATGAAGAGGTTGAAGACTACTACATCGGAGTAAACGTTGATTCTGCACCGATAAAGGTTGAAAGAGTTGAAACGAAAAATGTTGGTGTTGGAGCCAAGGGTGATGTAATAGTTCACATCAAGAACGAACTCGACTGCGATGTAAGAAACTTGGAGTTGGCGATAGTACCTCCTAAATCGATAACTCCTTTGAGTCCAGCCTGCTACGTTGAACTTCTGAAACCCAATGAAATTGGTGAGGCAAAGTTCAGAATAGCCGTTTCAAGTGAACTCGTTAGTGGCTACTACAACCTCTACCTTATCGAAAAGTACGATATGGGTGATGTTGAAGATGTTGTGAGCGTTGCTGAGATACCGTTACTTGTAGAGCCAAAGAGAGCATATTTCGAAGTGATTTCTGTGGAAAGTGTTCTTTATCCGGATGAGACGGGAGATGTGATTGTTAAGATAAGGAACATCGGGAATACAACTATACACAACGGAGTTGTTGAGTTGACTGTCTCTACACCTCTTACAATCGCCGGTGGCACTGCATTGAGCGGTTTGATAGGTCAGGCACAGCCCGGTCTATACTTTATAGGAACTCTAAAACCGAATGAAGTGGCAGTTGCAAAGTTTAGAGTCGATGTCGATAAAGACGCTGGAGCTGGATACTATCCAGCGATTGTAAAAATTAGGTATGATGACGATGAGGGTTACACCCACGAATCTAGTCCCATAACGATTTCGATTGAGGTGAGGGAGAAACCGCTACTAAATCCAGTTACGGTTACGGCAGTAGTTCTGATAGCTGTAGCGGTTATAGCGGGAGTGAGATTCGCGAGGAAGAGGAGATGAGGAGTTTAATCAGAAGCTGGCTTGCCTTCCTTCCCGTAAGCTTGGGATTGTTCATGGTTCTTTTAGACGTCAGCGTGCTTAACGTAGCGTTACCCAGAATAGCTGAAGACTTCCATGCAAGGATGTCAGACTTACAGTGGGTTCTAAACGCCTACACATTGACGATGGTGGTTTTACTGGTTTTAGCTGGAAGAATAGGGGATATTGTCAGAAGGGACAGATACTTCGTACTTGGAATGGGCATATTCGTTCTGGGTAGCTTCCTGTGTGCCCAATCTTGGAGCATAGAAGTTCTGATTTTTTCGAGAATAATTCAAGCTGTTGGTGGAGCCATTTTGAGCAGTAATACATTAGCTATAGTTACTGAACTATTTCCTCCGGGACAGAGAGGTGCTGTGATGGGCTTGAATGCAATACTTATGGCTTCAAGCTTTGCTTTAGGTCCGATTGTGGGAGGTTGGTTAACTACGAACCTGAGTTGGCACTGGGTATTCTACATAAATGTGCCAATCGGCATAATTTCAATTGCTCTGGCTTTTATGCTCTTACCACCTCTAGAACCGAAGGAGAAGGTTCCTATAGATCTTGCCGGGACTATTTTGCTTGCAATTGGTCTGGGATCTTTAACACTAGGAATAATAGAGGGTCAAAACTGGGGATGGGATAATCAGAAGACGTTAGCATGTTTTGCAGTAGCCTTCCCATATCTGGCAGCGTTTGCAATTAGAGAATTGAACTACGATTATCCAATTCTTGATCTAAGCCTATTCAAGATCAGGAACTTTACGGTGTGTGTTGCTGCGACATCAATAATCTTCTTTGGAACATCCTCCTCCTTCTTCGTAATTCCCTACTTCCTTCAAGGACTTAAGGGATTGACGGCTGAGGAGGCAGGATACTGGATGATATCTATTCCGATAGCAAATACATTCGTGGCTCCGATTGCTGGAAGACTGAGCGACAAGATGAATCCAAAGTACATGATGTGTTTGGGGCCGATTCTGTTTGCTATGGGTATGTACAACATGACAGACGTTGATGTCGACATTAAATACTGGGAGTTCTTCTTCAGGCTGATTCCGATGGGCATCGGTATGGGACTGCTAACCTCGCCAGCGTTCAACGTTTTAATGTCTTCAGTTCCACCAGCAAAGGCAGGAATGGCCAACGGTACCCTGAGATCTGTAAATACACTTGCTCAGGCTATGGGTGTTGCTATAGGAGGTGTTTTGATTACGCACAACATGAAGAATTACCTACCTGGATATGAGAACATCGTGCCAGATCCTGGAACGATGGCGATATTAACTTTACTCGCAAAATTCAACCCCCTGCCATTAATAGGTATGGTTGAAGGATTTATAGACAGCATGCATTTCGTTTTTTCAACGATGATGTGGCTTCCCCTAGCAAGCTCGCTGATAATAGCTATTTTTCTGAGAGGAGAAGAGCATCTGAGAAGAATGAGGCATGAAATTCTTGAAAATTCGAAGACTTATATAAAGCGTTCTTAACAAGTTCGGTAGAAACGCTAATATATGGAGTAACGTAGTTAAGGAGGGCACTTGGAGGGTTAATGATGAGCAAGCCCAAGGTTATGGTTGTAGAAGACGATTTGGCAGTCCTTGAAGCTGTGCAAGTCATGCTCGGCGACAGGTATGAAGTCATAGTAGCAACAAACGGTAAGGAAGCTATCGAGAAATATCAAGAGTACAAACCCGATATCGTGCTGATGGATATGCTGATGCCAGTAATGGATGGCATTGAAGCAACGAAGAAGATAAAAGAGATAGATCCGCAAGCAAAAATCATAGGATTAACAGCCTACGCCATAAATAAGGGAAAAGAGTTACTTGAGGCGGGAGCGCTCGAAATTATTGGAAAACCTTTCACGAGAAGCCAACTAATTGAAACAATAGAGAAATGCCTTAAGAAAACCCCTTAGCCTGTGATACTATGCTAGATCAGCTAAAAAAGTACGGACACACTTTGCCAGTACCCTTTCTGGTTTACAACGAAAAAGGCGAAATAGTATATGCAAACTCGGCTTTTCTGGAACTGGTAGGGATGACTTCTGAAGAGGTACTCGGAAAAAACATCCTAGACCTTGTCCATCCCGAAGATAAAGAAAGAGCAAGAGATGCAATGAAGAAAAGACTTGCTGGTGAAAGAGTTGAGCCCTACTTCTTGAGGCTTATAGGCACGCAGGGGAAATGCCGGACTTATATGGTCGTTGGAGGAACAATAAAAATTATGGGAAAAAATTTCGGGATTATTACGTTCACCGATGTAACAAAGCTCGAAGAGCAGAAACTGATGCTTCTAATTTTAACTCGAGCTCTTAGACACGATGTTTTGAACGCAGTTACGGTAGCAATGGCACATTTAGAGGTAGCCAAAGATCTTTGCAGAGATTGTGAAAAATCAGATTTCCTGCAAAAAATCGAGAAGGCAATAAATAGGGTAGTTGAAATTATGAGGAGCTTGAAGGCGTTTGAAGAGGCTGTATTAGAAGGTAAGTTGGAAAGAATTTGCGTCAGAGAAGTTGCTGAGAGCGTTGCAAAGCACTTCGATGTACCCATAGTCGTTGAAGGTGATTGCGAGGCTATTGCCGACAGAGGATTGGAAATAGTTTTCGAGAACCTGTTCCAGAACGCCATACAGCACGGAAGAACAGACAGAATCGATGTGAAGATAAGTAGAGTGGGAGACTTTTGTGAAATAAGAGTTATTGACTACGGAAAAGGCATACCTGATGAGATAAAAGACAGGATTTTCGAGGAAAGCTTTTCATACGGAGAAACGGCGTCATCCGGACAAGGTCTTTATCTAGTTAAAAAGCTCGTCGAAAGATACGGAGGTGAAATTTGGGTTGAAGATAATGAGCCTAAAGGAGCGGTCTTCGTCATAATGCTGAAGGCTTGGAGTGAAGAATCTTAATGTTGCGTTCTTGAAGCTTGAAAAATCATGGTTATTACTAACAAGTTTATGTGTGAGGGATGGTTATGCGGATATCAAGTGGTATTGAATCGCTGGATATCATCTTAAATGGAGGCTTCCTACCCAAAAGGTCGTATCTTATAAGGGGTGGTCCCGGAAGCGGAAAGACTACCTTCTGCCTCCACTTCTTAATTGAAGGAGTTAAGAACAATGAAAATGTACTTTTCATAACTTTTGGTGAGCCTTCTGAGAAAATAAAAGAAAATGCGAAAGCTATCGGATTATCTCCTGAAGGCATTGTATTCCTTGATCTTGCACCTTCCGAAGAGTTCTTTGTAAAGGATCAAACGTATGACATCTTTTCCCCAGCTGACGTCGAAAGAGGACCAACAGTCAAAACCATAGTCGAGACTGTTGAAAAAGTTAAGCCTTCAAGGGTTGTGATAGACTCTGTTACTTACCTTCGTTTCTTAGCTCCCGATGTTTATCAGTACAGAAAGCAAGTTCTATCCTTAATAGACTTCCTGACTGACAGGGGAGCTACTGTTCTTTTCACATCAGAATCAGGCGTGATTCCTGATGACGATCTGCAGTTTATTGCCGATGGTGTTATCGATCTAATTATGGAGATGATAGGGGTAGACATCTATCGCAGACTTTCCGTCAAAAAGTTTAGGGGAAGTAGTTTCCTGCCGGGATATCACCTTATACGCATAGGTCATGGGGGAATAAGAATCTATCCGAGAATACTGCCTCAAAAGATCGAAAGGAAGCATATCGGAGAGAAGATTTCAACTGGTATAAAGGAATTGGATGAGATGACGAACGGCGGTATAAATAGACAGACGATAACGGTAATTTCTGGGGCTGCAGGAACTGGAAAAACAACTCTAGCAATGAGAATTGCTTACGAAGCTGCTCTTAGAGGTGAAAACGTTACCTATTACGCATTCGAGGAAGATCCAGCTATCATTCTGTCAAGAGCAAAGAAGGTTGGAATGGAAAGAATAAGAGAACTTGTAGAAAAAAGTCTGATAAAAATTGTATTTGCCGAATCCCTTAAATTTGCACCAGAAGAGGCGCTCCATATCACCCTAAAAGATTTGAGAGAGCGGAACAC
Organism: Archaeoglobus profundus DSM 5631; assembly: GCF_000025285.1. GTDB lineage: Archaea > Halobacteriota > Archaeoglobi > Archaeoglobales > Archaeoglobaceae > Archaeoglobus_B > Archaeoglobus_B profundus. Next base: position 459,176 of record NC_013741.1, read on the forward strand.
GAAGCTAGTAATTATAGACAGTCTGAACGGCGCTGAGCTTGCGTTAGTAGGCGCTGAGGATAAGAGAAGACCCATACAAGCAATTCTCAGAAATCTTGTCGCAAACGGCGCAACCGTGATACTGATCGACGAGTTCGAAGCTAACAGCAGAGGGTTCACGAGGCTTGGCGTAAGCTACCTCGCGGACAATATAATAGTTTTAGGCCACTATGTCAAAGACGGAGTCACGAGGAAATACATCCGTGTGGTAAAAATGAGGCTGAGCAAGTTCTCGCCAGAGATTAGAGACTTCGAAATAACGAGTGAGGGGATAAAGATTGGAGAGAGGGTTAAAGAGGTGCAGAAGCTATGCTGATAGGAATCGTGGAAAAAACGAAACGAACACAAAGATCTTGAAAGACTTTTTTGAAAAACACGGTTACGAGGTTGTGGTTGCTAAAGATTATGATGAGTTCGAAAATCTTTACTCCGCCGATCTAATCTTCATCGACCTTGCTGGATTCGACTCGAGAATATGGGATTTATGTGAGGATTTAAGGATGAAGATGATACTGTTTATACTGTTCTACCCCAGTAAAGTCGATATTGCGTTAACTAAAGGTGCGGAAGTAGCAGCGTTCAAACCGCTTAATTCGAAGAAAATCTTAGAATTAGTCGAGAATCTAATCAGGGGTAGATTTTATGAGGATAAAGATTGACCTACGTTCGAAGACTAATGAAGAACTGCTAAAGAAGATGCTATCGAAATACGAGATAACAGAAGGAGACGATTTCGATTTACTTATCACAGATACTAAGAAATTAAAAGAAAACATCGAAAAGATCTTGGAAATTAGGAAAGGTGAAGTGATTACGCCCGTTCTGGTTATAGATAGTATAAATAGTAAGAAACTAGTCGAAGAAGGATATGCAGATGATTACATACAAGCTCCAGTTGATGTTAGGGAACTACTGGCAAAAATTGATAATCTCCTTAGAATCAGGAAGAGATCCATAGAAATCAAGGAATTAAAAGATTTTATTCTCACTGCCTCAAAAATACTTGCTGAAATGATAAATCAGCCTCTCGTGGTATTCGACGAAAACCTTAATGTCGTTTACAAGAACTCAAAAGCTGAGAAAATAGACATTTCAAAACTGAAGAAGTTAGCAAAGAAAGTGATTGAAAGTAGGAAGCCCATAACCGAAGAACTCGCAATAGGTGACAAATTTTATTTTGTTTCGGCATCACCATTCGTTAAAGATGGTAAGATAGTAAGAATTATTTCTGTCGCCTTTGATATAACGGAAAGAGTCGAGGCTGAGAACCAGCTTAAAAAAGTTGCCGCTCAGCTCACTGAAAACGTTGAGAAATTTGCAGTTCTAGTTGATAGAATCAAAAATCCCTTGACAGCTGCAATTGCGTACCTCGAGGTTTACGAAAAAAATAAAGACGTCAAGGAAAAAGTCATTGCACAGCTCGAGAGAATCGCGAAAGTAATGGAAGACATTGACGAGGCTTGGAGAAAGTCCGAAGAAGTTATAAAATTTATCAAGAGATCAAGAGAAAGATAGATCCCCCGCGCGCAAACTGAGTTTGGTCGAACTAGAGCTTTTTTCTCGAGCATAAAGCTCCGGCCTATTCGAGGTAGTTTATCTCCATTGCAGGAAATAGCCTAGCATGATCTTTGTCCAAGGCAGTTCTTTAAGATCTAAAACAGGGCATACGAGTTTCTTCTAAGCTGCCTCCGAGGACATGCTCCACATTCTCGACATTTTATGAACTGATTACTTTAAAGACTCAAGCGTATAGGGTGTTAGGAAAGCTAAAAGAAGGAGATAGCACGGTATTACTTAAGAATAAGAATACCAATGTACACCATTCGACCTCGACAATGGTAATGTTTTTGGATAGTATAGTCAAAGAAAAAAATCTTAAGATGAGAGATTGGGTTGTTTTGAGCAATGATTGCAAAGGAAGACTTGTTTGTCATTCAGTAGCAAGATAATAGTAGGTGATGCGGTTGAATGTAGCTATCTTGGCTGGAGGGAAGGGCAGCAGGATAGGTCTAGACAAAGGATTCTTGGAGTTAAACGGGAGAATGTTTGCTGAAATATTACTTGAGCGATTTGATGGCTGTAATGTTGTTTTTGTTTGCAGGGATAAGAAACAGGCTGAAACTTACAGGACAAAATTCAACTGCAACACTATAATAGATACTGTCAAGGAATTTAGCCCCCTAGCCGGAATTCACTCAGCTTTGGAGCACTTCAGAGATTACGTTTTAATCGTTGCGGTGGACATGCCCCTCGTTAGGAGAGAACTCGCAGAGTTTTTGTATAGAAAAGCTAGGGGGTATGATGCTTTAATTCCAAGGTGGAGTGACGGAAAGCTCGAACCACTTTTAGCATGCTATTCATACACAGCTGTTAAGGAAATCGAACAATGCATCACTAGAGGGGTTAGAAAAGTATCCAAACCGTTTGAAAACTTAAAAACGCTTTACTATCCGATTGAAAGGTTAAGGGTTTTTGACGAAAAGCTCATTTCGTTTGTGAATGTAAATACACCTAAGGATTTGGAGATGGTAAGATGCTTGTCGACAGGTACGGAAGACCTATAAAACATCTCAGGATTTCCGTTACATCTCTCTGCAATATGAATTGTATATATTGCCACAATGAGGGTATGAAGGACGCTGGAAAAGATATGAGCTTGGAGGAGATAATTGAAATATGCAAGGTTTTTTACGATTTTGGTGTTGAAAAAGTCAAGATTACTGGTGGTGAACCGCTCATTAGAGGAGATATAATGGATATAATCGCAGAAATGCCTGAATTTAAAGAGATTTCAATGGTAACGAACGGCTACTATCTTTCAAAATATGCATACGAGCTCAAAGAGGTTGGTTTGAACAGAGTCAATGTTAGCTTGGATACACTAAATCCCGAAACTTACAGATTTATAACTGGCGTAAGAGGATTGGAAAAGGTTTTGGATGGCATAGAATCAGCTTACAACGCTGAATTGACTCCTATAAAACTAAACATGGTTGTGATGAAAGGTGTGAACGAGCACGAAATCGAAGATATACTAGAATACACCGCAAGGTTTAATAAAAATAGAATAAATGTCGTACTGCAGTTGATAGAACTTGTCGGCCACGATGAATACTATTATTCACTTGATGAAATTGAAGAAAAGTTCAAAAGCCGAGCTAAAACAGTTATAACAAGAAGTTTGCATGCGAGGAGGCAGTACATTTTGGGTAATAAGGCTGTCGAGTTCGTAAGACCCTTCCACGCAAAGTTCTGCATGCACTGTACGAGAATGAGAGTAACTTCCGACGGAAAACTCAAGCCCTGCCTTATGAGAGATGTTACGGTTGATGTGAGAGGATTAAAGGGTGAAGAGCTTTTGGAAGCTATAAAAAGAGCTGTGGAGTTGAGGGAACCCTATGTGAAAGATTTGAATCAATCAAGATAACTTCTAACTTTCGGAGCATTGACAAATCTCTCAAAGTCGTTCGGAGATATCATGACGATCTTATCTTTCAATTCGAAGCAGACTACTCTTGACTGTGTTGCTACAATCAGCGCAGTCTTGCCATTCTTCAATTTGAACCAGCCGACTTTGTAACTTCCAAAACTCGTACCACCCACCCTCAAAACAGGCCTCAAGTTCTCGTCTCTGCCAATGTCGGCAACGTACGATTTCAAAACAACATCTTTACTTATACTTTCGTGGGCGTACGGCGGTGCGATTACTTCAATTTGATCGTTTAAGACTATTGAGGTTTGATAAGGCGCGACGATGAAAAAGTATGCGCAAATTGCCAAGATAATTAACGTAATGCTCAAAGTGATGTACCGAACATTATCCACCGTAATTAGCCAGACATAGGCTGTTAGGGCGATCAATCCAAGTATTAATGCTGTTGAAAAAACAACGAAGCTCCGAGGTGGTATGACTTGGAAAACTTCATTGGCCATAATAGATGCTACAACCCTTACAATTAAATATACCTTTTTGATAACATCGTATCATGAAGTTTAGAGAATTTGCTGAGTTTTGTGCGATACTCGAAAGAGTCTCTTCGACACTCGAGATGACTGGAAGGATTGCATCTTTCCTAAGAAGAATTGAGGATGATGACGACCTTTACAATGTAGTTCACTTCTTAATGGGTAGGGTATTTCCTCCTTGGGATGAAAGGGAGCTTGGTGTCGGTATTGGATTAGTCTGCAAGGCTCTTGAGAATGTCAGCGGTGTTAGTAAGGAGAAAATTGAGAGCATGATTAAGGATTACGGCGATTTGGGTTTGGTAGCTGAAAGACTGCTTAAGGGAAGGGGAATTAAAAGTTTGTTTGCTGAGGAACTTACCATAAAAAGAGTTAGGGAAATCTTTGATGAAATTGCAAGCTTGGAAGGGGAGGGAAGTCAAAAGAGAAAGATTCTGCTTCTCACAGGTTTGTACGGCTCCGCGAGTCCAATAGAGGCAAGGTACCTAACAAGGCTCATTCTCGGCGAGATGAGGTTGGGGGTTGGAGAGGGAATTATGAGAGATGCGATTGCAAGAGCATGGGGAGTAGACGCTGAACTCGTTGAGAGGGCATACATGATAGTAAACGATCTGGGTAGAGTTGCAATCATAGCTAAGAATGAGGGTAAAGAGGGGTTAAAGAACGTTAAGATTCAGCTACATATCCCAGTTAAAATGATGCTCGCTCAAGTCGCTGAGAGCATAGAGCAGGCTTTGAGAGAAATGAAGACTATAGCTGTTGAGTGGAAGTACGACGGAAGTAGAGTTCAGGTTCACTATGGTAACGGAAAGGTCACAATTTATTCCAGAAGGCTTGAAAACGTCACTAAGGCTTTACCTGAAATAGTTGAGGAGATAAAGAAGTGCGTTAAGGAGGGAGTCATACTCGATGGTGAAGTTATAGCGGTTAAAGATGGCAAACCTATGCCCTTCCAAGAGGTCTTGAGAAGGTTTAGGAGAAAGCATGAGATAACCAAAGCAATGGAAAAGATTCCTCTAGAAGCTTACTTCTTCGACATACTGTACAACGACGGAGAAGTAATAGATTTACCGTTGAAGGAGAGGAGAAAGATACTGGAGTCCGTCATAAAGGAATCGAAGATCATAAAGATCGCTAAGCAAGTCGTTACGAATAAGAAGGAAGAGATAGAGCGAGTTTTCAAGGAGGCTTTGGATGCGGGACATGAAGGGGCTATGCTGAAGAATCCCAACTCACCTTATACACCCGGTAAGAGGGGAAGGCACTGGCTCAAGCTGAAGGAAGTTATGGAAACCCTCGATTTGGTTGTCGTTGGAGGAGAATGGGGAGAGGGAAGGAGAAGTCATTTGATAAGCTCCTTCGAATTAGCATGCCTAGATCCGAGGACTGGAAAGCTCTTGAGGATAGGACAAGTTGGTACGGGTTTCACAGATGAAGATTTGGAGGAGTTGACCGAGCTATTCAAACCGCTTATAGTCAAGGAGGAGGGAAAGAAGGTCTACTTCAAGCCGAAGATAGTATTTGAAGTAGCCTATCAGGAGATTCAGAAGAGTCCCAAATACGAGAGCGGGTTTGCGCTGAGGTTTCCAAGGTTCGTAAGGTTGAGAGATGATAAGGGTGTAGAGGATGCCGATACTATTGACAGGGTTAGAGAGCTCTACGAGAAGCAGTTTGCGAGGGCCAAGAGCTGAAAAATTTTATTCTTTAAAGACATCAAATAAGGCAATTCTTTCCATGATTAGTAGAGGTAGCTTTTCCAGCCTAACTATTTTAATTTCTTCGTCCGTTATCCCGTAAAGTCTCTTGACGTTTTCTATTCTCGCCTTATCGACTTTAACGACCTCCTTCTCCTCAAAATATTTCTTGAGTTTATCCTCGCAGTTGTTCAAGATGACGACAACAGCTTCGTTAGTTCCTTCCTTAACTCCAACCTTTATGGCATCCCTTATTTGCCTCGTTGCGGAGAAGTAGAGAAGGATTTCGAGAGGAAGTGTCTTTGCAATGTTTCTCTTTTCTTTCCAAGATTTTAAGGCCTTCTCAGCAGCAAATTTGACTACGTCTAAATCAATCACGTATTTGGCATCTATTACAGCCGCACATTCCCCTAAATCTTTCAAAAACTCTTCAAGCGAATTTACTTTCAGAATGCCTTGTTTTATTTTCATATGACTCTCATTAGAGATTCCATCCTTATTCCCCTTTCAGTTATGTCGTACCTGAACACGTTCTTTGGAACCATGCATCTCCTCAGCTTTATTATTTTGAGTCTTCTCTGAATCTCGTTTTCTCTCTTGAACGTCAAGCTCGAGTATACCATCTGCGATTGCTTTGAGTGTGTTCTCTATTCTGCTTTCTGTTGCACCTTCTACGAGTATTGCAAGAGCTACTGATTCATCATTTTTTACTTTCCTTGAGAGTTCCTCGAATAATGAAATTACCTCATTTTCGCCGTAGTTCCTTATGAGGTTATTTAGATTGTTTATTACGATTCTGTCGTACTTAGAAGTGGCCAAAACTTTCCTTGTGAATCCTAAAGGATCATGCATTGAGCTTTTTATGAAATTTTTAGCATCGCTTGTGACGTTTGATATAAAACTTATTAATTGAAAGTTTTCGTTAACGTTAAAATCTGGAAAGTACAATTTTATGTAGTTCAAGAGGTTCTCTGAAGTCTCGTCAGTTGTAACATAAAGGACGCTTTCCCCCTTCTTGACTCCCTCGACTGCAAACTGGAAGGATATTATTTCCGCTCCAGCCCCTGGCTTTTCTACCAGTAACACGAGACTACCCGCCGGTATTCCTCCACCCAAGCTTGAATCGAGTACGGTTATTCCAGTTGTGTATTTCTTCATTGAAGTGTCATTGTCGTAAAGGTATAAAACGTTTGTTCGATTTTAGCACATGAAGCTGAGATTCGATGAAAGGGGTTTGATTCCAGTCGTAGTTCAAGATGTAAATACTAAGGAAGTACTTATGCTGGCGTATGCGAACGAAGAAGCGATAAGAAAAACGCTGGAAACCGGATACGCTCATTACTGGAGTAGAAGCAGAAATAAGCTGTGGATGAAGGGAGAAACGTCAGGGAACGTTCAGAAGGTTATTGAGATAAGGGTGGACTGCGATTGCGATTCTTTACTCTACTTGGTCGAGCAGAAGGGAGTTGCATGTCATACTGGTAACTACTCTTGCTTTTATAGAAGACTTGAGGAGATTGAATAACTTTTATATATTATTGACAACAAAGCTATTACATGGACTACTACTACGATCCTTTTGGATTCTTCGCCTCAATGATATGGTGGTTGCTATTGTTCTGGCTACTCGTAGGCCCTCAACTACAATACCGAAGGCTCACACTGATGAGGCAGGCAATCATGAAGAAGTTGGGAGAAAAGAGGGGAAGCAACGTTATAACGCTAATACACAGGCAGGAGAGCATTGGACTATTTGGTATCCCCTTTTACAGGTTCATCAGCATAGAAGATTCGGAACAGGTTTTGAGGGCTATAAGAATGACTCCAAAGGATCAACCGATAGATTTGATAATTCACACACCCGGTGGCCTTGTTTTGGCTGCAACTCAGATTGCGAAAGCTCTAAAGAATCATCCAGCAAAGACGACAGTCATAGTTCCTCACTATGCGATGAGCGGTGGAACTCTGATAGCTTTGGCTGCGGATGAAATAATAATGGATCCAAACGCTGTTTTAGGGCCAGTCGATCCCCAGCTTATGAACTATCCGGCACCTTCAATTATAAATGCTGTTAAGAAGAAGGATCCGAAAGATGTAGATGATCAGACTCTAATTTTGGCAGATATAGCTGAGAAAGCTATAAATCAGGTTAGGCAGTTCGTTTATGAGCTTCTGAAAGATAAGATGGAGGATGAGAAGGCTAGAGAAGTTGCAAGAATTCTAACTGAAGGTAGGTGGACTCACGATTATCCAATAACTGTGGAAGTTGCGAAGGAACTAGGATTAAAAGTTTCTACAGATGTTCCGCCAGAAGTCTATGAGTTAATGGAGCTATATCCGCAGCCGATAATGCAAAGACCAAGCGTGGAATTCGTTCCTAGGAGGGAGATTAAGACTACTTCAATTTTGAAATGATTTTTCCGATTTTTATGAGAATTTTCGCAACATCTTTATACTGCTTTTTCGAATAATATCCATGCTCATAGAGGTTATAGTTTTTCTGCTAGGCGTGATATATGGATTCCTCAATCCGGGAAAGGAGGATAGGTGGAAGCTGTTTAAAAGGGCTTTAGTCATAGGATCAGTTATAGGACTAATACTCGGATTGACGTTCGTCTTCCTCCTGCTACCCTTTGGCTTTCATCCGCTCTTTCCACTGGTGGCAATAGCTGGTGTCTTCTGGATGGTTATACTCTTCGTGATTCTGACCGTGTACTTTGCGGTAATATTCATAGTTGGGACGTTTGTAGGCGATTTGCTTGAATCTCTGAGATCATAATCTACCTTTATAGAAGATTGTTGATGGACATCCCTGACATCTTTCCCTTTTGTACCTCTCACAACCTCCACAGTAAACACCGCATGGAGCAATTTTCTCTGTTTTCTCCGCTATAACTTTTATATCCATGAAAGTATCGTAATAGATGTCTGCGATCGGATAAAATTCGAATCTTCTTACACCTTTCTGTGCCCTAAGAGAACAACTCTCTAAGCTTATACTCTCGAGTGTGTAGTAATTTTCAGCCCAAACTAAAGCAAACAAATTGTATGCACCAGTAGTAACGAAGAATTTGATTATACGGGGACAGTTTTCAAACTTATTCAGCATGTCCCTTAAAACTTCACCACTTTCGAGCTCCATGGCGATTAAGGCGAGCTTAATTTCAAACTTCTCAACGTTTACGAGAGCTTTCACCTTGATTAACCCTTCTTTTATGAGTTTATCCACTCTCTTCTTAGCACCCATGCTTGTCAAACCGATTTTCTTGGCAATTTCCGTAATTGTAGCTCTCCCATCTCTTTGAAGCTCCTCAATGATAATCTTATTCTTTTTATCGATCATAACAGTTCGACAAATAACTCGTACAAGTCATTTTCGATTTAAATTTTAAATCAATCAGAAATTAGTTTAAATTTTAAATCGAAAAGCGTTTATACATTTAATATCTCTTCGAATCATGGTTGTAAGGGTTGAAAAGATAACCTGCTCTGATAGTGAGGTGATAGTGTGAATTCGATAACTGCAATTTTGGTTTTTGTGGCAGGTTTAATCGCTGGAACTCTTGGAGGGTTATTGGGTATAGGAGGTTGCGTCATAATGCTCCCAGCTTTGGTCTTTATCTTCAAGTACCCGCTACCGTTGGCAATAGGAACCACGATTACGGCAGTAATTCTGACGGCAACATCTGGTGCAATTGCACATATTAAGCTGAGAAATGTCGATTATTCCACTGCAAAGATCGTTGCAATAAGTGGAGCTGTAGGTGCTGCGGTTGGCTCTATAACATTCTTCTACATAGCAAACCAGCTCTGGCTACTGAACTTTATTTTGGGCTTTGCCTTTCTCTACGTCAGCATCAGGATGATCTACGAAGGAATATTCAAGAGGAAGATGCCAGCAAAGACGGGGAACAAAGTCCCGGGTTCAAGGTTTGCAAAAAGCCTGATAGGTTTCTTTATCGGAATAGTAACTGGTATAGTTGGACTGGGTGGCGGATATGCCCTAGTCCCATCGTTCATATATCTGCTCGGCTCACCTGTGAAGATTGCCGTTGGAACATCCTTAGCGTCGTTCATAAGTATGGCTGTTGTGAGTGGGGCTTTCAAACTATATCAAGGTGTTGTAGATGCGATCGCAGCGATTTGCTTGGGTATAGGAACCATAATAGGTGCTCAGATTGGTGCAAGATTGACAAAAATATTCCCTTCATGGGCTATAAAGGCTGTATTCGGCTTCGTTTTCCTCTACGTCTCTCTAAAGTTCATCTATCAGGGGGTATCGGTACTAGAGTAGACGATCTCCTCTGATTTGAATATTTCTTTTTTTGAGGTTCTCAATAACGAAGGGGCAGAAACGATAGTTTATATCATTTTGTAGCGTAGTGTATCTTTTTTAAGCTTTTTAAGGCGATTAGGTAGGCTGAAGCGGTATGTCTATCGAGACCATATTTTTTCATAATTTTCTCGTGTTCTTTAGAGCGTGTAGTTCCTTTTGGGTTTACGTAGATTGTTTTTAGACCGTATAGTGGTGTCTTGTACGCTATAGTCTCTATTATTCTGTTTCTAAAAATTGATGTTCTGTAATTATAATTTTTAGTTTTTCTATTACCATTTTTTATCCAGTAATACTTTAAGTAACCGACAATTTCTGGATTTTCCAATACTACGTGTGATACTCCGTGATGGTAGGCGTAGTTCAGCATGTCGTGTATTGCTTGGTATATTTTCGTCCACGCTCGCTTTCTCCTATATCCACGACTGGTTATTTCTCTAAACCAAAACGTTTTAACGTCTCTTAACCTACCGTATCTGTCTACTATAGCTATATTTAGCCTGTCGACATTAACGTCTATTCCTGCAACGTGATTTCCGAGAGGAGCATCGTATTTTCTCATAACCTCTAAATACAGGTCGTACGGTACCATTACCTGCAGGCTACAGTAAAGGCGTAGGTCATTTAAGTGGGTGTTGTATTCTTTAATGACAATTCTAGCAGGATACCCTACTTCACTCTTTATTGCTCTTTCTACGAGTATCTTCAACAGTTTCTCGTATTTTTTAGGAGTTCTTAAATTTATTTTTATTTTTCTCGGTTCTCTTTCCTGATTGAATACCAATGCTTCTGCTTCCCTAGTCGACGTTAATCTTACGTTTAGATTTCCTTTCTTCTTTTTATCCGCTTCACACTGGAATAAGAGCCATTGTCTCAACTTTATCTCGTTCACTTTTAAACCCAGCTTACGAGCACTCTTGAGCGTTGAGTGTATTAATACAGCTATACCATCTACGTATCTACGGTTCGGAAGTACGTCGTAGCACCTTTTACGTGCATACTTGAGAAAACTCGTTTGCGATAGGTCTACTAGTATTTCATTTTCCTTTGCGTCGTTCAGAAGTCTGTGAGCGCAAAACTTAGAGAACCAAGCTGTCCACCAAACTAACCTAGCTTTTTCACCGGTAACCGTGAACGGTATGTCGACGGTGACTGGTCGATTCAACACGATCACCTATGGGTATATACCCCCGAAAGCTTTATAAGTCTTTTTTACGAGACGTTTACGGTGGGCTTCGATTCCCGAGACCCGTAGTCGTAAGGCTACGGTGAGGGGGTCGAGGCGTCGCCGTGATGATCCCATCCGTAGCAGATACAAAATAATATAGTTCAATACATGATGCTACGGATTGGGTAAACGGTACGCTTCTAAGTACTCGTATTCAATTCTGCAGGGGGACTGGTAGCTTCTCTTTCAAGGCTTTCACTCCCTCCTCGCCAAAAACGTCGTACATGATGGCGACCCAGAAAGGAACGCCTTTCTTGGCCAGATTCTCAACAGCCTTGAGCTGATATCTGAAGTACTCTCCTTTAGCTCCGGTAATCTTCTCAAAGCTATCCTCATCCCAACCCTTTATTGTGACTCTAACAACTACGTTCAATCCAACTAATAAATTTACAATATCGGAGTTATATCCGAGCATCAACCCGTTAGTTTCTAAGATGAATTCACCGTCGACAAGCGAAATGACTTTAGCTACGTGTTTTGCCGACCTTTCACCCAAAATAGGTTCGGCACCGCTTATCCTGAACAGGTAGCAATTCTTAGCCCTTGCAATTTTGCGTAATTTCTCAGCTACCTCTTCAGGAGAGTAAAACTCTCCATACTTCTCTGGCCTCAAATTCTTGAAGTAGTTCCAGCAGTAAGCACAGAGCAGATTGCATCCTACGGTATCAGCAGTGACTATACCACCGTAGTAGCGTGTATATCGAAATCGGTAGTATTTCCTCTTATCGTTTTGCATCACGATATCCTCAACTTTCCTAGCTCTCTCAATTGGATCAAAGGACATGAAACTACCCCGATTTCAATATTTTCAAACTTACGAGAAATCCAAAGAACAAGTTCGTATAGTAAGTTATGGTTCTCCAAATAGCTACTAGAACACCAAGAGCACCTTGTGGAACGAATGCAGAATAGAGATAAGCCATCGTACCCTCAGCAATTCCACTGCTTCCCGGTGTTAGGGGGATTAGGGAGACTACAACTATTATCACCTGTGCAGTTATTGAGAACAGGAAGTAGGGTGGAAGGTGCATTGCTAACAGTATGAATGATGGTATCAGAAAACCTAAGAGCCACATGGCGATTGTAAGCAGAAAGACTATGCATGCGTAATGCTTCGATTTCAAAATGTCTATTAAGGCAACTCTGAATCTCAAAGCCTCGGTTATCACTTTAGCCTTTATCTCGTCTGTTCTACCCTTCAAAAATCTTCTAGTGAATTTGAACAGTTTTTCTACAAATCTCTCGATCTTTTTCGGGTTCTTCAGCAGTGTGTAGAGAAGAGCTATGAAGAGAACCAAGAATAACGAGAATATACCAGCAACTCTAAAGCCTAATCCAACGTAAAATCCAGTCAGGATTACAAGAATTGGTAGAGAAATTGCAAAAAATATTGCATCGAGCAATCTCTCTATTAGGACAACGGCTGAAGCCGTTCCGTAGCTTTTGCAGACATCTGCAACCATCTTAACTCTCACAGGTTCTCCGCCAGCAGATGAAGGAGTTATGGCCGCGAAAAACATGCTTGAAAGCGTTGTTATGAGGGAATAACTGTAGCTAACATCACTCCCCAAAGTCTTGGCAATTATTTTCAATCTCAAAGCCCATAAGAGCCAGAAAGAAACTTGAAGGAGAAAGGCGATTACTAGAAATTTATAATCGAGAGTTCTTATAATGCTTAGAGAAACTTCAAAATTGGATATGTGGAAAATTATGGCGATCGTTACGATGCTGATTATTAGAGCAATTGTTGCTTTAATCCAGTCTTTCATTTGACCACCTCATGTAGTGTATCAGTGCTTTGATCGAGTAGATTGAGTGAATTGCAAATCCTATGAGTGGAGCGATAAAGTAGAACCATCTGAAGCGTCTAATAAACCTTTTTGATTTGAAGTGAATGGCTATTGAGGAAGCTAAGAGAATTAGGGCGTAGATTATCAGAGCCTCTAAATTGAATGCGAGTAGGGGGATCATGAATATAAGAAGTGACCACGCCAATACATCGTACGGCTTAAATCCTACCATCTTTAAAGCCTGTGCAACACCTTTCGCCCTAGCACTCTGCCAAGCCAAAACATCTTTCAAATTTCTGGGCAAACTTACGACTACCTTAGCATTTGCTAAGCCACACTTAACATTCAAACCGTTTTTGAGTAATAAAAGACTAAAACCGTAATCCTCAGCCCTGACACTCGTAGGATACATGATTTCCCTGTATATCCAAGTCTTCTCAGCCTTGTTGTTCCCCGGTGCGTGTCTTCTGTATAGCTTTGGAACTATTAAATGAATTGCATGATACCAAGCGAAGGCGTGATCGAGAAAACTACCCTCCAAAATCGGAACTCCACCAACTATATCGTAATTCTTTAGAGCTTTAACCATCTCTTCAATGTATCTTTTATCATAGACGTTTTCCGAGTCACCCCAAATGACTGCATCGTAACCCCTCTTTAACGCGAACTCGCAACCTTCCACCCTCGCAAAACCCGTTCCACCCAGTCTATTTTGAACTTTAAACATAACTCCGTATTTCTCAGCAATTTCTTTGGAGTTGTCCTTGGATTTTCCGTCTAGAACGAGTACATCGAAATTCTTGTAAGTCTGATCCTTCAAGGACTTTAAACACCTCTCAAGTCCTTCTGCATTGTCTTTGTTGAGAATTACTACCAGAACTTTCATAGCTCTTTTGCAAGATTTTTAGCTTTGATCCATACAGCATCCATATTCAAATACTCCCAGTTTCCGAATCTGCCAAAGGGTATTACTCCGTTTTCAATGAGAAATCCTCTGATTTCTTCAATCTGACTGTAGCTCTCATCGTATACTATGTAAGCATAATCCCACTCCCACTTTAGACATATCTCAGGTTCAACTTTGAATCCTATCCTTTCCAAACCCTCCAAAACTTCATCGATCTCAGCCTTCCCAGATATCTCAGCTATCAGGTTTACCCTGTTTTCGGGAGCCATGTTCGGGCTGTAGTTGTGAAGGAAAGCTACTCTATGAAAGATTACATCACCATCTGGAACGTACACCCAGTGAAAATCTGGAAGATCTCCCTTCCCACCGATTCCAACGACTGTAAGGGGATTGTAGCTCAGCTTGACTTTCATACCCAACATTCTAGCTGTAACGTCTATTGGAGCAGTTGAAACGACTTTATCGCACACGTATTCTTTCTTTCCTTTTAAGATAAATCGTTCCCCTTCCCTTTCTATTTTCTTAATTCTCTCGTTTGTAACGATGTTGCAATGCTTTGCCAGATTTCTTGCTAGTGTCTCGATTCCCCCTTCCAAAGGATAGTAAAACCTCAGCTGGTGCGTATAACCTTCTGTAGGAATTCCGACACACGACTTTAATATGTCTTCAACCGGTGGATTTGGAACCCTATTCCCCACCCATTCGAGCGTAATCTTTCTTAGATCTGTCTTCCAGAGTTTCTCGTTGTAGGGTCTTAGGTATTTATCTGTTATAGCCCTGCCGAAGACATAGTAAAACCACTCGAGCAGATTTTTGGGCTTTTCCTTCTCTCTAACGTAGTTCATAAAGAAGTCGTAGAGAATCTCGAACCTCTCCTCCTTTGGTAACATGTAAATCCCGTTCTCAAACGGATACTTCACAAATCTCCCTTTATAATGTATGAAAGTCCTCCTCCTATGTTCGACAACTCTCCCAATGATGTTCACTAACTCTCTGAGAGCGTTCGCATCCTTTGAGAATATTATGTGAGATCCGCCAGTGTCGAACGTGTATCCATCAACGTATTCACTCCTCAGAAGTCCACCTACCCTGTCTTTAGCCTCTAAGACTATAGAATCCTTAACGTGGTATGCCAGTGAAAGCCCTGCTAGCCCTCCTCCTATTATTCCTATCAAATTATCCCCTCCATCCGCAGTATGTATTCAGCCCACTTCAGCTTTCTCAACTTTAATCCGTCAGCTCTTTCGAAGTCGAAACCCACGAGTCTTATAGATCTTGCTTTAAAGTGCTTGGCAATTATTGCAGCTCTATCACCATCGGTAAAACCGCAGAAGTTGTAAACGCCGTTTACAGGCTCAACTTGAGTTGTTGCTACAAATCTATCCAGCTTTGGGACAATTTCTCTAAGAAGTTCAATGTTGTCGCCATGAGCATGCAAAATTATTATGCAATCTTTTTCCTCGAGCTTCTTGAGTATTTTCCAACCCTCTTCACCATCCGTTACGTGTATGTGCGGGATTATGTCATAATTTAAGATGCTCTTGCCAGCAGTTATTAGAACATCCCATTTGAAATCTAAACTCTTTGCCAGAGGTCCCAGAACGACAACATCTTTTCCTTCAATGAATTTCAATACGTCAGCGGGTAAAAACTTGCCTTTTCCGAGCTCAGCCATAATTTTTGTGGCCGTTCTATCTTTTTCAACATCTAATTTCAAATCTTTGGCAATTCTCGGATAAACTTCTTTCAGCCAGAATTCAAGATGCATACTTCCATAACCCCCTTCTCTCTTTCATAGCAATCTCCTGAAGCTTCAAGTAGTATTCGAGCTTCTTGAACTTAGTGACGTAAACCCTTGCATAACCTTCTTTCAATAGGAGGGCGTTGAAATCCGTACCATTGACGTAGACATAAGCTAACAGTCTGCCGTATCTATCCCTGTAACCCGTCATGGGATCAAACTCGAGTGTAACGTTTTTATTGTCGAGATAACTCTCCGCAAATTCCTTAGCCTTCAATCCCCATTCAGCTAAGAGCGTCAGGTTCGTTATGTTGTCGTATTCGTAGGGTTTGTTTTGCTCGGCCTTTATCTCAGGTGTGTCGACCCCTATGAGTCTTACCTTTTCGATTTTTCCATCTATCTTCACGATAATTGTGTCACCATCTACAACGTCAACAACAACCCCTTTCTCAACTCTCTCGTATTCCAAACAGCCCAAAAATACCAAAGCTAAGATGACTGTTAAATGGAGTAGTCTCATGGATGCGTGTAGATTGCTCTTAAAAATCCGTTAAAAGACTCAAGCCTACAGAAGGCAAATCTCTCAAATTGGACAACGTTACCCATGTCGTTTAAGGCATTCTTCTCAGCAAACCCCTCTTTGGTAACCTCACCTATAACTTTGCAATCGATTGAATCATCCTCTGATAGCCAGTGAATTATTCTTCCTTTCTTAACATCTCCAAGCTCGTAGCTGACGAACTCGAATATTCTCTCGTTTTTGTCAATCAACTTGATGTTGCAGAAGTCCTTGAGTCTGATTATATCGCCCTCCTTCAACTTCTCGAAATCATCACTGGTTATGTAGACCGTGCTCTTACCTCTCAAAACTCTGAAGCCATCCTTGTTCGGATGCAGTGGTATCCTAACTTCCCTCTCCTCAACACCCTCGATTTTTATCTCAACAGGATTCCAGACGAAGAAGTATCTATTTGCAACTGGATCCACGAGCTTTCTGTTCTCAGCATAGAGATTCTTCACGCTTACAGCCACATCGTTCTCACCGACACCCAATGAAAGGATGAAGTTCCTTATAGCCTCTGGCTGAAAGCCTCTCCTTCTAAAAGCCCTTATTGTTGGCAATCTTGGGTCGTCCCAGCCCTCATACTTTCCCTCTTCAATAGCCTTCCTTATCTCGCTCGTAGAAAGCCTCCCAAACTCGTGAATGCTCACCTTTCCCCAGTGCTTCGTTATAGGATATTCCCAGCCAAAGTACTTGTAGATGTATCTCTGCCTAAGCTCCGAATCTCTCAAGTCCTTTCCCCTGATTATGTGTGTGATACCCAAGATGTGATCTTCTATAGCCGATTCAAAGTCCAAAGTAGGCCAAACACAGTATTTATCCCCTACAAGCGGGTGGTCTTCGTATATTATTCTGAAGGCAACCCAGTCCCTTATTGCAGGGTCTTTGTGCCTCATGTCCGTCTTTATTCTTATGACAACCTCTCCTTCCTCGTATTCACCGTTGAGCATCTTTTCCCAAACCTCCAAAGCTTTCTCCTTACTAACGTTCCTATGAGGGCATTCTACTCCCGCATCTCTGTATTTCTTGAATTCCTCCCTACTGCAGAAGCATGGATAGGCCTTCTCCATCTTAAGCAGTTTTTCACAGTACTCGTAGTAGATGGGAATTCTCTTAGAAGCGTAAACGACTTCCTTTGGCTTAGCATCCAGCCATTCGCAATCCTCAAGATACCATCCGTAAGCTTCCAAGAGCGGTCTTTTAGTGCGGGGATCCGTGTCGTCAAACCTCAGAATAAACTTCCCCTTGTACATCTTGCAATACTCATCGTTCACAATTATTCCACGAGCGGAACCCAATGTTGGAGGCCCATTGGGGTTTGGAGCAAAACGCATCACAACTTTTCCCTCTTCAGCATTTTCCAATGGTGGAAGTTTAGTCTCCCTTTCATCCTTCTTTTTGACATCTATTACAGAATACCTCTCGAAGAGCGCCCTCCTTTTCTCCTCACTCAGCGAGTTGAACTCTGCAATACACTCTTTGACAATTTCAAGAACTTCTTTAGCCTTACTCCTAAGCTCTGGCATTTCAGCCATTATCTTGCCCATCACAGCCTTCTCGTTGGGTTTGCCGTATTTCAGAGCATTTAGAACCACGTACTTCATTACTATCTCTTTCACGATTTCGATTTGTTCGGAGGCGTTATAAAACTGTTATTAAGCCATGAATGGAGGCTTACGTATGAAGACGTTGATGTCGATTATAAAATCATCACTAAAAAGCCTTGTAAAGCTTCTCCTTCCTCAAGTATTCTCCCCTGTCAACTAAATTTTCGACTACAACCCTGTCCTCTTCAACATCCTTGTATCTACTGGCGTCGAATCTGCTCTTTCCCAATCCTAGAATGTCACCCTTGGAGTTGCAGACGAAAACTACGTCGTTCTCTTCCACGTCGTCCGTAACCTTTACGACAGACCTTGCAAATATGTCTCTCCCGTATAGGAACAGCATTTCACCCTTTTCATCCACGTAAACCTTCTTCTTCTCTCTTCTGATCAAATAGAAAGATCCTTCAAGTGTAAACCTAAGTCTTCTACTTCCCACTTCTCCGACCTTTATTCCAACGCAGACGTAGTTCAGCTTTACCCTATTGATGAAGTTTGCTAAATCCTTTGAAAGGGCGTAAAGCTCTTTTGCACCTTCGGAATCCTTGATCAGAAGCTCATTTTCCTCTAGAAAGTTTTCAGAACCAAAAGCTCTTAGGGCAGATTTTACAACCTTCTCTTCTCTCCTCTTTGGCTTTCTAAGCATTTTTTCACCAGAGTTATTATATCAATATTTAGCCTGAATGTCTCGACCGTGTTAATTATCACATCTTTACCTATGTACGTACCTAAAGAGTTGGCGAGGCTTTCCGAGAAGACGACTTCTCCGTTTTGGGAATACTCGAAACCCTCCATGTTTGGCTCAAGCCCGATTACTCGGTAGCTCTCTCTGAAGAAGAACGGTTTAGCTCTTTCACCTAAAAATCTTATTTTTGCATAGGTTTCGTTAGCTATTATCGATGTGTTGGAGTATATAGCGTCTATATTTATCCCAATCTCGTTCTTTTCGAGTTCCGGGCTAAACCCACCGACCTTGCTTACGTACAGATCCGTGGCAACCTCTATCGGGTATGCGAACATCGAAATTTATCATGATTTGTCACTTGATATGCCTTTTGGTTGTTACAAAACGTCGCTAAGAAAGCCCCGCTCTTTACAGTAGATCAGAAAGTGTGTTGGTCATAAGGTTATGATGTAACAAACAATTAATAGGAGTATGACAATTTAAAGAAGTAACGAATATTCATTAGGATTGAGTATGGGCTAATATGCTATACTATTTAACGAAGGGAGTTAGCGAAAAGATACGGCGATGTAAAATACATCTACAGGATTAGACTGATAAAGACTTACGCAAAGCCCAATAACGGCAAAATCCTTACTCTTTTTAATTTTGTTTGATTTTTTAATTGTCGAAGTCTAAGGCTCTCGAGCTCGTTATTAATTTTCGACAATTAGTTAACTACCTCAATTAAGTTTTTCTTAGCTGATGGGATTTTTATTCTGTTAACGTTAAAAAAATAAAGTAAAGTATTTAATGTATCTTCTGTAGCATCTATAGAGGTGTAAAAAATGGATGAAATAAAGCCACTAAGAGAATTAGACTTCAAAACAATTAGAGAAGAGTGGATGAATATACAATTGGAGGACGGTACAGTCATTAGATTTAAATCTGTTTTAGTTAGAGTGTTTGAAACTGGACGACATGATCCTATAACAGGAGAGCCCATATACCATGTAGAAGGTCAGAACATAGTAGTTGCAAGGGCTCCTGATGAATTAAAAGGTGCCCCCTCTGATTTTATACCACCAATACCAGAGTTAGTGAAGAAAAAGAAACCTATAGAAGTTAAAATAAAGGGTATTACTGGTGACGAATGGAACGAATATGAATTAGAAACTGGAAAGAGAATTAAGACGAAAACTGTAATTACTAAGGTTCTAAGAATAGATGGATATTACGATAGGTATGGTAATCCAATATATATAGTCCAATCACAAATGATTGCTACAAGCAGTCCTACTCGGCATAAAGTAGTACCCAAACAACATGAATCTATTACATATATAAGTCCTGATAAACTTATAGTGTGCGTATTCTCCAGAAGTGAAGGAATAACAAGAGTTGATTCTACTAATGAGTACAGCTTTTCTGGGTACGGATACAACATTAACGATCCAATTAGTGAGTCTAATCCTCATAGAGGTTGGAAGATTAGTCCAGAAAAGCTTGATTTACTGTTATTAGTTCAAAAGACTCTTGAAAAAGATTGGTACTCGAAGGAGGATGAATTTTGGGATGATTATTGAACAAAGAGATATTGTGCTAATTCATTTTCCATTTACGGATTTAAGCAGAACAAAAAAGAGACCTGTATTGGTTGTTTCGTCAGACGAATTTAACAGACTAAGTGAGGATGTTATAGTCGTTCAGATTACCTCAAATTTAAGAAGTGGTTTTGAAGAATATAATGTTAGAATTAGTAACGATGATTTGGAGATCTGCTACGGGAAACCTATAATCCCAAGTATAGTGAAACCATACATAATCTTCTCTCTTGATAAAGGATTAATAATCAAGAAGATCGGAAAACTAAATGAAGATAAATTCCGAGAAGTTTTAGAAAAACTAAAAGAAGTTATTTTTCCTCAATGACTTCTTTAATAACGCCCTTCTCCCTCAGCCTCTTGACTCCTCTAACGAATCTTTCGTAACTTAGGAACTCTCTATGCTTCTTTTCGAAATCGGCTTTCATGATAGCCCCAAATAGCTTTCCAGCTTAATCCTTGAGGTCTGTACTTCTTGACGTATTGTAGAATTTCCTCATCACAGAATGGTCGTGAACTGCATCTTCACTTCTACGAAAAACATTTACCATCGGAAGCATTTGAGGAAACTTGGAATAAATATGTGGGATTAATAAAAGAGATATTAAGCATAATTAAAGTTTAACCGTAGTCAACCTGAAATTGAAAAATCAAGGTACCAATAATCTTAGCAGTAACTACAGGTTTCATCTCATTAAAGATTAGACATAGGGTGATATTTACTAAAATCCATAAATTATATAAGCAAAGGGAGAATAGGAAGTAGAATAACCTAACAGAGATGTTTTTAGAAGTGGTTTTGGCTCTGAAATCCTTTGAGACTCTGTAAGCGGTTTCAATTCCCCATCTTCTTCTGAATAATTCAGCATAACCGATAGCATTCTTCTCGTTAACTGGAAGATTAGTAACGAAACAGACTTTATCGTTATTAACCCTTGATGGAACAATGAAGAGATTAACAGTCTCTTTACCAGGTGGTTTTCTCTTACGCCACATTTGATAATTCCTCACAACTATAACATCCTTGTCCTTGTTCTCATCAAGGATTTTTCTTATCGTAGAGCTTCTTAAAGCTTGAATAATGAATTTCAACCCAAGTTTCTTCAAAATCCTAATGTATTCCATGTCGTAAAAATGTCTGTCCAAATAGACCCTCTTAATCTTAATCCTGCTCATTGCATGCTTAAGCAACTCTTCAAACACTTTATATCGATCCTTAAACTCTTTCAAAGGCAAAGCCTTTAGATGAAACCTCTTACCGTTCTCAACAATGCAGATCGTCATGAACTTGTAAGCTTTGTGGGTACCCTGTTTCGGTTGTGTTCCGATGACATAATCACCCCACTTCCCGTAATATAGCCAATCGTGTATATCTATCGCTACATCAACTGGATTCCTGAATTTTCCCTTCCTCTTAGCATCTTCTAATAGCTTATCAAACACTAAATCAAATTGAGTTATAATCTCTTCAATACTTAACTTCCTTAAGTGGTAAAGGAGTGTATCGGCTGAAGGAGCTTTATTCCTTAACAACCTATATGTTCTCGAACCATTCGTAGCAAAATCCTTCGTAATCGCAATGTAAGTTAAGAAATCAAGAAAGTCTTCAGTAGTGTAAATGCAGTTGTAGTTTAATTTAAGGTCAATATGAGTATAAACAAGCCTTTTCACATTTCTACAGACTTCTCTAACACAAATTCTTTCGAAAATCTTATCAATATTCCTACTTACCTTTACCTTGGAGCTGGTCTGGTATCCTCGGGGGCGGGGCATGCCAGATCAGCTCCTGCCCGAGGGTGGTGGGGGCACCCTCGGGCGCTCTTTTACCATTTGCTTTACCATTCACCATTTACTATCCACACTATTTAAGGTTTTTGGTGTAACTATATCTGGTTAATTCATAACTAAATATAGTAGAAAAGTGTTATATACTATAATAGGTAAATAGTATGTGGTGATCAGTATGGCAAGGGTTGGAGTTTATAGATATCCAGATATCTCATTGAAAGAAGCAGTGAGTGATTTAGATAAGATTAAGAGATTCTTAGGGAAGAAAGTGGATGGAGAAATTACTAGAGAAGCTATTGCCAAAGCTCTAGGCTTAACTCCAAGAGGTGGCAGATTTACAAATAAGATAGCTTCATTGATCCATTATGGATTCTTAGAAAGTGCTGGTGATGGTAAAGTTAAGTTAACGGAGTTAGCAAAAGAAATTCTTTATCCAATTGGAAACTCTGACATTGAGGCAATGAAAAAAGCCTTTTTCAGTATTCAGTTATTCAAAGATCTTTATGAGCAATATGGAGATTCAGTAACAGTAGAGCAAATAGAGTGGTTTTTAAGAGCAAAAGCAAATGCAGATCCGAGAGAGGCAAAAGAGAAGGCACGAAAAATCCACAAAATTTATATAGAGGGACTCACACAAATATTTAGTGTAGAAAAACAAGAGGAGCAGATTTCTGAAGAGATTCTTGATAGAGGTGAGGAAATCATGATGGAAAGAGAAGTGTTAAAACAGCCAGAAGGTATTGAAGAAATTAAGTTCGGAGATGTAAGAATATGGCTACCACCGACAGAAGAAGGTGTTAAAATTGCAGAACAACTGATTAAGCTCTTTAAGGAAACTAGATTGAAAGTGAAAGAGGTTAAAGAAGAAGAAAAAGAAGAATAGGAGAATAAAGAGTAATAAGAATTTATGGAAAAAAGTTTTTAAATTCTCCATTTTTTACACTCTTTAATGAGGTATGTTTTTGAAAATAGATTAAATGTGCTTTTATCGGAGCTTCTCAATGAATTAGGTGTAATTTCCTATAGTGAGCAGTTAGGTCGTCGGGTACGTAGAGATATAGTTGTATATCATCAGGGATTAAGAATAATTTTAGAAGGATCATATAATAGAGAAGATGCTGAAAGAGATGCTAAAAGAAGGATTGAACAACTTTTAGCTGATTTAGCTATAGCGATCCACTATCCAAGAATCCCAGATGCTACTGATAAAGAACTTAAGGAGAGATTAAAGTCGATTAGATTTTATGCTAAGGTTATAGTTCCTGTAGACATTTCTGGCACTCTCTACGAGTTCCTGTGGCAGAAAAGAGTTATCGCTAAACCTGTCGAGGATTGGATAGAGGTAAATCTAAATCTATTGGCAAATTTAATAAGAGAGTCAGCCCAGTTCATTATAAGCGAGGAGCATGTTAAGCAAGTGGAAAACAAGGTTGACAGCTTTATTAATGATTGGGTTCAATTATTGGTCAATCATCCTCATTCAAACACAATTGCTAGAAATTTATATGATGTTCTTCTCAAATTATATGGGTTCTCCATAGGAGACCCACAGAGAATAAAAGAAGTAATATTTGCTCAATCTGGTCTTGCTTTACTTTTAAGTGCTGTATATTATGAATCTGTTAGATATGCTCATGACTTGAAATCCTTATTTGAGTTAAGTGAAAAAACCGATGCTCAATCAGCCTTAAGAAGAGCTATTGTTGAAATTCTCAAAATAAATTATCAACCAATTTTTAATACGGCATTGGCAATTTTAGATTGTCTTCCTCCAATGCATAGGAAATTTGAACACTTAATTGATCTTGCAACGGAGATTGCTTCAAAAAGATCGCTACTTAGGAGGGATATTGCTGGCAAAATTTACCATAAGATTGTTGGTGATTGGAGCCTTAGAAAAGGTTTAGCAACTTTTTACACACAAATACCTGCTGCCTATTTACTACTACATTTGGCGAAACCAACATTATCAAGAATTTGTGACTTTGCATGTGGTAGTGGTACTCTTCTGACGGCTGCATATAGTGCTGCAAGGACTCAGTATGGTTTATCGTTGTTAGAACAGGGAGTGGATAAAGATCCAAGAGAAATCGATGAGGAATTTCATAAAGCTTTCATAAAATCTTGCTATGGGATAGATGTTCTAAAGTATGCAACACAAGTCACAGCTATAAATCTAGCACTTCATAGCCCAGAAACTCCACTTGATGAGTTTAACATCTATACGTTGCCTTTAGGTCTTAGAGAGAAGAATGGTATGGTATCTTTAGGTTCTTTAGAATTTGCAAGAACTGCTGTAAGATTAGATCAAATATTATATGGAGAAAAAGCTACGAAAATAGGATTAACTAAGGAGGAAGAGAAGTTGATAAAATTAGAACCATTCAAGTTCATTGTTATGAATCCGCCATTTACAAGAGCTACTGGTAGAGGTGGAAGAGAAGGTGGCGGATTATTTGGTTTTATAGCAGATGAAACTGCAAGAGAAAGAGTTCGTTCAGATTATGATAGACTAAGAGATGATATCAGAAATCAACTCTTAAAGATTGGAACTAGATGTTTATATGGTACAGACCTTAGATTCCTCCTTGAGGAACGTGAATATAGGTCAATAGGTCAAGCTGGTGAAGGTTTATTGTTCTTATATTTGGCATACAAAATGCTAGAGGACAATGGTAAGATTTGTTTTGTTTTACCCAAAAGTCTCTTGTCTGGAGTTTCATGGTTCTTAGCAAGAACCTTATTGGCTTCAGAGTTCCATACAGAGTATATTATCGTAAGCTATGATTCAGAAGGAGGTTATAATTTCTCAGAGTCTACAAGCTTAAGTGAGCTTCTTTTGGTAGCAAAGAAGACTAAAGAGCATTCAGATGATGAAAAAACAAAATTTGTGTTATTATTAAAGAAGCCTAGAACAAGCATCGAAGCTATAGCTCTTGCCAATCAAATTGACAGAGGGGAGGAATATGTAGAAGCAGGAAATGCTCAAGCTTTTGTTATAAGCGTTGATAGAAAAACTCTCCTGAAATACATTGATAATTGGGGAAGATTTGTGTTTCTACCAAATACCTACCTCATAAAAGAGATATTAGACATTTTAAGAGGTGTAATAAGAGTTGGAAACATTAAGATTGAGATACCAATAACTAAATTGAACAATTTAATTTCATCAATTGGAATTGACCGCCATCAATTCCATGATCATTTCCAGAGAGTTTTAAGACAAATTCCTGGAAGCATGCCTGCAGTCTACGGAGGTGGAGAAGAAGTTAGAGGAAAAATGGTGATATCACCAAATGCCTATGTTAAACCAAAAACTCAGAGAGCTAGGACTATATTTAGAGAAAAAGCAGGACGGCTTCTATTACCAGATAGAATTAGAGTTAACACAGCTCATGTAATTTCGATGCTTTCTGATACGCCAGTTCTGTCGAACATATTTTATGCTGTTAGACTTAGAGATGAAGATGAAAATAAGCTGAAAGCCCTTTGTTTATGGTTTAACACGACTTGGGGAATCTTAACAGTACTAGCAAATAGAGAGGAAACAGAAGGTGCTTTTATAAGTCTAAAAATGAGCCATTGGAAGACAATCCCAGCATTGGATGTTGATAACCTACCAGAGGACAGATTAAAGGAATTAGCAAATGTTTATGACCAGTTTGGGGAGGCTAACTTCAAAAGGCTACATGAACAAAGTTATTCTCCTATCCATTGTCTCATTGATGTATAAATCTCCTCATAAAGAGATATTAGATCATTTTCGTTTACTTTTGCACCTAAAGCTTTTAGAAATGCTAAATCTAATTCGATTCTAGATTCATCTTCACCAAATTGTTCATGTAGCCTTTTGAAGTTAGCCTCCCCAAACTGGTCATAAAAAACTTTACTTTAATTTTTATAAATTTTTATATCATATTAGGCACTTTCCGATCTACTGTTTAGTGCGGGGAGGATGTCAAAAGTACTATTATGAGGTCGCGTAAACACAATCTCTGACTTCAATCTACAATCTCAAGCCTTATCTCGTTGCCGTTTTTGTCGTAAAAGCCCCAGCAACCCCATTCGAAAGGGTAACAGACGATGATGTGAACGATTCCATGCTTTGCAAACATATCCAAATCTGCTCTTGAAGGTTTACAGCTTGGGGAAGGATGGCTATGCACAGTTCCATAAATCCGATAACCCAATGGAAGCATTTCCAAGTGGATTATAGCAGAGCTCTCGCCGGAATCAAACGGTAAAAACAATAGCTCCTCTATAACTCCTTTCTTACCAGTCAACAATGCTACGAACTCATTCGGATAGCTCTCCCTAGCAATCTCCAGAGCTAACCTTAAAACCTCTTTTCTTATCTTCATCTCAGCATCTCTATGAGAATAGCCTCAACCTCCCCGAGCTTATCCGCTATAGACCTTATTTCATCTAAGCTTAACTCTCCCTTCTTCTCAATCTTGGCATCTACGAACATACCTTCACTCATGTACTCGCCAAACTCTCTTGGAGGTAGGTAAGCGATAACGACGTACTCGTTCGGCTTAAACTTCTCCGAATTAGTTACGACGTTTATCTTGAAACCGCAATCGACGTTGCAGAACCAGAGACCTCCTATCTTCTTCCTATTAGTTATTACCCCACTGAAGAACCTTATAGCTTCATAAACCCTTGATATTTCGCCCCTTTTCATGAGCTCTGGAAGATATGAAATGTATTCGAGCCAGTAGTCTGCAAGTTTCCAGTTGAAGTCTTTTTCAGCCTGCTTCAGAGCTTCTCTGAGTTCTTTAGCTGTTTCGACGAGTTTGACAAAGTTTTCAAAGTTCAAGAGCTCGTCTATGTCTAGATATGACCATTTAACAACCTGAATATCGTTTTCCATTTCTCTAACTTTCTTCAAAATTTCCTTCCTTCTCTGAACCTTTACTGCGTTGATTACCCTCTCAAGCTCCTTAATACCCTTTTCGGCAAGTATCAGTCTGAAGTCTCTAGATGTGTCCATGCGGGTTAAACATTTCTGCACTTTTTCATCCTTTCGATCATGCTCGAAGAGTTCAAAAGTAAGGACATTCCCTACTCAAGGGTTCTCAGTTCGATGTGCACAATCCCGCATCCAATAGCTGTTAAGGCTCATGTAGAGTTCATAAACGCAAATTTGGGAGATCCTGCTGTATTTAGAGGCTCCGCTGAGCTTGAGAAAGAAGTCGTTAGGATGATCGGAGAACTTCTGCATCACCCGAATGCCAAAGGTTACATTGCAAGTGGAGGAACGGAGGCAAACATTCAGGCTATCAGAGCTTTCAGAAATCTGAAGAGGGTTAAAAAGCCGAATGTTGTTGTGCCAGAGTCCGCACACTTTTCCTTCGACAAAGCAGGAGAGATTTTAAGGGTTGAGATTAGAAAGGCTAAGCTCGATGGGGAGTTTAGGGTTGATGTTGGTGATGTTGAGAGGCTTATCGATGATAATACGGTAGGAATCGTCGGAATTGCTGGAACCACTGCATTAGGACAGATCGATCCGATCGAAGAGCTTTCCGAGTTGGCTTTAGAAAGAGATGTATTCTTGCATGTTGATTCGGCTTTTGGAGGCTTTGTCATTCCGTTTTTGGATTTGAACGTCAAGTTCGACTTCGAGCTTGAGGGAGTTAGCTCGATGACAATCGATCCTCACAAGATGGGGTTGGCAACTATACCAGCTGGTTGCATTCTCTTCAGGGATGAAAGCTTTTTGAAGGCTTTGGCAGTGAAAACACCCTATCTAATTACGGAGAAGCAGTACTCTTTGACTGGAACAAGACCGGCAACAGGAGTAGCCTCAACTTACGCGGTGATGAAGTATCTGGGATTTGAGGGGTTTAGGAAAGTTGTGAGGCGATGTATGGAGGTTACGAGGTATTTGGTTGAGAGGATGGGTGAGCTTGGCTTTGAGCCTGTTATAGAGCCGATTATGAACATAGTCTGCTTTAAATGCGAGAAAGCCTTTGAGATAAGAAATGAGCTTTACAAGAGAGGTTGGGTAGTTTCCGCAATTCGAAATCCAAGAGCTTTGAGGTTTGTCGTGATGCCTCACGTCGATTTCGAGGTAATAGACAAATTTGTTGAGGAGATGAAAAATGTTTTGAGAAAGGTTTAAGAGTTTCGATGCAGAGTTAAAATCGTGGCAGGGTTAAGGAGGTTGGTGCTCGATGTGTTAAAACCGCACGAACCAAGTAACGTGCTGTTAGCAGTAAAGCTCAGTGAGATGGAGAACGTTGAGGGGGTAAACCTTTTGCTCAGAGAGATGGATCAGAACACCGAAACCCTGAAAATAACAATTGTGGGAGACAACCTCAACTTCGACAAGATTAGGAAAATTTTGGAGGAGTTCGGAGCGGTGATACATAGTGTTGATGAGATAGTAGCTGGAAGGAAAATCGTTGAGAGCGTAAAGACTGAGCAGGACTGAGCGATTGAACGTTGCGGTTGTAATGCTGATCGTAGATACTTAGGAAGTATAACAGAATTTATATACTCAAGCAATCGACCAATGAATGGGGGTGTTGACTTGTTCGAAAAAATTCCTACGGGTGTTGAAGGTTTGGACGTGATGCTTAAGGGAGGCTTGATCAAGGGCAGGACTTACCTGATCAAAGGTGGACCGGGGACGGGAAAGACAATTCTGTCCATGCACTTCTTGGTTGAAGGTGCTAAGAGAGGTGAGAACGTTGTGTATATAACGCTTGAGGAGCCCGAAAACGAAGTTAGGGAGAACATGGAAACTCTAGGTTTTGATTTATCGAACGTTACGATAGTTGACCTCTCACCGACAAGTGGGCATCCCATCTTTTCGAGTCTAATGGGGTTTGAAAGTGGAATAGACGTGAAAACATTTGAGAACATCCTTCAGGATATTATAGGTGATAACATAGATAGGGTTGTTATCGATTCAATCACAATGCTCAAGGTTGCAACGCCAACGGAAACTGAATACAGAGCCAGCCTTTTGAGATTGATGAGAACCCTTAAAGTTAAGTTTAACGCTACAACCGTATTAATTTCGGAACTGGGAAACGGTGTTGAAGATTACTTAGTTAACGGGATGATAGAGCTTCGTACGATTGAAGTCAAGGGGAGAGCAGTCAGGGGCATTAAGATAGTAAAGATGAGAGGTAGCGATTTCGACGAAACTATAAGACCCTACAGGATAACGAACAGGGGTATTGAGGTTTACCCAGATTTGAGCGTGTTTGAAGTATGAAACTCGTAGAACCTCTTGATAAGCTCATCGAAGATTTTCTCAGAGGGGAGTTTGTGCTTGTAGAGTATGATTCGATTTGTCACTTTCCCCTCCTACCTCTCAGACTGGCAATAGAGAATGACGGAATTTTAGTTGAGATGGGTGATAAATTGAGTGTCAAAATTCCTGCACTTATCAAATTCATTAGGAACTATGAGGGGCTGTATAAGGTAAAGATAGTGAACATCTCCAACTACAAGCTTGAACTGGAGGGTATTTACATCTACAACATAGCTCTCGCAGAACTGCTGAGTGTTACATCAAAGCTCTACGAATTCTTTAAAGATTATTCATCGGAATTGATAGTCTTTGACGGTGTAGAATATTTATTCCTTCACTACGACTTAAAAAATGTAATAAAGGATTTAGCCGGGTTGAAAGTTATGTTCCCAGATACAACGATGATTCTCTTCGTTAACTACGGGGTCGTTAAAAGAAGGTACATTACACTGTTAGAGAGCTTGGCAACAACAACAATCAGATTTAAAGGTGTTTTGGGGGATAAAATAGTTAGGCAAGGATACGTCCTTAAATCTTTAACAAAACCCAGAGCAGAGACGGTAGTATTATGAACTTCGGTATAAAAAAGCTCGACGAACTGATAGGAGATATCGAGAAAGGAACGGTAATATTGATAGAGGGAGTCGGAGATGTGCCTATCTTGATAGCGAAGGAGTTTCTGAAAAACGCTTTGAATGAGGGCTTTAATGCTTTCGCGATCGTTTCCGAGAGAGTTAAGAGAGTTTTGAGCGATTTAAATGGGCTAAACGTTCTAACTCCTGACGATGCTTTCTCATTCCAAGAACTTTTCACGATTTCGTTGGTTGTGAGGGATTTGAAGGAGAAAGTAGGTCTGATAGATGTGTTTCAGCAGTTACTCATAATGCCTGAGTCTGAGAAAGTTTACCACCTTCTGAGGGAAATCTGTCAGCACATTCGCAAGAAGAAAGGGATAGTTGTTATAACTCTCGACAAGAGGTTGGCTGATGATAGAACAATTGCTATGTTCGAAAACGAGGCTGATTACGTCATAGAGATTGACGAAATATCTGAAGGTTTGAAAATTAGGAGGGGAATAAGGGTGAAGAAGTCTCTCAAGAATCCACCAAGTCCCTATTATTCTCTGCTGATCGAGGGTGGGATAAGAGTTGGAGACAAAATAGGGTAATCCTGACGGAATCTGCTCTTACAGCTCAGAGGTGCGCATAACCCCTGAATTCAACCTCTTTAACTCTCCCATCCCTCCTAACGATCCAAACTCCTTCATCTTCGATGACTTCGCCGATCTCTATGTATTCCGACTTTTTCGATGTAAAAACAAGCTCGTAATCACCGCCAGAATACAAAAAGAGCTCCAAAGCTTTTTCGTAATCTACAAACTTTGTCAGATGATCCAAAGGAATCTTCTCCTCGTAAATCTTTATCCCTACACCACTCCTCTTCGCTATCTGATGAAGAGAAATAGCTAAGCTGTCGCTTATGTCCGTCATCGAATTTGCATGCTTTGCAATTCTCAAACCCTCCTCAACCCTAGGCTCAGGCTTGAATAAGCTGTCTGGATAGGCTATTTCATATCTACTAAAACCATTCATGAGCTGTTCCAAGCTAAGCTGAGCCTTACCCAACAAACCCGTTACGCAAATCTTATCGCCAACTTTGGCTCCATCCCTCCCCACAAACCTCTCAGCTTTGCCTATTGCAAAGCCGGATATATGTAACTCATCGCCAAAATCCGTGTCCCCTCCAACAACTGCCACGCCGTACTTATCTGCCAAGTTTTTCATTCCCTTCAAAATCCTTTCAAAATATTCTATCCAGTAATCACTGAGTGTTATCGTGTAGAGGAAGAAGAGAGGTTTCGCTCCACAACTTGCCAAATCGCTCAGATTTATGGCTAAAGCCAAGTGTCCTATCTCCTCAGGCTTTATACCTTTTGGAAAATCTGTTTTTTCATGCAGGCAGTCTGTTGTCAGAGCGAGCCTAGTTCCAACATCGACCAGAGCACAGTCGTCATCTATTCCAACGATCACATCATCCCTTTCTACTCTAAATAACTCCTTAGCCTTCCCAATTAGCTCGAATTCCCTCACATCAAAAGCTTAACTCGAAGTTTTAAAATAATACATGCTTCTAAAACATTTGCAAGCTCCTCTAACCTAAAAATCTTCCCGCCAACGTCATTCCTATAACACGAAATCTGTCTTTTGTGATACTTTACGATTATTAGAGCAACGCATTTAAACTCCCTAACTTTCCCCTTTCCAATGATCACGCCTTGGGAGGTTGAAGGAGTCGTTGACTACGAGAGGCTGATGAGGGAGTTTGGAATAAGGCCTTTTTCGGAAATCCTCGATAAGATTCCAAATCCCCATCCCCTGATGCGTAGGGGAGTCATCTTTGGACACAGAGACTACGAGAGGATAGTTGATGCTATGAAGAAGGGTGAGGAATGGGCTGTGATGTCTGGATTTATGCCCTCTGGCCTACCCCACTTGGGTCACAAGATGACCATGGACGAGATAGTATGGCATCAGAACATGGGAGGGAAGGCTTTCATGTGCATAGCTGACATGGAAGCAAGATTTGTTAGGGGATTGAGCGTAGAAAAAACGAGAGAGCTGGGAGAGCTTTACATCAGGAGCATAATTGCTCTAGGATTGAAATCCGATAATTGTCTGATATACTATCAGTCTGCGAACAGATACGTCAAGGATTTGGCGATAGAGCTTTCGTCTGAAACAAACTTCAGCGAGTTGAGAGCTGTTTACGGATTCAATCCCGAAACTTCCCTGATAAAGATGTTCATACCCATGATTCAAGCTGGAGATATCTTACATCCACAGCTGAAAGATTTCGGCGGATTTAAACCTGTTGTAGTGCCAGTCGGAGCGGATCAAGACCCCCATTTAAGGCTTACGAGGGATTTGGCTAACAGAATTTGCATATTTTCCTTTGAGAGGATAGAAGGAGGAGTTAGAGTCAGGAGTAGGAAGGGAGAAAATTATCTTGAAAAGCTTAAGGATTTGAACTTCGATTTGAAAGCTTACGAAGGTCACGTCGACATTTTTGGCGATCCAGAGGAAATAGAAAAAGCCGTTAGAAATCTGGAAATGGAATTGGGAGGCTATGCGTTTATACCACCATCTTCAACCTATCACAAGTTCACGACTGGCTTGAGAGGAGGGAAGATGAGTTCGAGTAAGCCGGAAAGCTACATATCTCTATTCGATAAGCCAGAGGAAGGAGCTAAGAAGGTTATGAGAGCGTTAACGGGAGGAAGGGCTACCGTTGAAGAGCAGAGAAGGTTAGGTGGTGAACCTGATAGATGCGTTGTTTTCGAGCTTTACACATACCATTTTGCAGATGACAAAATGCTTGAGGAGATAAGGAGAGACTGCGAAGATGGAAACCTTCTCTGTGGGCAGTGTAAGAAGCAGCTTGCCGAGATAGTCAAGGAGTTCTTAAAGGAATTTCAGGAAAAAGCAAAATCTGTCGATTTAAGCGAATTTGAAATTTTAAAGTAGTTTGTAATCCCTACAAAACTCTTCAAAAGCCTTCAAACCCTTTTCACACTTTGAGTCCATTTCGTGTTTTAAAGCCTTGAAGTACTTCCTTAAGAATTCCTCATCAATTCCAAATCTCTTAACGGCGGATTTCACAACCTCATTAAAGTTTTTCAAACCCCATCTGAGAGATCGAATTATAAGTTCGTCGCAGATTTCGGCGTCATCAATCGATGCTGATATCCCGAATACCATCGGATATCCCGTCAGATCCTTCCACTCCTCTCCCAAATCCATGACAACTTTAAAGTGTTTTCTTGCTTCTAGAGCAGAGTCACCTATCACCAAAGCACTGTCGCAAGATTTCAGTATGTCATCTGCCTTGAACGCGTTCATTGGCACAAGCTTGCATTTTATCCCTCTCTCTGCCAATATTACTTTGAGCAAATTCACAGATGTCGTCGTTTCAGATGTTATACCCACTCTATCACCCAGCTTTCCGTCCCTTGAAACGACTATGACGCTGTAAACTTTACCATTTGAGGCAACGCAAAAACGGTATCTTTTAAACTTGCTCTTATTTTTGAGGTAGTAGAAGCTTGGAATTGGTGCATAGTCGATCTTTCTGTTTTCCAGAAGGGCAATCATCTCTTTAGGGGTTGCAGTCACAATTTCTGCAAGCTTCTCTTTCTCAACATAGTAGTAGGGGAGGTAGTTGTTTATGTAGTCGAACTTTCCAATTTTCATTGCTCGAAGTTTGCAGAAGTGTTAAACGCATTTCGGTTTTTCTCCACTCAAATGATCGGAGTATACTCAAACCTCTATTACCCCACGAGATGGGTGCCGTTAAGAAGGAGAGGATTGGGATGGCAGAGATGCAACGAGATGTATGAAGAGCACGGTTGCATTGCAAGCTGTGGCTTAGCCTATGACAAAATCCTCGAACTGGTATTGGACATTAAGGGTTGCAATTTGCACTGTAAGTATTGCTGGTGCTGGAAGATGAGATACCACAGCGAGGACATAAAGAAGAGTCCCAAGGATGTTCTGAGAGATTTGGAGTGCAGGTTTGACGAAGTCGTTAAGGATAAGTTCGTTTCCAAAAAAGGTTACAGGATAGGGGTGATTAGAATAACTGGAAACGAGCCTTCCCTTCAGTGGGATCACGTGAAGGAAGTCCTGAAGCTTATAGACCGTTCCGAGAGGTTGAGGAGTTTTAAAGTTATAATCGAGACAAACGGAGTTGCGTTTGCAAAGATGGATGTTAACGGCTTGGACAATCTCGAAATAAATATCGATATAGATGTGTCATTCAAGGGTGTAAATTACGATCAGTTCGAATGGTTATCGAGCGTTAAGAGAGAATACTTTCGGTATCAGATAGAGGGATTCGTAAAATTATTCGATTACTACGAAGGGACTAACGTAAGCGTTAATCCAGTTTTGGGTATAAACCATGCAGAAAACTACTGTGTCTGGAAGAGGGGGAAGAAGTACGTCATGGACGTTGAGATAATAGACAAATACGGCAACAAGCTAAACTTCTACGATTACTCGAAAGATTTTGAAGAGGAAGTTCTATCGAGAAAAGAACTCAGATATGACGAAGCGCCTTTTAGGGAGTACTTTGGTATAAACAGGGAAACAACTAGGCTTGTGGTAGCTGTCGTTTACAAGGGTAGAAGGTATCTGCATATCCTTCCATCAGAACTGCCCGATCTGATATGAGAGCGCTACTGTTAGCAGTTTTCTCGGCAATGTTAGGATTGGGTATTGTATCTCCACTTATGCCTATCTATGCAAAAGATCTAGGCGCGACTACGCTAATACTGGGAATAATCTACTCAAGCTTCTCAACTGCTAGAACTATCTTTACACCTATAGTGGGATTCTTATCGGATAGACTCGGAAGGAAGTTCTTCATACTCACGGGCTTGGCTCTCTATTCCATTCTATCTATATTTTACATGGTTGCAAGAACTCCGGAAGATCTCGTAGTTATAAGGTTCTTTCACGGTTTGAGTTCAGCAATGGTAG
This sequence comes from Archaeoglobus profundus DSM 5631, assembly GCF_000025285.1. Classification (GTDB taxonomy): domain Archaea; phylum Halobacteriota; class Archaeoglobi; order Archaeoglobales; family Archaeoglobaceae; genus Archaeoglobus_B; species Archaeoglobus_B profundus. The sequence goes on from NC_013741.1 coordinate 493,903, forward strand.
TTCCAAGTGCAATGGCTTACGTAAGCCAATTGGCTCCCAAGGGAGAGGAGGGAAGAACAATCTCTTCCTTCAACATAGCTTTTCTAACGGGTATGGGCTTTGGTCCATTTTTGGGAGGTGTTGTGAAGGATATCTTTGGTTTGAGGTTTGCGTTTGCTATAATGGCATTCTTAACAGCTTTGGCATTCATCTTGGCTCTTCCCCTTCCAAATCTTAAGGACAGAACCAACTTTAGGGTTAAGGCTATTCTGAACAGGTGTATAACGTCTCTGATGATCTTCAGATTCTCTACAGCGGTAAGAATGTCACTGATGATTGCTTTCTTTCCAGTTCTGATAAGCTATTTGAAGGGTTACGAGATAGGAGCAATAGTTTCAGCAGTAATACTCTCGAATGCAATCTCTCAAAAGCTCTTCAGCGGGCTTGTTGATAGATTTGACAGGGTTTTAATTGCAACTATCAGCGGTCTGGCTTCAACAATCATTTTCATAGTCTTACCGTTCTCGGACGATTTCTACAGAATACTAGCACTCGCTTTGGTTATGGGCATATTCAACGGACTTGCCACATGTTCAGCATGTGCAATAGCCATAGAACTGGGAAGAACTTATGGGCATGGAGCCGTTATGGGCCTGTACAACACTGCAATGAGCTTAGCCATGATGACAACCCCCGTTATAGCTGGTTTCATAGCAGACAAAACGGACATACCAACCTCTTTTGTTGCATTGGGATTCCTGAGCATGACATGCCTATTTATATTCCATGCAACAATCTCAAAGAGATGAAGTCAGATTTTGCACAGATAAACAGGAGATTTGTCGAGAGGTATGAGAGGATAGATGACTCTGAAGAATTTTGGATGTACATGGCAAAGCCTTTGAGACCGAGCTTCAGGGTTAATACGTTAAAGGCCAGTGTTGAAGATGTTGTAAGTAGTTTAAGCGACAGATTCAAGCTAGAACCTATCCCTTGGTGTAAAGAGGGCTTTTTCAGCGATAAAGAGGTTGGAAGAACAATAGAACATCAGATAGGTGTAATATTTTCTCAGGAAGCATCTTCCATGATTCCCGCAATTGTTCTCGATCCCAAGCCCAATATGTTAGTTTTGGACATGTGCGCCTCACCCGGAGGGAAAACTACGCAGATAGCACAATACATGAAAAACGAAGGCTGTATAGTTGCGAACGACGTGAAGTACGATAGGATAAACATACTCATTTCAAACTTACAGCGTTGCGGAGTTACGATCGCTCGTGTAACAATGAAAGACGGCAGATTCTTTAAGAGATTCAAAGACACATTTGATCGAGTGTTGATCGATGCTCCCTGCTCCAACGTCGGAATGATTAGGAAGAATTACCGATACCTCAAGATGTGGTCTCTCAAAGAAGTTTATTCCCTATCGAGGCTTCAGAAAGAGCTTGTAATGGCAGGATACCGAGCTTTAAAGCCCAACGGAATTATGGTGTACTCAACATGCACACTCGATCCTTTGGAGAACGAGGAAGTTGTCGATTACCTCTTGAGTAATACTGATGCAAAACTGCTCGAAATAGATTTACCAGTAAACAGAACTGAGCCGATTACGGAATTTGAGGGCAAGGTTTATGATGAAGAGGTTAAGAAATGCCTTAGGATACATCCGCAGGACAACGATACTGAGGGCTTTTTCATAGCAAAGATAACAAAGCCAGAATGATCGAAGAAAGCAGAAGCGCGTAATCCTTCAAATTGGGTTTATTTATATGTGGTATTCTCATATCCAAGTCGAAGTTTCTAGATTCCAAGCTCTCAGCCATAGATATCGCTCTGATTATGGCAATATTAGTTAACCTCTTTAGGAGTTCAAGATAGCTAAATCTTTCAATCTTTCTGAGCTGAAAGAGGTTGTTCAAGTCATTTGAAATGTTTTGAAGCAATCTGAGAGATATGCAAATTGAGTAGGCAAATCTTGGAGGAAATCTAAAGTACATGAGTGCAAATCCAACCTCCTCCGGATTCAAACCGTACAGAAACAGAAACAACGAAAGCAGGGCGACCATTGTCAAAATCTTGTCAACTCCGCCCAAAAAGAAGCTAGATACAATGTAAAATGCTATTAGGGGTGTTAATTTTGCTAGAGCCTTGAGCACATTGAAGTTGAATGCGATAGTCAAAATTAAAATCGGTAACGACATCCTTTGATCAACTAAAATGCTCAAACTTAGCAGTAACATTGAAATCAAAGCAGTTCTGGCTTCAAATCTCGACGACATGATCGCAGAACTCCAAAATATCTTCATCGTGTGTGGCCATAATTATAGTCTTCTTAAGCTCTCTTGCTCTTTTAAGAATCTGAAACTTCTTCGTAATGTCCAATCCTGCAGTTGGTTCATCCCACAGGAGTATATCTGCCTTGAACGTCCTCTCCAAAGCCTTAATCTTGGCCTCTCCGAAGCTTATTGGTTCTTGGACGTGGTAGTAAGGATTTGAGAGACAATGTCCAATTTTACCCTTTACACTTATTTCACCGCTCCAAGGTTTTAAGATTCCAGCCAAGAGCTTTATCAGAGTAGTCTTACCGCAGCCGTTCATACCTACTACAGCAAGAATCTCACCCCTCCTAGCCTCAAATGTGACATCTTTAAGAAGCGAATCTTTGTATCCAAAGCATAGATCCTCAACCCTCAAAACGACTTCTCCTATCTCTCCCTTTGGCAATTCGAAGTGGAAATCTGGTACATCACGTATTTTACCGTTCTCAAGCCAGATGAAGTCCTCACAAAGACTGATTCTGTGTTCCGCTATAATGAAAGGCTCTTTCAGTACTTTCAGTACTTTTTCAGCCACCTTCGGATGCAGATTAGCGAAGGGCTCGTCAAGAGCTAAGCAGTCGCCCTTAAGTAAGGCTAGAGCAATCGTTAAAAGCCTCTTCTCACCATCGGAAAGCTTTGAAGTTTCTCTTTCCAAAATATGCACGATCCCCAACTTCCTTGCAATTCTCAACACTTCATCGAGATCCCTTCCACACTGAACAGCCTGAATTAGAAGTTCATTTTTAACCTTGCTGAAGAGGATGTAATCGTCTGCATTTTGATGAACGTAAACCGCTCTGCCTTCCACAATCCCTTTATCAGGTTTTAGAAGACCGGAGGCAATCTTAAGCAGTGTAGTCTTACCCGATCCGTTGTAACCACAGATGAAAGTTCTATCTACATCCAAGCTCACACCTCTCAGCACGGGCTTTGAATAGGAAAACCAGATATCCCTAAGAGATACCATAGCTCTTGAGAAACTTTTGGATGTGCTTGAAAACTGTAATGGCGATTACGTGATCCATGAAGATGTCTTGAGGAAAAAATATCACTACAGTTGCAAAGAATGCTGCCCAGAAAGGTGACAAGTTCAATCCGAATGCCCTTGTAACTTCCAAGCAGTAGTTTAAGAGTCCGGAGCTTCCGCTCGTCCATAGCCAGAAGACGTAAAATCCGAGAATGTACAGTGGGATCACTGCCAATATACTACCGATCCAGAGCATAACAACCTCCCTCGAATCTCCCTTTCTCCAAACTCTCTCTCTCACCAACCCCATAATTGTTGCACTCAGAGGAAAACTCCAGATGTAGCCAGCTGTGTATCCTAGGAGGATACCTAAGCCACCACCCCTTGCACTTGCTGGAAATCCCAACGCAATCATGCCAATGTATATGAGTTGTGGAACAAATCCATATTTCCCCAAAACGAGTCCAGAAAGTATTACCGCAAAGTTCTGAAATGTGTAGGGTATCATTCCTATGTAGAACTTTATCTGGGAAGTTAGAGCAGTTAGAACGGCTAAAGCACATGCCAGCGTGAATCTGAGGTAGTTGTTAACCATACATTCGCAAAGGTTAACAAGTGTTTTAAAAGGTTGTGTAATTGGCGGCTTGCCGACGGCAGTTCATCGAAGGCATATACCCTCTCCAGCCGTAACGGCGGTCGCATTTTGTAGGATGCAAACTATTTATCGTTTGCGATCGGAACTTAAATATACTACCAAGTCGAATTGAGAGAAAATGAGGTGCTTGGAGGACATAGTTCAGAACGGGGAGAGGGAAAATATCGAGTTTAAAGAGTATTTGACCTCATATCATCTCAAGGAGAACAGATTTCAGGAATTAGCTTGTCAGATGAATCATAGGATAATAATGGGTAGAGGAAAGGCAATCTACGTTATCGGTGTTTCTGACAACGGTGAGCTTAAGGGGATAGATGAGGATAAGTTTAAGGAGACAGTCGAAGTTTTGAAGAAGATAGCTGAGGAGATTTCAGCTAAGATAAAGTCTGTTGAGATGTTTAAGGTAGATTCGGGCTATGTCGGTATAGTTGAGATTGTGAAGTCGAAGGCTAAGGAGCACATCATCGTAGGAACTGCTGGACACGTTGATCACGGTAAAAGCACATTGGTGGGATGCTTGATAACGGGAAGACCTGATGACGGTGATGGATTGACTAGAATGTATTTGGATACACTCAAGCACGAAATAGAGAGGGGTTTGAGTGCCGATCTGCACTTTGCAGTTTTCGGTTTTAAGGACGGAAAGCCCATGAGAATGAAGAATCCCTTGAACAAGAACGAGAGAGCTTTTGTAACTGAGAAAGCCGACAAACTAATATCGTTTGTTGACACCGTAGGACACGAACCTTGGCTTAGAACTACAATAAGGGGTTTGCTCGGGCAGAAGATAGATTATGGACTTCTAGTCGTGGCTAGCAACGATGGAGTTATGAGGACTACAAAGGAGCACTTGGGAATTCTCTTAGCTATGGAGTTACCGGTTATCATAGCGATAACGAAGATCGATATGGTTGACGAGAAGAGGGTTAACGAGGTTGTAGATCAGGTTTCGAGGCTTTTGAGGACTGTGGGGAGAATTCCCTACGTTGTTAAGGATGCAGAGGACGTTAAGAAGGTTGTTAGGCTGATGAGGAAAAGTTTGGTCGTTCCAATAGTTAAAACGTCTGCTGTAACCCTTGAGGGATACGACCTGCTTGAGGAGTTGCTTTTAAGGTTGCCGAAGAGGACTTACAAGGGTAAGGGTTTCCTGATGTACATAGACAGAATTTACAAGGTTACGGGAGTGGGAACAGTCGTGAGCGGTAGCGTTAAGAGGGGTGAGGTTGAAGAGGGTGAGGAGGTCTACATAGGTCCATTCAGGGACGGTAGCTTTAAGCTTGTCAAGGTGCAGAGCATCGAGATGCACTACTACAGGGTTGACAGAGCCGAGGCTGGAGACATAGTCGGTATAGCTGTGAAGGGTGTCAAGTACGATGAACTTAGAAGAGGAATGGTCTTGACAAAGGAGGAGCCCAAAGCTGTTAAAGAGTTCGATGCAGATGTTTACATCTTTACACATCCTACGAGAATAAAGAGGGGCTACGAGCCAGTCATACACATAGAAACGATCTCTGAAACTGTGATATTCAAGGAGATGGATAGGGAGTACATGAAGGCTGGCGATAGAGGAAAGGTCAGAATAGCTTTCAAGTACAATCCACAGTTCGTTTACGAGGGTCAGAAGTTCATATTCAGAGAGGGAAGAAGCAAGGGGATGGGCGAGATAACGAAGGTTTACACATGAAAACATCGCTCTGCCTCCTAATCTCTATCGCCACTATTCTGATACTGATCAGAAGGTTTCACGTAAGCGTAGCGGTACTTGTAGGTGCTTTTGTTCTGGGAATTCTTACTCTTGGGCTGGATTGCTTTAACGTGATGTTTTCAACATTAACATCTTTCCAAACGCTCAAATTCTTGGTGATAATCACCTTAGCATTCACGTTAGCCTATTCGATGAAAGAATCTGGAGCTTTGGATATGATAACTCAATCTTCACTCTCGTTGTTCGGAAAGGCTAGCATGTTCGTAATTCCTGCGATGATAGGTTTGTTGCCAATGCCGGGTGGAGCGATAGTTTCGGCTGTCATGCTGAGAGATATTGTTAAGAAGTTCAAAATACCCCCTGAGAAGGCAACTTTCCTAAACTACTGGTTTAGGCACGTTTGGGCTTGCTTGGATCCAATCTATCCGAGTGTTATAATAACGCTTGCAATTCTCGAGATAAGTTTCTCAACTTTACTTAAGTCAACATATTTCATAACCTTGGCGATGATAGCTTTCGGATTACCTTTCGCATCGCTTGAAAAGTCGAATAATCCGAAGGATCTGAAAGGTTTCCTATACCTAGCACCGATTCTGATTGTCATGGTACTGACCGTATCGGGCATTGATCTCACGTTGTCTCTAATACTGGCTATCTTGCTTCTTTACATCTTCAAGAGACCAGACTTAAGAAAAGTTACCAAGAAAGCAGTCGATATAAAGATCTACATCCTCATTGTCGCTCTGTTGTACTACAAGGATTTGATAATGAAAACTGGCTCCTCTCACGAACTTCTTAAAGATTTGACATCATTAGGTGTTCCTCAACCAGTTACAGCTACGATCTTGTCTTTTATACTGGGATTCGCTACTGGGATAGAGTCCGGTTATGCAGCTATGGCCATTCCTCTTTTAGCTCCATTCACTGGAATTGGTGAAAAAATTGTGGCAAAGAATCTGATGCTCGTCGTTGGTGCTGGAATATTAGGTGTAATGTTTTCTCCGCTCCACCTTTGCCTAATACTTACGAGGGAATACTACTCTGCAGACCTTGAGAAAGTTTACACCCGTTATCTCATTCCTGCAGGTCTCTTAACACTTCTAAGCCTTTTTTTGGCTTATCTGATATTATGAAACATTTATATACTCCCGAACAGAGTCGAACCAATGCTCATCGAATTACCAAAGCATAGTGAGGTTTTTGGCAGTATAAAGATTCACGAACTTCAAAAGGTACTCAAACTCGAGTCTAGTAAGGTAATAGCCCCACTGATCAGGGGATTTTCAAGAGATGAATTGAGAGAAATATTCAGCAGAATGGCAGTCGTCATACCTGTAAAGGATGAGAGGTTGCACCTGTTGGATGGGGTTCTCAGATCTATACCTGATGATTGCACAATAGTAGTTGTTTCCAACAGTAGAAGAGTCGAGCAGGACGTGTTTAAGCTTGAGTGCGATTTGGTCTCAAACTTCTATAAGATATCGAATCAGAGAATTGCTATAGTTCATCAGAAAGATCCGGGATTGAGCTTGGCCTTCCAAGAAGTAGGATACAATGCCATATTGGACAAGACGGGTGTCGTAAGGGATGGTAAAGGAGAGGGAATGGTCATAGGAATCCTTCTGGCGAAGATGTTTGGATGTGACTACGTCGGATTCGTAGATGCGGATAACTACATTCCCTGCTCCGTAAACGAGTACGTCAGCATATACGCTGGGGTTCTAAGCTTAGCCGAAACACCATATGCAATGGTCAGACTGCATTGGAGGTACAAGCCTAAGGTGATGGAGGACAGGCTCTACTTCAGAAAGTGGGGTAGAGTTAGTGAGATAACAAACAAGTACATCAACATGCTACTCTCGATGAAAACGGGATTTGAAACACTTATCATGAAGACTGGGAATGCTGGAGAACATGCGATGACTATGAAGCTTGCGGAGATAATGGAGTTCTCAACTGGTTATTCGATAGAACCATATCAAATAATCTACCTCTTGGAGGAATTTTGGGAGGGAGAAACGAGATTCAAAGATGCTTTGAGCAGTGGTGTCTCGATATATCAGGTTGAAACTATAAATCCGCACGTTCACGAGGAAAAGGGGGAAGAACACATAAAGGACATGCTGTTAGCTTCTCTGGCAGTTATATATCACAGTAAACTCGCAAAGGATGAGCTGAAGGATAAGATATTTGAGGAGTTGAAGAACAACGAGGTTGTTAAAAGCAGGAGGGATATAAAGAAGTGTGTAAAGATGCCACCGATATGCGACATAGATCTCAAGAAGTTCATTGAAGTCTTTGAGAGATATACCGAAACATTCCTATGCTATGATTAAAAGCTATGATTAAAATAATATTTACCGACTTGGACGGAACTTTGCTAGACAAAAATTACAGATGTGACAAAGCCTTGGAGCTGATTAAAAAGCTGGAAGTTCCTATCGTGTTCGTATCTGCGAAGACGATATTTGAACAGGAGGTCTTTAGAAAGATGCTTGGAATAAGCGATCCGTTCGTGGTTGAGGACGGTTCCGCGATATACGCACCTCTGAACTACTTCGGAAGGCGCATAGGGTATAGGAGGCACGGATACGATGCCTTAATATTGGGTGTTGAAAGGGAAGTGATACTTCAACATATCAAATCCCTGAACGTTAAGAGCTACGCTAATATGAGTGTTGAGGAGATTTCTAAATTAACGGGATTGAGCTTGGAAATGTCTGAACTTGCCAAGAGAAGGGAATTCAGCGAAGTAATAGTTGAAGCAGATGAAAAGGCTTTAAAATACCTCAAAAAGTTCTTCAACGTTCAAATCGGTGGGAGGTTCATTCACGTATACGGGAAAGGTGCAGATAAGGGTAAAGCTGTAAGAATACTTACGGAACTTTACGAAGATTTGTACGGAGAGGTAGTGACGATAGGTATAGGCAACTCCTATACGGACATACCCATGTTAAGGGAGGTGGACATTCCTGCCCTTGTTAGGAACGAGGATGGTTGGATCGAGGTAGATTTTGAGGTTTATAGGGCTAATGGGGTTGCAACTGAGGGTTGGGTTGAAGTTGTTAAGAAGTTTGTTGGAGGTGATTGAATGGAGGAGAGGGATGTAATATACCTCGTTCCGCACTCACATTACGATGCGATGTGGATTTTCACAAAAGAGGATTATTTCTATATTAACATTGATATAATTTTGAAGAAAGTAATTGAGATAATGGAGGAATCTAAGGATTACAAATTCCTGATAGAGCAGACACATCTCCTCGAAGAAGTCGAGAGGAGGTATCCTGACCTCTTTAAGAAAATTGGAGAGTACATCAGAGAAGGCAGGATAGAGATAGCTGACGGAGAATACGTGATGGCTGATACAATGCTCCCTCAGGAGGAGACATTGATTAGAGAGATACTCTTTGGAAAGAGGTATGTTAGGGAGAAGTTTGGTGCCGATGTCGTTGTGATGTGGGTTGCCGACAGCTTCGGCCTAAACGCTCAACTTCCACAAATTTACAGAAAGTGCGGTTACAAGTACGTTGCCTTCAGGAGAGGCTGTCCCGAAATAAAACCTTCCGAATTCCTCTGGGAAGGGCTTGATGGAACTAGGATAATTGCCCACTTCTTCCCCTTGGGTTACAGAGCCGGTCTGTATCTGGACAGGCTTGAGGAAGCTTATGCGAAGCTTAAGAGGGTCGCTTTTTCGAATCATATCCTAATGCCATCTGGAAGTGGCTCTATTCCACCGCAGGAAGAGACTCCGAAAGTTGTGGAGGAGTGGAACAAAAAGCACAGGGCATTGATGAAAATTGCAACTCCCTCGGAGTTTTTCAAGGCTATTGAGAAGTTTAAGGATAAGTTACCTGTGAGAAAGGGTGAGATGTACTCTGGAAAATATTCTCAGGTGTTTCCGGATACTGCTTCAAGCAGAATATGGGTTAAGAAGAATTTGAGAAAGTTCGAAAACTGGATACTCTTCTTCGAACGCTTCTCGACCATAAACTACCTTTTAGGAGGAGAGTACAGGGTTGAAGAGTTGAAGAACTGCTGGAAGAAGGTTCTCTTTATGGCTTTCCACGATGTTGTTCCGGGGACGAGCATGGACACGGGTTATCAGGACATAAGGCATGACATCGATTTCCTGAAAACAAAGCTGAGTTACCTTACCCCGAGGGTTTTGAAAGAGATAATTGAGAGGGACAGCGATGGAGAGGACTTCGGTGACGTTATAGTCTTCAACCCTCTTAGCTGGGATGTTACGAACTGGGTTGAGGTGGATTTGAACTTCGATGAGGGGCAGGTTTACAGGATAGAGGGTTTGAAGTGTGGAGATGAGGAGATAGACGTTGAAGTTATAAGGTTCAGAAGATACGATGATGAATCTCTCAGCTACGCAAGGATAGGATTTGTAGCAAGTGTTCCAGCCTTGGGGTATAAGGTTTACAAGATCGTTGAGGAGAGAAAAAGGAAGAGGAGAGAGAAAAACTTCATAAGGATCGTTGGAAACACCATAGAGACCAAACACTTCAACGTAACATTTTCGCCAGAGGACGGGCTGATTACGGTAACGAAGAACGGGAAAACCATCTTTAGAGACGGAAACGAGCTTGTGATTGAAAGTGAGATAGGAGACCTCTACTACCACAGAGAGGACATAGACATTCCCATAAGAACTGAAGGAGGAGAGGGTTTACAGTTCGGCTCTTTCAGAGTCAAGAACTTCTGGATCGAGAAATCACCGCTGAGGAGGGTAATTAACGTTCATACGGACTACTATTCCGTTAGATGGCCCTACAGATACATAGAAAGATTTAAACCGCTGATGTGGAGACATAGATTCATCTCTTTCAGGAAGAAAATCATCGTTTACAGGGATATACCGCGAATAGACTTCGTAACGTATGTGGACAACAAGCATCCGAGAGTAAGGCTGAGAGTTAGATTCAAAACTGACATGAACCTTCCAGAATACACGTGCGAGTGCCAGTTTGGTGCTGTGAACAGGAAAACGAACACTTACTACTTCAAACCCAAGGATTGGAAGGAAAAACCATCGGGCGTTTATCCCTCTCTGCGATGGATAGATTACAGCGATGGAGAAAAGGGTTTAGCCATTTTAAACAGGGGTAATCCAGAGAACGAAGTTAGGGATGGAAACGTTTACATAACACTGCTAAGGTCTGTCGGAATACTTTCAAACGGCTCAGCTGGTCCTGTTATCCCAGTTCCAGATGCGAGGGAGCTTAAGAGGTATTCGTTTAAATATGCAGTCTATCCACATGAAGGAGACTGGAAGCAAGCTAAAGTTTACAAGATGGGTTACGAGTTCAACTACAATTTGGTGGCTTTACAGGTTCCGAGAAATAGAAGGTATAGACTCAAGAGGAGCTTTTTAAGAATAGATCCAGATAACGTAATTCTAACTGCTTTCAAACTGGCTGAAGATGGAGACGGAATAATAGTCAGGTTTTACGAGGCTGAAGGTAGTGAAGTTAAAGCCAAACTCACGTTCTTCAAGGAGATTAAGGAGGCTAAGGTCGTGAACATGCTTGAAGAGACAGACGAAGAGTTTGAGAGGGAATTTGGCAAAGATGTTAAGGTCGATGGAAATGTTGTAGAGGTAGAGATGAAACCTTTCGAAGTTGTTACGCTGAAAGTGAAATTCGATTGAATGGAGAAAATTTTAATTCAATTACCGAAACGGTTGGTCATGAAACTAGAAAAGTCTAAGGCTCTTTACGAAGAGGCTGTAAAACTCCTTCCCGGTGGTGTAAGCAGTCCAGTTAGGGCAATAAAGCCCTTTCCTTTCTACACGGCTAAGGCTGAAGGCTCCAAGATTTACGATGTCGATGGAAATTGTTACATCGATTACTGCCTTGCTTACGGCCCTCTAATACTTGGACATGCAAATCCAGTAGTTAAATCTGCATTGATGGAGCAGTTGGAGAAAGGATGGCTTTACGGAACGCCGATAGAACTTGAAGTGAAGTATGCCAAGCTTATAACAAAGCTATACAAGAGCATAGAAATGCTGAGGTTTGTAAATACCGGTAGTGAGGCTACTATGAGTGCAATAAGGCTCGCAAGGGGATTTACTGGAAGAAATAAGATTTTGAAGATAGAGGGCAGTTTTCACGGTTCGCACGATGCTGTTCTAGTTAAGGCTGGGAGCGGTGCAACTACGCATGGAATTCCCAATTCGGCTGGAGTACCGCCCGACTTTGTTAAGCATACACTTCAAGTTCCCTTCAACGATGTTGAGGCTTTAGCTGAAGTTGTTGAGAAAAATAGGGACGATTTGGCATGCGTTATAATGGAACCAGTAATGGGCAACTCTTCGCTCATAATCCCCGAAGAAGGCTATTTAAAGGAGGTTAGAAAGATCACTGCGGAAAACGATGTCCTATTAATATTCGATGAGGTCATAACGGGATTCAGATTGGCATTGGGTGGTGCTCAGGAGTTTTATGGAATTGAAGCGGATTTAACGACATTGGGCAAAATAGCCGGAGGAGGACTACCGATAGGGATATTCGGTGGAAGGAGAGAGATTATGGAGCATGTTGCACCTTCGGGCAATGTCTATCAAGCCGGAACATTCAGCGGAAACCCCTTAAGCTTGACGGCTGGTTACACGACCGTGAAATTCATGATTGAGAATAAGGTCATCGATGTCGTGAACAGAACTACTGAAGAACTTGTTAAAGGCTTGAAGGATCAGATAGAAGATTCCAATGCAAATCTTGAAATCGATAGCATTGCATCGATGTTCTGCGTATACTTTGGCAGAAAGCCCAAGAATTATGCAGATGCTCTAAAACTTGATAAAGACAGATACATGAAATTCTTCTGGAAGATGCTCGAAAATGATGTATTCTTCCCACCCTCCCAGTTCGAGACGTGCTTTGTGAGCTACGCTCATACAAAAGAGGATGTTGAAAAGACCATCGAAGCTTTCGGCTTATGTCTGAGAGAGTTGTAGTTGGGACGAGAGGAAGCAAGCTAGCTTTAGCTCAGACATCAAAGGTAGTGGAAAGGCTGAAAGAAGAAGGCTATAGCGTTGAAATCAGGATTATCAAAAGCACGGGAGACATAATGAAAGACAAACCGCTCTACGAATTCAAAGGCTCTGGAGCTTTCGTCAGAGCATTGGAGCACGCTTTAGTTAGAGGTGAGATAGATGTGGCAGTTCACAGCTATAAAGACATTCCCAGCAACATGCTCGAAGGAGTTACGGTTTCAGCCGTTTTGGAGAGAGATTCTCCTTACGATGCTTTCATTGCAAGGAATGGAGAAAGCTTAGAGGAGATAAAGCCGAATGCTGTAATAGGGACATCAAGCCTAAGGAGAAGGGCACAGCTCAAGCTTTACAGATCCGATCTAAGATTTGAAAACTTGAGAGGGAATGTCGATACAAGGTTGAGAAAGCTGAGAGAGGGATTATACGATGCGATAGTATTGGCTGAGGCTGGCATTCAAAGGCTCGGTTTGAATGTTAAGTATCAGAGGCTACCTATTGAGAGATTCGTGCCACCAGCTAATCAGGGGATAATTGCAGTTCAAACGAGAGTTGGAGAAGAGGATCTTGTAAAGTTCATGAATCACGAAGAAACTTGGATTGAGGCTGAAGTTGAGAGGATAGTCATGAAGACATTGGGAGTTGGATGCGCAATTCCAGCTGGAATTTATGCGGAATGCAGAGGCAAAGTTAGGCTTATTGTACAAGTCATAAGGGATGGCAGAGAATTTAAGGTTATTGAGGAGCTTAGCAGGGAGAGCGCAATCGAAGAGGCGAGGGAGATAGCTGAGAATTTTAGAGAGGAGGTAGGTTTAAGGGCATGACGGGCAAGGTTTACATCGTTGGAGCTGGTCCAGGAGACCCGGATCTTTTAACTGTAAAGGCTCTGAAAGTTTTGAGGGAAGCTGACGTAATTCTGTACGACGAGCTTATCGGAGATGAGATTAGAGAATTGCTCAGATCGTTGAAAGCCGAGCTTGTTGATGTTGGAAAGAGGGCTGGAAAGCACAAGATGAAACAGAATGAAATAAACGAGCTTATGGTTAAGCTTGCAAGGGAAGGAAAGATCGTTGTAAGACTAAAGGGTGGAGATCCGTTCGTTTTTGGAAGGGGTGGAGAGGAGGCTGAATACTTGGCTAAGCATGGAATACCGTTTGAGATCGTTCCGGGTATAACTTCGGCGATAGCGGTTCCAGCTTATGCGGGAATTCCTATAACTCACAGGGAATTTGATCCTGCGGTAGTTTTCATAACTGGAAGGGAGTGGAAGGAAAGGCTGAATTGGAAGGCTTTAGCAGAGTTAAACGCAACAATAGTAGTTTTGATGGGTGTTTCAAATTTGGAGAAGATCGTTAAGAAGCTCTTGGAGAACGGCAAAAACCCTAAAACGCCAGTTGCAATAATCGAAAGAGGTTGTACACTACGGCAGAGAGTTGTTATCTCCAATTTGGAAAACGTTGTCGATGTTGCAAGGAGAGAAGGTGTTAAAGCGCCTGCCGTAATCGTTATAGGAGATGTAGTTAGACTTAGAGAGAAACTCGCAAAGTTTTTACAAAACTTGGGAAATTTTGACCATGCAGAAGGTAATTAACGAAATGATAAAGATCGGAAGGAAGTTGGGTCAGTTTAGGCTTGTAGATGGTGCTAGCGGGAACATGAGTTGTAGAATTGGAGATTTCATGCTCATTACAAGAAGTGGGTCAATTTTGGATGATCTAACTCCTCAAGATTTCGTTTACGTCAAGATTGGAGAATTTTGCAAGGGTATTTCGAGTGATTGGAAAGTTCACAAAGCGATTTACGAGAAAACGGATTACAAAGCAGTTTTACACTGTCACGGCGTTTACAACGTAGTTCTTTCACTTATTCATGATGAAATCGTTCCAAGAGATTTGGAGGGAGGTATTTTTCTCAAGAAGGTGAGGGTTGTTGAAGGAGAATTTGGAAGTGACGAAGTTGCTGAGGCTATCGCAGATGAAATTGCAAGGAATGGTATAGCTATTCACAAGGGGCACGGAATATATTCCGCTGGCAAAGACATGATTGAGGCTTTTAACAAAGCCTGCTACTTGGAGCACTCATGCGAAATTCTGTATAGGCTAAAGGTGTTGAAGCGTTGAGCTTAAGTGAAGGGTATATCCAAGATCTGAGTTTCGGTCTCATGATAGTTGCAATTGCGAGAGCCAAGAAAGATGCAAAAGCCTTAAAGCATGCTCTGAATTGTGAAGTGCTGAGTTTGGGTGGTATAAGGAGTCTTGAGTCTGTAGATTTCTCGATTTTTAGGGATAAAATTCCGATATTCTTCTTCGGTAAGGATGAGGTTGATTTAGCTCTTGAGGCTGAACGAATGATAAAAGAGGTTACGCCGATATATCAGATCGTTGTTTTGAGTAAGAAAGCCGTAAGAAACACAAGGATGGAGGAAATCAGAGAGAAGTTTGAAATGGCTAAAGCTAAGATAAGGCTTGGAGTCAAATTCGACAAGGTTTTCGTGTTCTCTCCTAAGAACGAGTTTGGAATTGAAATTCATCCAGATTACGACTCCTATTTCATAATCGGGAAAGGTTTCATCGAGAACATGAGGAAAATAGGTGTCGATGTTGAAGAGGGAAATTTGATACTCAGAAAGCTCTACAACGAGGAAAACGTCTATGTGCCTGAGCTTAAGGCTATTGTCAGTAAAAGGATAGGTGAAAAGGTTCGTGTGAACTACTTGAGCGATGTAGAACCAAAGAAGATGCCTATTGACAAAACAATTGAGAAAAACAGGATGTTTCTAGAGGTTATGGAACGAATCTCGATCAAATTTATAAGAGAGCACGCAAACAATGTTGCTGTTCCCTTCAGCGGTGGTAAAGATAGCTTAGCCTGCCTAATTTTGGCTAAAAAGGCTTTGGGCGATGTTAAGGCAATCTACATCAAAACAAACTACGAGATGCCTTACACTGAGGAATACATTGAAAGGGTTTGCAAAAGGTTGGGAGTTGATTTAATAGTTGAAAGCGTTAAATTCGATGTTGAGAAGTATGGAATGCCAACACATCAAAACAGGTGGTGCACCAAGCTGAAGATGGAGGCTTTGGAAAGGGTAGTGAAATCGGAAGAAGTAAAAACTTTGATTGTTGGCGATAGGGATGCCGAGAGTAGAGTTAGGAGAGAAAGACCAGTAGTTTTTGAGAGAATAGCAAAGGAGATTTTTCCAATAAAGTATTGGAGCGGAGCCATGGTGCAGCTATACATACTCATGAATGGTTTAGATCTGCACCCGTTGTATTACAAGGGATTTTACCGCTTAGGATGCACAATCTGCCCTTCACTCAGCGAATGGGAGAAGAATTTACTTGAGTCATGAATGTATTTTCCATGCGGTCACTTATTTTTTTAGCACGGGTATCAGATCGCTTCTACCTATTTCAATTAGCCTTCTCTTTATCGCCTCTCTAAGGTTGTTTATCTTCCCTTCCTTCGCGGAAATAGGATATATCACGTGAGTCCAATCCTTCCAAGGTGGAGTCATTCCAAGCTTTAAGGCAATTGCATCCAAAACTTCATTAGGGTTATCGACTTTATCCATCTTGTTAACAGCCAAAAACACCTTTGAGCAAACTTCGTTCAAGAATTCGAACATCTCAACTTCAACTGGTATGTAACCTCTTCTTTCCCATCTTTCGGCAATTTCCAAAAAAGATTTTCCATCTACGACTTGAACAGCTAAAATTATTCTTTCGGCATTTTTCTCAATATACTCAACTATAAAGTCCTTAACTCTCTCGTTGAATTCCTTGTCAACTCCAGAGATGTAGCCAAATCCGGGTAAATCTGTAACTAGGAGGTCTTTAAACTTGATCTGATTGGGCTTTATCGTAGTTCCCGGTCTCTTTCCCCTTCTAACTTTGACACCAAAAAGCTGCGAAAAAAGTGTTGATTTACCAACGTTTGATCTTCCAGCAAAGACTATTTCGATCATTTAGGCCAGAGACCGTAGTAAGCGTTCAATATTATTACGAGAACACCTACAGTTAAACCGAATGCCAGAACACTCTTGGGACTGATTCTAATCTGCGTCTTCTCTTCTTCAAAGTACCTCATTATTCCAGCTGAGGACATCAACGGTGGTGTCTTCACCTTCTCTCTCTTAGCCATGAGCGAAGATCTTTGGAACAATATTTAACACTATCGCCTCCTCGATTCTTTGTGAATCAAAGCTGAAGCAACGAGATGAGCTATCCTTAAAGGCTCAGGTATTTTTCCCTTTCGTATCGTAAGCTTCAGAATTTTTTCAGCAAATTCTAAATCGCATCCCTTCAGCTGAACCAAAACCTTTCTAACCTTTCTAATCTCTCCAGCCTTTTTTACCAATTCTATCCTTCTTTCGAACCCTTCAAGGTTTCTTAGAGCCCTTTCTATTCTCTCAAAGTCTGGATATCTTTCCAAAATCACTATCACGGGGATCCCAAGGTTTTCGTATATGAATTCCAAATCGGCAACGTTAAATCCAGCAAAGGTTATTCCACTCAAAAGCACACATTTGATCTGCTTGTAGAACTTAGAGTTTGAGATTAACTCAACTATCTTTTCGCTAACATCCCAACCGTCAACTTCGATTCTGTCAATTAAAAAACCCTCAACATAATCCTTACAGGTTACACAGCCGACTATGTAAGCTAAATTGTCTTTAAAGCTGTCGTCAAAGCCCACAACCCTCCAGAGCTTCACGATTTTAGTAGCATAATCAAAAAATTAGCTTATCGAAATCGAGAAAATGTAGTAAGCCAAGACACCAAATATTATCGAAACTCCCAAGTTTTTTGATTTGGCGTAAGATGCGTAGACAATTGTAAGTGATATCAATCCTATCGTTAAATCTCTCGGATTTATCGGAAAGCTGACGAAAGATGTTACGAATAGAGCGGAGATTAGGGCTGTAGAGGAGTATGAAAGCCATTCACTCCACTTTTCAAGATTTAACTTGTCTCTAAATAAGAGCGGTAGTAACCTTGTCAGATATGTTCCAATCGCAACAGTAACAATTATTTCGATCATTCTAAGCACCTCCTGAGAGTTGAGGTTACAAAGGGACTTACTATACCGGCAAGGAGTATGCCAAAGGATGTGTATCCCAAGATGTGAAGAATTAAGGCGATTAGGCCTCCGAAGATGGCCGAAATAAGATTCCAACTTCTGTTTGGAATTAGGAGTATAAAGAAGAGTGCTGGGAATGCGAAGACAAGCGATCTGTGTAGAGCTTCATTGGAAACTATGAAAGTTCCTCCCAAAACGCCGACAACAGTTCCAGACACCCATGCGGAATATGCAATTAAGGCCAAGCCCCATATGAATCTCTCATTATCCCCCTTAAATGACATCGCAAATACCTCATCTGTCAAACCAAAGGCTGTTATGAAGGGTTTGCTTATTTTGATCCTCTTGGAAAGTATACAGCCGTATATCAGATGCCTTAGGTTGAGAAGAATTGGAACGATCGTTGCGTTGATTGGAGAATCTATGAGCGTTGCCAAGGCGAATTGAGCGGAGCCAGCGAAAATTAGAAGTGAAGCGAGAACTGCCTCGTAATCTTTCAAGCCCATAGCCATTGCTGTCAGTCCGAATGTTACCGCAACGGGGAAGTAGCCGAGCGCTATAGGTATTCCAGCTACGATGCCTTTCTTTATCATTGCCTATCTCGAAGTTCGAGGGCACATATCTTTTTTTGAAGAAAAGCTTAAAAGACGAATGAGACTAAGATCGACACAATTTTCCACGGTGATAGTATGTATGCAAGGGTAAAGGTTAGGGATGTAGTCAGAGTTCCCCCGAACAGGCTTAACGAGGATCTGGAGGAGGTTATTCACGATTTACTCTGGGAACAGTTCGAAGGGAAGTTGGATACAGAGTATGGCATGGTTATTGGAATTGAAAGCGTTGATAGCATTGGTGAGGGAAAAATCGTTGAGGGAGA
Source organism: Archaeoglobus profundus DSM 5631 (assembly GCF_000025285.1). GTDB lineage: Archaea > Halobacteriota > Archaeoglobi > Archaeoglobales > Archaeoglobaceae > Archaeoglobus_B > Archaeoglobus_B profundus. The sequence continues at coordinate 512,495 of NC_013741.1, forward strand.
CGGAGGAGTTTACTTTGACGTGGAATTCACAGCTTTGACGTTCAAGCCACTCCTTCAGGAGGTTGTTGAAGGCGAAGTTGTTGAAGTTGTGGAATTCGGAGCATTCGTTTCCATAGGTCCTTTGGATGCCTTACTGCACAGGAGTCAGATCATGGATGACTACATAGTTTACGATGAGAAGAATGAGAGATTGATAGGGAAAGAAACGAAGAGAACTATAGAGAAGGGAGACTTGGTTAGAGCGAGGATAGTTGCTCTGAGCCTTAAGGAGAAAGATCCATCGAAGAGCAAGATCGGTTTAACTATGAGACAGCCTTGGTTGGGGAAGCTTGAGTGGATTGAAGAGGAAATAAAGAAGAGGGGTGAGCATGGCTGAGCTGGCTTGCAAGCGCTGTAAGTTTATAAATGTGGATACGGAAGTTTGCGTAAACTGCGGAAGTACCGAATTAACAAAGGAGTGGTACGGATACTTGATAATAATTGATCCTGAGAAGAGCGAGATAGCGAAGAAGCTTGGAATAACAAAGCCGGGTAAATACGCGTTGCAAGTGGAATAATGTTAAAGCTGACAGAAGAAGTAAGAGCTTTCGCGAAGAAGCCTTTTGGACTACTTTATAGGGGAGAGGGAGTTGATGTCGTCAAAAGAGTTCTGAAGGGAGACGAATTTCTAGTTTGTGTTGGCGATATAGTTTCTCTAACAACTCTCAAGGCTGGTTTTAAGCCGAAAATAATAGTTTTTGACGGTAAAAGCATTAGAAGGGAGTTGAATTCTGTTGTTAATAGGATTAGAGATCTTTCAAGAGGATATAAAGAGATCGTTGCTGAGAATCCTGCTGGTTGCATTACTGAGGATTTAGCCGAGAAAGTTTTTGAAGCCGTAAATTCGGCTTTGGAGGGTTTAAACGTCAGGATATACGTTAGAGGGGAGGAGGATTTAGCAGTAATGCCTTTGGTAGCATTGCTACCGAATGGAGCTGTTATCTTGTACGGACAGCCGAACGAAGGTGTTGTGAGAGTTGATGTAAACGATGAGAGAAAGATTATAATATTGAGCATGCTTGAAAGGATGGAGAAACATGGAAAGACTTTGGAGAAGATAAGGAGGTGGTCGAATGGAGGTAGTCGTTGAAAAGGACAGATACAATCCACTGTTAAAGAGAAGGGAGATACATGCAAGGATAGTATACTGGGGAGAAGGGCCAACACCTACGAGACAGGCCGTGAGAGAGAAGTTCGCTGGGCTTTTCAATGCGGAGCTCGATAGAATCGTTGTAGACTACATAAAGCCAGAGTTCGGAAAGCAGGAAGCTAGGTGCTATGTAAAAATTTACGACACACCCGAAGATTTGAGAGCTATAGAGGACGAACACATAATCAGAAGGAACTTCGGAGAGGAAACTGGGGAGCAGGGTGAAGGAGGACAGGTTGAACAAGCTGAATGAGGTGGTGTAAATGGCTAAGGGCGCGGAATGTGTTTCGAAGTATTATGAGATAAAGGGTGATAAGGTCATAAGAAAGAGGAAGTTCTGTCCGAGATGCGGAGAAGGTGTATTCTTGGCAGAACATAAGGACAGAAGGACATGCGGAAAGTGTGGTTACACTGAGTTTAAGAAGTGATCGAAGCCAGATTTGAAGATGAAGGCTTTAGGAATTGAAGGAACCGCTTGGAACCTCAGCGTTGCAGTGGTGGATGAGAACGATGTAATAGCAATGTTCAGCGACCCCTACATTCCAAAGGAGGGTGGCATTCATCCAAGAGAAGCTTCACAGCATCACTCGGAAAAGATTGGTGAGCTTATCAAAAAAATTTTTTCTATTGTTCCTATTGAGGATATAGATGTCATAGCATTTTCTCAGGGGCCGGGTTTAGGTCCCTGCTTAAGGGTTGTGGCAACGGTAGCGAGGTTTTTGGCTTTGAAGTTTAATAAGCCGTTAGTAGGTGTGAATCACTGCCTAGCCCATGTAGAAGTTGGTAGATGGAAAACTAAGGCGAAGAATCCCGTAACGCTTTATGTGAGCGGTGGAAATAGTCAAGTTATAGCGAGGAGGGGGAACAGATACAGAGTCTTTGGGGAAACGCTTGACATAGGCATAGGCAACGCTCTGGATAAGCTTGCAAGGCACATGGGTTTAAGCCATCCCGGAGGACCTAAAATAGAGGAACTTGCAAGGAAAGGGAAAAACTACTATGAGTTACCATACGTAGTGAAAGGGATGGACTTTTCATTCAGCGGACTCGTCACAGCCGCGCAGAGACTTTACGATTCGGGAGTAAGTAAGGAAGATGTTGCCTTTAGCTTTCAGGAAACGGCATTTGCAATGCTTGTCGAGGTGACGGAAAGGGCTTTAGCCTATTTAGATTTAAACGAGGTTCTGCTCGTTGGAGGTGTCGGAGCAAATCGAAGGCTTCAAGAAATGCTGAAAATAATGTGCGAAGACAGAGGAGCAAGATTTTACGCGCCTCCTAAAGAGCTCATGGGAGATAATGGTGCTATGATTGCTTACACAGGTTTGTTGATGTACAAACATGGTTACGTAACTCCATTGGAAGATTCCTACGCCAAACCGGATTTTAGAATTGAGAGTGTGGAAATCTTGTGGGATTGAAAGTTTTTATTTTCTTAATTTTCTTACTGTGTGTTGAAAGCCATGATATAATTTCTCAATCTGGGGATGTAATCAAGACATTGTTACACATCTGTGCTCGAAGAATCCCCTAGAGTGGGAGAAGAAGTTTACAAGTTCCAAAACATTTGGGGGCTAAGGAACTTAATGAGATTGCAAAAAGCATTTGACAATTTTACTCACGTCTGACAGTGAGGTTACACGTTCGGTCAAAAACACTGTCGAGAAGTTTTTACGTATCTATCTGAGGCATCAATGCAATAGTGATCGATAAAAACCAGCTCTAATCTCCTTGTAATTTATTGTTTGTAAGGCCAATGTATACTGGGCCATAAAGCTTACATAGATTTTGGAAAGAAACGCTTAAACTTGGTCCAGATTAAAAACAGCAGGACAATGATAACGTACAAAATAAGGAGGTTCAACATAGAAGGGTTTGAGATAAGAGGGAAGAAGTATCTCAGCCCTGAAGAAGAGTTTCTACTTTCTAAGAAGGTTTTCGTGCAAGAGAAGGTTGACGGAAAGTTCACATGCAGGGATTTTGGAGATTTCTTAATTCTATGCGAAGACTTGAGGGACACGCACACAATATACTACAAGAATTTGCCATCAAGGTTTCTGGGTTTTGACGTATATCAAAAGGATGAAGGATTTTTGGAGGTTAAGGAAGCTTACAAAATCATGTTAGAGTACGGGATAATACCGGTTCCAATAATATATGTCGGCAAAGTCGATAAAGAAATGATAAAAAATTTCGTTCTCGAGAAAAACTCAGAATTCTTAACAGAAATAAATCCAAAAATGAGGGACATTGCAAAGGAAGTAGCTCCAGATATCGTCGGGAAAAAGAATTTCATAGAAGGTGTTGTCGTCAAGTATTACGAGAACAACAGACTATACGCTGGAAAAGCCGTGAATCCAGCCTTTGAAAAAATAGGCCGGTAGATATGAAATGTACAAGCACAGGAACAGAATTACCCCTTGGAGCGAAGAAAAACTCAACAAATATTTTAGAAGAGTGTTTTCTTGGCTGTAGATCTTTATTTATCTAGGATTCATCTAAGGCCGAACAAATCTCGCAACGAGGATTTCTCTTCAAATTAGCCGTGCTGAATTTCATCTCTGCGAGATTTACTGAAATGTAGTTAGGTGGTTTTGAAATCTCGAAAAGTACATTAAAAGCTATCATAGCAGCGAGACTTGCCAAAAAACTTAGAGTTGGAGCAGGACTAACAGCGTAACCTGTTTTCATGCTTAAATCTACTTTATCGCTAAGATTTGTTTTGTCAAGTACCGGCAACTCGAAGTAACTACACCTGAGGCATGCAGTCTTACCGGGAATTATTAACCTTACATGTCCCCTTAATCCATCCGTCGTAAACCCAGTATCAATCATTGTGGTATTAGTTTCCACACAAATGTCGTTAACGTAAATTCTAGAGCTTGTATTGTCAGTAGCAGTTACAACCAAATTTGCTTCTTCTACAATTTCTTGTAAGTCAATTTCAAGAACATTCTTTGGTATTGCCTCAATTCTCACGCTATGGTTTTCAAATATCTTCTCGAGCTTACGCTTCAAGATCTCGGCTTTATTTTTTCCTATATCGCAGACTTCAAATCCATCTCTGTTTAGATTTTCAATTTCGACTATATCATTGTCTATCAAGACCAAATTGCCGATACCTAGTCTTGTAATCAGCCTCGCAATTGGATTGCCTAAGCCACCACAGCCGACGATTATTACCTTCATTTCTCTCGCTTTTTCGTAGCTCCACCCCTTTAGACCTATGAGTCTGCTAAACTCTCTCGGAGTCGAATCACTAGAAGAGGAAAAATTCGGTAACGCCATCTTTCACGACCTCCTCCATATTTAATCTAACTTTCATCCCGTTCCTAGTTACAGTGAAGTTTGTAAACTCAAAATCTAGGAAACCATTCACGACTACACTTTTAAACCACTCGGAGTACGTAATCGCATTTTTTACGAAAAAGTACAATGGTACTTTGTTCTTATATTTCAAGGAAACTACTCTCGGTTTTCGGTAGTATATTATAGATTCTTCTTCATTTAGGTCATAAACTCCAAATAACTGAGATTCGCTATCTGCTATCAATATGGTACTTAACTGTGGCTTTTTCGAGGTAATCCGCAGAAGCTAGAGTGTAAACTCTGAATGGTATACCATATTTGTAGAAGATCTTGACTTTCACTTTAGAAAAAATTTCGTGATCTTCAACAACTTTAAGCCTAATCTGCTTACCGTTTTTATTGAACGCTTTAATTTCGAACTTTTTTGGATCCATAACTAAAGCTATCCTGTTAAGTTTGCTTTTCCTTAAGTTTGCGAGATCCGTGCTTGAAAGATACGCTCCAAATCCAACGTGAGTGTGGATAGTCCCTAAATTTTCGAGCCCTGCTGGTAGGAAAGAGTTTTCAAGCTGATTGTAAGTTACACTTACAGGAGACGAGGTTCCCTTGTATTTGAATATGCTCAAGACCAAGTAGCCTTCATCAGTTACCACTCCAACCAGTGCTCCCACTATTTCATTTTCTCCCGCTTTTACAGCAGCTTCGTAGAAGTCTAGTAGCTCAGTTTCACTTACTAGCACATACTCACAGTTAGCTCTACAAAAGTTTAAGAGGAACATCTACTCACCCCTTAGAATTCTTAAAATGTCCGACATTTCTCTGAGTGTTGTAGATTTCTCCCCTAAAGCTTCGTATCCGATCCTGATCCAAGGAAACACAACATCCGAAATATAGTGTGCTATGCCTAGCCTCCCAGTCCAATTCTGAAGATACTTTTTATCACCACATACCACAATTATTTTCTTACCATTAATGTAGAACGGATAGACATGTTTGTGAATATTTGAGGCCATGTATTTGTCAAAAAATCTTCCACGAAGAGTTGCCTCGGGATGGACAAGTGGGTATGCTGGCGGTAAGAATACAAGCAGTTCAACTGATCCATAGCTTCCCACTCTTATACATCCCTTAACCGTCTTTAAACCTTCATACGTATAAAACGCTGGATTTACATAAGCAAACCCAGGGTTGTTTCTCCCTATCAGGTTGTTAAGCATTTTAATCCTGACGATTTCTTCCCTTGCCCTTTCATTCCACTTCGGACTGTTTACTTTAACATTCCTCAAAAAATTGGGGAAATCAGGGATTATACCCTGATCCCCCTCACTTAAAACCCTAAATCTAGTTTCTCCTGTCTCTCTTACAATATCTCTGACTGTCTTGCCAGGATCAACTGGTAATCCAGAAGTTGTGGCGATAATTGACTCTCTCCACTTTTCGGGAGGCACAGCTCTCATACCGACCTCAAAAAGCCTTTCATTTGGGTTTGCCTCAACATATATTTCCTCTCCATCTACCTCCAAAATTAAGGGTATTGCCCCCATACCGAACACCCCCTAACGAATTAAACTCACAATCGAAGGAATTACACTCTTAATTCGAACAACCCAGAATGTCCAGACCTGTTTAGCAAACGATATCAGTTCTGGTATCGTTAAGTTCGTTGGGACGTCGACTTTACCTTCTATGATCGGTATAGCGATTGCCAAAAAATAATGAAAATCAGAATCTTCTTGCACATGGCATTACACCCCTCTTATAGCCCTCTCCACCATTCTATGTCATCTTCGCATGGGCGTGCTGTCCTTCGGTTTCTTATTTTTCTCAGAACCCATACTATCAGCACGGTCAGTAAGAGTCCTGCTACAGTTGCGGCAAAAATTAAGTTGGAGTTCATACTCCTCACCCCCTTACAAAGTTCTCCAAAACCTCGTCATCGACCAATCCTGTACCAAGGTAGTTCTCTAGTTCAGGAATAGCCTCATCAACAATCTTTCTGTGGTTGTGAAGAAAGTGCCTGATTGCCATTTCGTTACCCTTCAGGAAGGCAGTCACGGAGATTGGGATGTACTTTATTGGCAGGTGAAATCCGTCAGCTATAATATTTTCTGCAAACTCAAACTCCTTGCCGAAGATTTCTAGATCTACAATTTTAACCGGAGAAATTATCGAGATTCTCACGAGTTCGGAATCTCTTGCATGGAACACGGCTCTCGCGTATAGCGAAGTAGAATCGAAGTCAATAGCCCTTTTGGCGAGTTTGAATATATCCTCTCCACCGATGCTCTTTACCCTAGGTAAATGTGTGATAGATCTGTATTCTGTGTTCGTTGTAAAGAATCCTCCTCTTCCGATGATGTCTGTCAGATCTATTCTGTTAATTCCTGCCTTGTATTTCGAAAGCAAGAGTGTCATTATCGTGTTGAGTATATTTAGATCGCTCAGCTTTTTAAGTGTTGGTTCTCTATCGAAGTAGCTCAAAATTAGGCTACGTCTGTCTCCAACTTCGTTCATTAGCTTTAGCGTGACGAGAATCGAATTGGCAATTTGTGGAGCATAGTCACCCCTCGAAAGGCTTACGTAATCGATTATCTGAGCTTTACTTTCAATGCTCCTTACAAGTTTCTTAACCTCGTTTGAAACTGCTAGTGCGTAACCAGAAGACGTCCCGCCTGCGAATATAAGCTCGATAAATGTAGATGGTACTACTCCGTACTTGGATTTAAGCTCGTTTAAGTATTTGTTTATCTTAAAGCTAATCTCTGCGGACATTGGACGAATTGTCTCATAACCGACCATCGCGTTTTTTCCACAGCCGTCTATACCTAAACCTATTACCAGCGCCGAACGGAAGCAGTGCTTAACTTTTTCAAAGACGGCCGATGCTACATTATCGTCGGCTAAAATACATATCAAGTGAGTGTATTTCCTGAGTATTGCCGGAAGCTTTGTGGTGACAAGGTTAGCAGATTCATCTCCAACTGATGTTAGAAAGTAGCCATTGGACCACATGTTTCTCCATTCCGGTGGCTCGTAGATTTCTTTGCCAAACGATTCTGGCTTTATATTGAAAACCGTCCTCACAAACATCCTCATCACCTCAACAACCTAAAATTCGTTTGAGCAAATTCTTCCTCCTCCTTAGGCAACTTATTAGCCAGATAGTACCTCCAGACAAAGACTGCCGTGCCAGCGATTAATGCTAAAATCACTACAGCCAAAATCGGAGACGAGTTGTCAGGCTCTGACACGGTTAGTAATCCCTCTATTTCGTTTAAAATTGCATTTGCTTCTTCCAGTTGCCCGTCTTCCAGCGTACTTTTAGCAATTCTGAACTTCTCCTCGATGATTAGCTGAAGTCTTTCTGGAATTGCACTCTTGACTTTTTCGTATTTAGCATAAAGTTCTCCGTACCTTTTCAACAACTGTAATCGTTCAGATTGGGTAGTGGACTTATCTCTCGTCGTCTTTTGCGGAGTTAGTGTAAGTTCTTTTTGGATAGAAGGGGAGTCGATACGGTAAGCATTTGGAAATATGACTGCCAATGTTTCTGCATCAGGCATATCACCTATTATTGTAATCTCGACGGTTTGGCCCTTTGAAATTTTGAAATCGATTGTGTCTGACTTGATTGTATTGTATGGTACACTCTCTTTCGTTAAAACATCAACTACCTTAAACGTCGGATTCTTGAGCTTTGTGTATACTTGGACACTCTCGTCTTGTTGTCCCAAGATAGTTACGTAAATTCCAACTACATCACCAACTGTCGGATTTTCTGGTCTGACTTTTGCACTCACGACAAGTGGCTCCGCTGCACAAGCTATGGGTAGAATAACTATTGCCATTACTACAGCCAAAAACTTAGCCCAATACATTCTAACCACCTCCGTTTTACCCAATTCGAGGCCACGTCTCGCTAAAGATAAACTAAAAAATAAAAACTAAATATTAAGAATACATAGGATTTTCTTGTGCCTTATCAGAATTAGACGTTGTACTCCACAGTTCTTCGCATTCTTTCTCAACTAAGGTCTTTAAGAGATCGACCAACTTCTGTTTGATAAGTCCATTGAACAGAAAATCTCTCTAGTTTGTTATACCTCGGAAACAATACAAGCTTAAGCAAGAATTCGTAGTAATCTATGCATGATAACGCAAATTTCTCTAAAACAAATTCGACATCTTCAAGCTTTACGCTACCCAGATCTCTTTGAATAGCTTCTCTGGCAAATAAGAGTGCTTTAAATACGATGAAGCGCGTTGGATCTTCTTCAATTTTCCTAAAAACTTCCTCTATAAACTCTTCATAATCTACCATATCCGACATCATATCACCCCCTTATTTTTCAAAAGTCAAATAAAAAATTTAAATAAAAAATATTTTTGATAACTCTTCTAGCGCCTTGCGTTTATCGAGTTTTCCCTTAAAAACTACTGTTGCACGATGGATGTAGCCATCTTTACCGAGATAGCGGAACTTTACTAAGCTAATGTCTCGATCTGCAATATATCTAACAACTACCACATTATCCACGCTCCTTAGGTAGTCGGTGGTCCACATCTCAGCCCTGCCCTATTCGCTAATCTCGGGCAGGGCCTCACTAACCCTCAATACTAGATATATACTAATATGTTTAATATTTTTCGGTCGAAAAAAATGGATAATACTTATTTTGTTGGATAAATTGAATATAGCAATTATCTTGTTAAAGAATAGTAGAGGGAACAATAAATTGCAAAATTTGCAAAGTATGTAAACCTTTGCAAAATTGATTATAAATAGTGTTAAATAAATTATATCAACTAGAATCGTTATGGAGTTTGGTAGGATAATTGTACACAACAAAGTACATGGTACTGAACAAATAAAGCTCGCACCCCCAGGAGGGGCAAGGGTAAGACACTACATATTTAGGATATATTACGATGATGGAAGCGTTGAAAAAAGTCCAACATTCTCCGTAGGTCCTGTAGGTCCAGGAGGTGAAATGAAATACGTTCACGGATTAATAGATGTTGAGGGAGTAATACTACCCGCAGACATTAAAGATGACCCAATACACTTGGAGTACTATGACGAGAAGTTAAAAAGAGCTAAATATATAATACGTGTTAATAAAATAAATCGATTCGAAATAGGTGGTTGGACACCCTCAAAATTGTCTACAAGACAAAAAGGAATAAAAATAATTGAGTTGATAGAATATGATACTGCATTAGTAGAGGTGTAATTTATGGTAGAGGAAGATGTGTTTAAGAGAGAATATTGGGACAACGAGAGCGTAAACAGGTATTTAGAGAAATTAGGTGTGTCACCAGAACAAAAAGCTTTGTATTTTGCAACAACCTTTTTTGGAGTACGTGACGACGGGAGATATAACCCACAAGAAGCTATTATCAAAGAGGCAAATAGAATTTATGAAATGTTTGAAGGTCGGCGAGGTCGTATAGATTCGAGAACTTTTAATAAGTTATGGGAGACAGGACTCTTAGCCCCTGTTGATTATTTCTATGTTGATCCTATAATACTAGCAGAAGGTAGAGGTTCAAAAAAAACTTGGATTGGAATCCATCCTTGGGTGCTGGAATTACTAGAGGAGGTTGATAAAAGGAAACAATCATTAGATTCAATTTTTATGAATATACCATTGAAACCAAGACCTTATTCTCCAGATTATAATTACTGGTTCAGAGCAAAGGGTAAGTACACTTTCATAACTAAAACTTTCTACAGATTTATGTATGGTTATATGATCAGCAACATATTATGTAGCATCAATGATGATAAAGTAGCGAACATTAAAATAAGAACCCTAACTCGCACAACTAGAATCGAAAAAGATATTAATAAAATTATACAATATCTTGAAAGTAATCTGGAGAACATAAATTTCGATGTTAGATATTACCACGAAGAAAAGTTCGAAATACTTACAACACTAATCCAAAGTTTAAAGGATAAAATCGAAGAGTTTATTACGCCAGATTCAAAAATTAATCGTTTATTAAACTTGATAACATCGATATTGATAAAACAAAACAATATACTAAACAACATTTCGAAAATAGAAAAAATTTGGCTTGTAGAAATTAGAAGAAAAGGTGAACCAAAAGAGGTAACATTTGGTGGAAACATTGCATCATATACTCCTGGCTTCCTAGAGACAAAAAAGTACGGAAGCACCATATACGTCAATAGAGAGGATTTCATCAAGTACGTTCAAGAATTATTTAACCTATTGGATATGATCGACGATGAGAAAGATGAACTTCAAGTATTATTTTAATCTTCTTTTTTTATTAACTTTTAAGAAAATAACAGATGCATGCTGAAATTGAGTATAAACTCATGTGCCGTAAGTAAAGTGGAATGTCGTTGAGGTAGTCGTCAAAGAGGTTTTAAACACCTTACCTCACTTGGTTCTGTGCGGATGACATTTTGAACTTTGAATCAACGAGTCCTTGAGCTTCCAAGTTTGCCAAAACACTCCTAACATCTTCAAGCTTGACGTTGAGCTTTTTGGCTATATCTTTTGGCGTTCTTAATCCGTTGGCTATTGCCAGAAGCACGGCCTCCTCAAAATCCATGAATTTCATTTGAACTTGCATCAAAAAACTTTTGGCAAACTTTATCTAATTCGCATTCCTTCCGCTTTCATGGACATAGTAGTTATAGGTGGAGGTGCTTGCGGCCTCAAGGCTGCGTGCAGAGCCAGAAGGAGAAACGAGGAAGCGAATATAACCGTTGTCGATGCAAGCCCCTATCCGTCTTTGGGAAGGTGCGGTTTGCCGTACTACATTGGTGGGATCGTCCACACCGTTGATGATTTGAGAAAAACGCTTTCCGGAACTGTCAGAGATGAGGATTACTTTAAGAAGGTCAAAAATATAGATGTCCTAACGAGAACTAGAGCTGTTAAGATAGACAGAGAAAAGAGAATCGTAAAGATTGTAAAGCCCGATGGAAGTGAGGACGAATTGAATTATGATTACTTGGTTTTGGCAACCGGTGCAAGGCCTATAAGGCTGGATATACCCAATGCAGATGCCGATGGTGTTACAACACTCTTCAATCCAGAGGATGCTGAAAAGATTCTGGACATGTGGGATGAGGGAATTCTGGAAAAGGCTGTGATAATCGGTGGTGGACTCATAGGAATGGAAACTGCAGAAGCTCTGAGCAATTTGGATGTTGAGGTAACGATAGTTGAAATTATGGATTACATACTTCCCGCTCTGCTTGATAGGGAGATGGCGATGCTCGTCGAAAGCTATCTGAGGGAGAAGGGAATAAATGTGATGACAAAAAGCACTGTAACAGAGATTTTGACAAAAGATGGAAGAGTCAGTGGTGTTAAGATCAACGGAACTAAGGAAGTGCCTTGTGATCTAGTTCTGATGGCTGTTGGAGTTAGACCTAACGTTGATTTAGCAGTTGACTGCAGTTTGGAAGTAAGCAAGTTTGGGATAAAGGTCGATGAATACCTCAGAACGAGCGACGAAAGGATCTTTGCTGGTGGAGATTGCGTTGAGAATAAATTCTTGGTTACAGGTGATCCTATTTACACTCCGATGGGTAGCGTTGCGAATAAGCACGGAAGGGTTATAGGAGACAACATAACGGGAGGAAGTTCAAGGTTCCCCGGTGTTTTGGGTACGACGATCTTCAAGATATTTGATCTAAACGTTGCGAGAACAGGTTTAACTGAGAAGAGAGCTAGAGAGTTAGGATACGATGTTGTAACTTGCTTGGTTCCCGGACCAGATAGAGCCCATTACTATCCACATCAGAAACCCATCAGAATCAAGTTGATAGCGGATAGAAAGACTGGAAGAATTTTAGGTGCTCAGATAGTGGGATGGGGTGTTGTGGATAAGAGGATTGATGTAGTAGTTTCCGCCATGCACATGAACGCCACCGTACATGACTTGGCAAACTTCGACTTAGCTTATGCACCTCCATACGCTCCAGCCATCGATACACTCATACACGCCGCCAACACCGTTAGAAACAAGATGGATGGGTTACTTGAAACGATTTCAAGCTTTGAACTTAAAGAGAAGCTTGATAAAGGTGAAGACTTCGTCATACTTGACATCAGGTATGAGGATGAAGTCAGAAAGTTCAAGAGGATCGAAGACAGCAGGGTAGTTCACATACCCTACAATGAGCTTAGAGAGAGGTATAAGGAACTTCCAATGGACAAGGAGATCGTTATAATCTGCCAGATAGGAAACAGAGCATACGATGTCTACAGGTTCTTGAAGAGTAAAGGATTTAACTGCAAGGTGTTGGATGGCGGTTTAGCCTTCTGGTTCTGGTGATCTCATAAATCTTTTTTACGTGAACTTTCTTTCAGTTCCTTCTACACTCCCACGCTACTACTTCCTGATAATTCTACGTTAATTTACCTCAATTCAATGAAACATCCGATGATTCGTAGTTCCTTTCAATCGTAGCGAAGTGATTTCAAAAATTGTTTAAATCGACGTTTGGCAAATTAACCCATGAAACTCGGATTTGTTGGTGCTGGAAGGATTGGTTCTACAACAGCTTTCACGTGCATTCAGCACTTAGACTTGGATGAAGTCGTTTTGGTAGATATAGTAGAGGATTTGGCTGTTGGGGAGGCCATGGATTTATCACATGCTATCGTTGGGCTTGACAAATACGCTAAGATCGTCGGTGGAAGCGATTACTCCTTGCTGAAAGGTTGCGATTTAATAGTCGTTTCAGCTGGACTGGCAAGAAAGCCGGGGATGACTAGGCTCGATTTGGCTAAAAAGAATGCGGAAATAATGAGGAGCGTTGCTAAAAATATCGTAAAGCATGCTAGTGATAGCAAGATTCTCGTCGTGACAAATCCTTTGGATGTCATGACTTACGTGATGTGGAAGGAGACTGGAAAGGATAGAAGGGAAGTTTTCGGAATGGGTAGCTTGCTCGATACGGTAAGGCTTAAGGAGAGGATAATTGCGTTGGGCGGGAAGCCTAGGAGAATATTTATGATGGGTGAGCACGGAGATTCGATGTTCTGCCCGAAGAGCTTGGCTGAAGTTGAGGGTGAGGTCGATTTGGACAGGGCCATTGAGGAGACGAGAGGCGTTGCAATGGAGGTCATAAAGAGGAAAGGAGCTACATTCTACGCCCCAGCTGTCTGCATTTACAGGATGGTTAAAGCGGTGTTGGAAGATACTAAGGAGGAGATTCCAACAAGTGTAGTCTTACAGGGAGAATACGGGATAAGTGATGTTGCTTTGGGTGTTCCAGCGATACTTGGAAGAGATGGGGTTGAAAGAATTGTAGAATACGACTTGACTGATGAAGAAAAAGCTATGCTGATGAAATCGGCTGAAATACTCAAGGAGAGATTGAAAGAGCTTGGATATTAAGCATATTTGCTCCTCTAGTTTCATCATCTATATCTATTTCTTTCAGCTAAAGTTCTAGCCTTCTTAAGGTTCTTGATACTTGCCACAACTCTAAAAGAGCTGTGTTGTGTCTAGATGTCGTAAAGCTTCTCAAAACTTTCGATGTACCCCCTAGGATAGCCACAACATCGCTAAGGCAACAGCATGCTTTTTATATCTCTTAAGCGTAGTTAATCCAGCCCCCGTGGGGTAGGCGGACATCCTGAGGGTCTCCGGAACCCTCGACCCGGGTTCAACTCCCGGCGGGGGCGTACGAGTTGTATTTGACGATACGATGTAGACAATCATGATACAATTATGATGAGGAAAAGTTTAAATCACTATCACACAGACTAGGATTATAAGGGTAGGGGAAATGTGGGCTGAACTTGTTAAAGTTGATGAGATCGGAGATTTGGATGCAGTCAGTTTGATAATATTTGCATCTGATAGCTGTTACGAGGAGCTAAGAGAACAATTCGGTAATATCAAAGCTAAAAACGTATTTGGGGCGGTATTTCCCGGAGTAATTTTCGATGGAAAGAAGTATGAAGATAGAGCTATCGCTTTAAGATTTGATTTTGAGATTTCTGGCTTTAGAGGATGCGTTCCGGCTGACGTAAAGGCCGAGACCTTACTAACATTGGCAGATGGATTCCACGAGAATGTCGAGAGCACACTTGAGAATGTGTACTTCAAGCTTGGTAATACTGTGAAGTATTTGGGAGGCGGGGCAGGTTCTCTCAACAGGCGAATAGATTGTTTGTTTGATAAAGATGGATTCTTCTCGAATGACGTACTGTTTGTATCTTTACCTTTCGACTGCAACATAGCCGTTCGTCATGGATGGCAGGAGACGGGATATTCGTTTGTCTCTACAAGAACATCTGGGAGAAAAATACTTGAACTCGACTGGACTCCCGCTTTTGAGGCTTACAAAGATATTCTAGCCCAGTTTGATATTGAGATAAGCAGAAAAAACTTTTTCGATGTTGCGATGGCGTATCCATTTGGCATATCGAAGATTTGTGGAGAAGATATTATAAGGGATCCGCTGTATCTCGATAAATCATCGATAATTTGTGCTGGAAAAGTTCCACGAAATCACATACTGAAGTTAATGAGGGGAGAGAAGGATAGACTTGTTGAGGCTGCAAGAGAGTGCGCCGAAGCTGTTGAAGGGAACGTATCCTTCGATTGTATATCACGTGTTCTGTACTTGGGTGACGAGTTTAAGAGGGAGGCAAGGCACTTGAAAGGGACATTTGGAGCTTTGACCATAGGCGAAATTGCGTGTAGCAGGGGAATAGTTGAGTTTTTCAACAAAACTTTGGTAGTGGGTGGTATTCATGAAAAAGTATACCTTGCATGAGAAGGGCAAGCTAATAACGACTTTATTAGACCTATCTACCTTCATAAGGCCCGGTAAACCTGAGAGTATCGTTATAAATTTTGGAAAAGAATTGATGAGAAGGTTTGGGCTAACGTACTTTGAAGCCGAAGTACCGATTATCAACTTCAAGGTTAGAATCCCCGAAGTCGCTGAATGTAATCAGCCTGTAGAGTATGTAGGTTCTACTATCAGATTGCGCTTTGAGGGAGATATACGTGATATACACATTAAGGCGCTGAGACCTCTATTTGAAGAACTTGATGATATACTAGCCCACACAATCTTTCATGACGTGCTCACAAAAATGCTCGAATTTTCTCAGGACATAATTTTCGTTGTTGATGAAAATGGAAGAGTTGTCGAGATGAACAAAAAGGCTAGGGAAACTTTTGGAAGTGTTGAAAAATTACCTGAAGCCCTTGATAAGGATATCTGCGATTGTGGAGGTAAAACTTACTCGATTGCTGCGTACGATCTGGGAAATCTAAAGGTCGTTGTTGGTAGAGATATAACGGAGATAAAGAGGCTTGAAGAGTCAGCAAGAGAGGGAGAAGAGAGATTTAGACGTTTGGCTGAAGCAGTTCCAGTAGCAGTCTTTGCCTATCAAAAAGATGGTTTGATTTTTGTAAATAAGGCAGCTGAGTATCTTACGGGTTACAGTAGAGATGAGTTGATTAGAGAAGCTTTCTGGAACATCTTTCCGGAAGAGGAGGTTGAAAAGGTTAAAAGGGCTATGAAAAGTAGGTTGCGCGGAGAAGTCGTTGAACCTTACAAGCTTAAAATCCGAAGAAAGGATGGATCCGAAAGGATTGTTCGCGTTCATGGAACTACCATTAGTTGGAATAGGGAAAGGACAGGTATTGCTACTTTGTTGGATATCACGGATTTGGAGGAGGAGAGGAGAAAGCTTGAAGAGTTATCAAAGATGCTATCCCTTATAAACAGAATTCTTCGCCACGATGTTTTGAATGCTATAACGTCTGCAGTCGGGTATCTGGAACTCTATAAGGAAACTAGAGACGAATCTCTCCTTGAAAAGGTTGCAATTTCGCTTGAGAGATGTGCTAACGTTGTGAGAACTATGAAATCATTTGAGGAGATGGTATCGGAAGGAAAACTTAGAATTGTCAACGTGGGTAAGATAGCTGAAGATGTTGCTAAAAGTTTTGTAATTCCAGTAAACATTGAGGGCGACTGTGAAGTCGTTGCAGATGAAGGGCTGAGAGCAGTTATTGAAAATATTGTGCAGAATGCAATTCAACACGGCAAAACTGACAGAGTAGATATAAGGATTAGTAGAGTTCATGATTACTGCGAGATAAGAATTGCCGACTACGGGAAAGGTATTCCGGATGAGATAAAGAGCAGAATATTTGAGGAGGGGTTCACATACGGTGAAAGTGCCGGTACGGGTATGGGATTGTATATAGCGGAGAGGATAGTTGAGAGGTATGGAGGCAAGATATGGGTTGAGGACAATGAGCCTCAGGGGACAACATTTGTAATAAGGCTCAAAAGTCCGTAAACCTTTAACTTCAGCGCTAAATTTGAACTATGATCTGGATCGATTACGAGAAATGTACGAACTGCAAGAAGTGTTTACATTGCCCTCAAGGTGTTTTTGAGGATGTCGGATACATCATTGTTGCAAATCCAGAGTACTGTAACGGATGCTGTTATTGCGTTCAAGTTTGTGAGGTAGAAGCCGTTCATGTTGATGAATGTTAAACTTTCTTGCCCACCTAAACGCGTATATTGGGCGTGATCATATTGAAGTTCGTGAAAGCTGAAGAATTGTTAGAAAGGAGAGAGTTCGAGAAGTTAACTCCAAAAGTTGCAATGAAATTTCTCTATCATCCGAACGAGTTTTACAGGTTTAGGGGTGCTGAGGCTCTGGGATATCTATGCAAGGGTGAGAAAGCTAGGAACTACATATTGAGGCTTTTCTGGCACTTAAGTGATGAGAGCGGTGCCTACTGTATTGGCGCGCCTTTGGGTATAGCTGAGATAGGCCTGAATAATCCAGAAGTCTTTGAAGGATTTAAGAATAGGTTTGTATCTCTTTTGGACGACTGGGAGGTGGAGAGAAAATACGTTGCTTACGGAATTGCGAGAACGGCACATCTCGTCAAAGATGCCTATCCCAATCCAGTCGAAAAGTTGTTAGAAGTCTTGAAGGAGCTTAAAGACAATCCCGACTTCGTTGCATACGCTCTTTTCGCGCTAAAAAGGTTGAAAGCTGAAATTCCGAATGAGTTCAAAAAAGATTGCAGATTTGCAAAATTCTACGACGGCGAAGGCATTAAAAGTATTAGGATCTGCGAGTTGCTCGATATCATTTGAGGACTTTTTCAGTCATCTCGAACCAGAGTACTAGATCTAGCTCGGCCAAAGTCAGGTTTCTTTCCTTCGCAATCCTTCTAAGGACTTCTTCAGCCTTAACGTACTCTCTCGGCAACTTGAATCTGTAACCCCTTCTTTCTAGCCATCTGAGAATGTGCCTGTCTACGATAGCCAAATTCCTTCTTCCAACGTTTCTCAAGAAGTGACTGCTTTCTTTCATTCCTAAACCCTTTAACTTCAAAAGCATCCTCCTTGCACCAAAATCTTCAAGCTTCAACGCTTTCTCAACTATATCAAAGTTCTCTAAAGCAGTTTTGAGGTATTTTGCTTTTCTTGAGGCAAATCTAACTCCAGCTTCTCTCATCAGTTCTTCAATTTCTCCAACGCTTAGATCGTTAAGGCTTAATCCTTCCAGAGACTTCTGAAACTTTAAGCCTGATAGAGCGGAGGAGTTTGCTGTTGATATGCAGAATGCTAGTTCGGTTTCGATTGTAGCATCTATCTTCAAATCCAAAAATGGTCTGAAATCAAATGTGGTTTTACCTCTCTCCCCAAGCTTCCTGAACTCTTCCATTCTTTTAGCAATCACTTCAAAACATCTAAAACGATCGATGGACATACTCTTTTAACCCCTTCTATCCTCTCTATTCTCTTGTGTACATCTGAAAGTTCATCAACTCCCTTTACAACAATTTCAAGAATGAGTGTGTGATCTCCCGTTGTTAGCCACATAGCTTTGACTTCCTTCCACCTCTTAAGCTCTTCTGCAACGCTCCAAAGTTTTTCAGGCTCAACATCTACGCCAGTTAAAGAGCAGAAAAGATTTGCTACCTTGTAATTAATAACGGCTCTATACCCGATTATCACTCCAGAACTCTCAAGTTTTTGAATTCTCTTTCTCACAGCAGTCTCGGTAACTCCCAAAGCTTCGGCTATCCTGACCTTAGGAATTCTGGCATTCTCCAAAAGCATTTCGATTATCTTCAAATCCTTTTCGTCCACTTGAATTAGTCTGAGTCGTAGTATATATACACAATGTTCGAAAATCGAACAAAAAGTTTTTATGATGTGCCTTTAAGATTACGATATGGGCTGTCCGAGGATTGGAGACAGTGTGGAGTTCAAGGCTTTGACGACACACGGCATGATCGATTTCCCAAAAGACTTTGAAGGTAAGTGGGTCGTACTGTTCTCACACCCAGCAGACTTCACACCAGTTTGCACAACGGAGTTCGTGGCATTTGCCAAGAGATACGATAAGTTTAAAGAGTTAAACTGCGAACTTATCGGCTTAAGTATCGATCAAGTCTTCAGCCACATAAAGTGGGTTGAGTGGATAAAGGAGAAGCTAGGTGTTGAAATACCTTTTCCAGTGATTGCCGATGATAGGGGACAGATAGCCGAAAAACTGGGTATGATTCACCCAGCTAAGGGAACAAATACTGTGAGAGCGGTTTTCATATTTGACCCTAAAGGCGTTATAAGGGCCATTCTCTACTACCCGCAAGAGCTGGGCAGGAATATAGACGAAATTCTAAGAATTGTCAGAGGATTGCAGGTGAGTGATGCCAACGGAGTTGCACTACCGGCAAACTGGCCGAACAACGAATTAATTGGAGATAAGGCTATAATTCCACCACCGACTGATGAAAAAACTGCTAAGGAGAGATTGGAGAAGGCTAAGGCTGGTGAAATCGAGTGCTTTGATTGGTGGTTCTGCTACAAGAAGGTTTGATAAAAATCTCAAAAAGTTTTAAATATTTTCCAGACTAAAATTCGCAAGAGGTGCCAAACTTGGAAACTCGGAAAAATTTGCTTAGAGGATATATAAGTGAGAGCGTTGCTATAAGCAGATATCTTATCTATTCTGACATTGCTGAGAAGGAAAAGCTGATCTATGTGTCTAAATATTTCAAGGAGGTTGCCGAAAACGAGAAGAAACATGCTGAGATATATGCCAATTTTATAAAGGAGTTGGAAGTAGAGCCAACGGATGTTGAAATAAAAGCCCCGATAAAGTTTGGAGATAGTGCCGAAAACCTGAGAATTGCTGTTGAGAGTGAAAGGTTGGAGGCTGAAGAGATATATCCGAAAATGGCTGAAGTTGCTGAGAAAGAGGGTTTTAAGCAGATAGCCGAAAGAATTAGAACGCTCGCAGAGGTTGAAAAGCAGCACTTTACGAAGTTTTCCAAGCTTTTAGAGCTTTTGGAAACTGGTAAGATGTTTAAGAGAGATGAAGAAGTTGAATGGATGTGCCTTGTTTGCGGTTATGTGCATAAAGGTAGAGAACCGCCAAAAGTCTGTCCGAACTGCGGTGCAGAGTATTACTACTTCGTATCAAAAGATATTCTGGCTTTGTGAGGTGGTTGTAATGAAAACGCTCGAAAATTTGGTTAAGGCTTTTATAGGGGAGAGCATGGCGAGAAACAGATACACATTCTACGCTAAGATTGCAAAGGAGGAGGGCTACGTTTACGTTCAGAGAGTTTTCTTGGAGACTGCAGAAAATGAGAAGGAGCATGCAGAAGTTCTTTTTGAGTTTATACAGAAGCTGAAAGGTAATGTTGATTCGATAAAAGTTGAAGCTGAAGCTCCCCTGACATTGGGATCCACAGCAGAAAATTTGAGGTCTGCAATTGAAGGTGAAAACTACGAACACACAAAGATGTATCCAGAATTCGCTAAAGTCGCTGAAGATGAGGGGTTTAACGAAATTGCGGCAAGGTTGAGGGCGATAGCTAGGGCCGAGGAGCACCACGAAAACAGATACAGAGTCTTGCTCGAAGCTATTGAAAAAGGAACTTACTTCAAAAGGGATGAAGAAGTTGAGTGGGTCTGTTTGGAGTGTGGATACGTGCACAAGGGTAGGGAACCACCCGAGAAGTGTCCCTCCTGCGGACATCCTAAGGCGTATTACGTTGCAAGAGATCTGTTAATTCTGTGAATCAAAAGAGATGGGAGCTGAGAGCATGAAATGGAAGTGTAAGTGTTGCGGATACGTCTACGATGAAAGCGTTGGTGATCCTTTCAACGACATACCTCCCGAAACAAAGTTTGAAGATTTACTGGATGACTGGGTTTGTCCAGTGTGCGGTTGCTCCAAAGACAAGTTCGTTCCTCTAAGCTTGTGAGGTGGTTTGCATGTTGGAGAAATTTGTGTATAGTAAAGAGAGGGCTGAGGGTGAAATCATAAGTAAGGTGGAAACGCATACGCCAGAGATAGAATGTCCCGATGTCGTTAAGGCTGGAGAACCTTTTGAAGTTAGAATCTCAGTCACAAAACATCCCAACAAGCTCGAGCACTCGATAAGGTATGTGGATGTGTTCTTTATCGAGGAAGGCAGGGCTTTCAACCCCGTAAAAGTTGCGAAAGTTCAGTTTACTCCAGAATATGCTGAAGCTGAAGCTGTACTGAAGCTAAAGATACAGAAAAGTGGAAAGATAGTAGCTTTGGCCTACTGCAATCTGCACGGCCTTTGGGAGAATTACAAAGAGGTTAAAGTAGAATGAACAGCTGAGTAAAGGTGGTGATTATGGAAGTAGGAAATAGGGTATACTGGGTTGGAATTCTTGACTTTCCAGAGAGGGATTTTCACAACTTCACTACGCACAGAGGAATAACTTACAACTCCTACTTGATATTGGATGAACATGTGACAGTTATAGATGGCGTTAAGCACAAATACGCAAGAGATCAGCTAAGGAAGATTTCAAAGTACGTCGATCCGAAAAAAATTGAATACGTTATTGTCAATCACATAGAGCCAGATCATTCAAGTGGTTTGCCGGATTTAGCCAAAATTGCAAATCCAACGTTTGTCTGCACAAAAAAAGCTAAGGAAGGTTTGGAAAAGTACTACAATGCCGATTGGAATTTTAAGGTCGTAAGGAGTGGAGACGAACTTAAAATTGGAGAAAACACGTTAAGATTCATCGAGACACCCATGCTACACTGGCCGGACAGCATGATGACATACATGGTTGAACAGCAAATACTGTTCTCTATGGATGCATTCGGACAGCACATCGCAAGTGAGGAAAGATTTGACGAAGATTTGGGCGTTGAAGAGGCTTTAAAATGGGCTAAGGTGTATTACGCGAACATACTGATGCCATACTCAAACCTCGTCTTAAGGATACCCAAGATATTTGAAAAGTTCGATGTTAAGCCAAAGATCATAGCTCCTTCTCACGGCATTATATGGAAGAATCCGGAGAGGATTTTGAGAGCTTACGAGAAGTGGGCGAAGTTCGAAGTGGAAAAGAAGGCTGTTGTGATATACGACACTATGTGGCATTCAACCGAAAGAATTGCTTTTGCCATTGCTGACGGAATAGCCTCTACTGGAGTAAAAACACTCGTTTTCAACGTAAGAAAGGATACATGGGCGGATATAGTTACCGAAGTCTTGGATGCTAAGGCTGTTTGCATTGGAGCTCCGACAATGCACAACCATGTATTTCCACCAATGGCAGGCTTTCTAACGTACCTCAAAGGATTGAGACCAAAGAACAAGATCGGAATTGCCTTCTGCAGTTACGGATGGGGAAGTGGAGCTTACGAGGATATAGTTGAAGTTATGGAAGGTTTGGGTTGGGAGGTTGTTGAGGGTTTGCAGGTTCAGTTTAGGCCGAGCGAGAGTGAGTTGAAAAAGGCATTTGAGTTGGGTGTTAAAGTAGGTGAAATGGTAGGAGGTGGTTTGAATGGGTGAAAAAATCGAGTATGGAGAGTTCGAGAAGGAGATGGAGTTGAGTAAGGAAGAACTCAAAGCGTTCTTGCAGAAAATGATAGAAAAAATCGATCAGGGGAGAATTACATGCGAGTTTAAGGAAAGGGAAATCTACGTCGATTTCGTTGAGCCTGTTAAGGTAAAGGTGGAATACGAGGGAAGTAGCGAAGAAGAGGAACTTAAGATAAAGTTCAAGTTCAAGGGAAAGG
Organism: Archaeoglobus profundus DSM 5631; assembly: GCF_000025285.1. GTDB lineage: Archaea > Halobacteriota > Archaeoglobi > Archaeoglobales > Archaeoglobaceae > Archaeoglobus_B > Archaeoglobus_B profundus. Next base: position 535,079 of record NC_013741.1, read on the forward strand.
TCTTACCAGAGGTACCCAAGTTCCAGTAATTTCCAATTTTTTATTCAATTTTTCTTGTCTTAATTTCCGATATCAATTCGTCAACTCTCTTTGCAATCATGTTTCTCAAACTATCGATTGGAACTGGTCTGTAGATGTACTTGTAACCTCCTGTTCTCACTATCTTATAATTCTTGACGACAAGACCTCTCTCCTCCAACCTCTTCAGAGCCCTGTAGACGGTTGCTTTGTTCTTTTCAACAGCTTTTGCAATACTATCGACGTCAGCAAATCCTTTATCAAGAAGTGCTAGGTACACTTCAGCTTCGAAACATTTTAAGCCCAATATACAAGCCAGAAGACAGGTTGAAGGATTACACTTTCGCATGAATTCAAGGTGTTGACTTAAGGAATAATTCTCTATCGGTTGTAGTATTGGCATAGGGGAACCTCTTGAGATTATTGTTTCTAGCATAAGCTTGAAATACAATCGATTTCGAAGGTGTCCATGCACATAACCCTAGCTCCTTTCGTAGCTGCAATCATCTTAGCGATTCTAGATACCTACAAGTCTTTTAGAGGTGATAAATCATCTTTTGGAATTTTAGGATACATTTCAATATTCATTGGTCATTTACTATTTGTAAGATCATTCCTAATTAACGACTTTACACTTAAAGAAGTCTTCTTATATTCTTCAAAATATTTAGATCTTGCATACAAATTTTCCGCATCTTGGGCCGGGAGTGGTGGGTTTATAGTCTGGTGGTTATTTATATTTACCATCCTAACATCTCTGAGAAGATTAAAATCTCCAGATTCGAAGATGACGTATCACAACCTCATGATAATAGGTTTGATAGTAGCGGCGATCCTGAACGGAGCTTTTGAGAGATTGAACTTTTCCCCTGAAAACGGTTTAGGCTTGAACCCTCTACTGAAAACATTTTGGATGCTCTTTCACCCTCCAGCCTGTTTTATTGGGTATGCTTTGGGATTCTTAATAGCCATAGAGGTCCTTTTGGGTAGGGAGAACAGATTTTTAATTGGGCTTACGTGGATATTTCTGACTCTCGCCAACGTTCTTGGAGGCGTTTGGTCATACTTCACTCTTGGCTGGGGTGGCTATTGGGCGTGGGATCCAGTAGAGACGGGTTTGCTCTTGCCTTGGCTAAGTCTAACGGCATGCTTTCACAATCCAAAACTTAGAAGAAACTTGATATTATTAACAGGATTCTCGGTAGCCTTCGCAGCTTTCGTTACGAGGGGTGGAATTTCTCCACTACACGGCTTTGGAATCAACACATCAGGCTACGCGATAATCCTTTTAGGTATTCCTTTCCTTGTAAAGGCCTTAAAGGACTGGCATTTCGACTTTAAGGTAAATCCTCTGAATGTTGCAACATATTCCCTAATCGGGAGCTACATTGTTTGCTTTCTAGGTCTAATCTACCAGTTCTTTGGTAAGGTCAGTGTTGATTACTATAACTTTGCAAACATGCCTTTCATACTTGCACTTCTTTCAGTTTTGCCGATATGCGGAGCTAAAGATTACGGAAATTATTTGAAGCTTTTAGTTCTAACTTACATCTCTTCGATAGTATTGACAGCTTTAACTGTCTTCGGCTACATAACTTGGTGTGAGGATGCTCCGATCTACGTAAACTATGCAGTATCTCTCATTTTGCCCGTAGCCTTTTTCAGCCTTCTTTCAATTCTGAAGCTGCAAAGGATTGAACTCAAGATATTACACGTCTCTATCTCACTGTTGGTAATAGCTGTGAGTATAAGCTGGCCTTACGCCTACTATTCTAACTACAAGTCCATTTATGTCGATGATAGTGCATATATCGATGATCTGCATATTCAGATAGTTTCAAAGGAATTCAAGATGGGAGTTGAGGAAAGTTTTGAAATAGTTAAGTTGCGTGTGAACGGTAAAGATGTTGAGTGTAGAGTTAGATTAGACCTGAATTGGCTCTTTAGAAGTGGAAACTTCATATTTCCAGATCCTGCAGTCGTGAATATCTGGTTGGATAATTATTATATAGTGATACCTAGGGCTATGGATCTGTTTATGTTCACATGCAAATACCTCTATGAGAGAAACGAAACGTACACTTTGATGATGGTATCTCACGTGACAGGTCTGAACTACGAAACACTTATAGAAGAGGTTAAGAACTGGAAACCGAAAGAGGGTGTCATGCTAGTGTACAAAAAAATACCATTCATAAATCTTGTCTGGATTGCCTGCGCCTTAATGATATTCGGTGAAATAATCGCATTGGCAAGGTGGGCAAAATGATACTTGTCTTTTTGATAGCTTTAGATATAGCGACGGTAATCTACTCCGTTTTTTTCGGGTACTATCCAAACATAACACTCTTCGATGCAACCTGCTACAGAATACTCTATATTCATGTGCCGCTGGCTTGGAACATGTACATAGCTTTCACTTTAACCTTCGCATTTAGTCTGGCCTACCTTCTAAAAGAGAATCCTAAATTTGATGCAGTAGCATTCTGTTCGGCAGTATTGGGAATTCTATACGGTGTAGGTGCCATCATAAGTGGAATGCTCTGGGCCAAAGAAGTTTGGGGATCTTATTGGAGCTGGGATCCAAGACAAACCACAACATTGACAGCTTTATTAGCTTACATAGGTTACCTTGCTTTAAGATCATCCATCTTAGAGATTGAAAGAGCTAGAAGAATTTCGTCTGTTTTCGGTGTTTCAGCATACATAACAATTCCGTTGAGCTTTGTTTCGGCAGTTGTAGTCCAAAGCTTGCACACACAACTACCTCAACAGCCTCTAGGTGAAGAGGCGCACATTCTGCTCGCTTTGAGGGTCATAGTTTCGTTTGCAACATTCTTAGCCTTGCTGAGAATGTACTACACAAGCGTGATGAGGAAATTTGAGGAGAAAGTATAAAACCGTAAGTAAATCCGAAAGTATGTATTGGGGGGTTTACGCCTCACTCGCAATCTATATCGTAATATTGGCGATGGCAACAGCAGTAGTGAGAAGGGGGTTCGCGATCCATGAATAAGTTTGTTCCCGTCATAGCTTTGACTATGGTATTTGGATTGATAGGATACCTGACTCTGAGTTCTACAAGCTACTTGAGCGTATCAGACCTCAAGGAAATAAAGGACATAAGAAGGGTTGTTGTGATTGGGAATGTTACAAAGGGTAGTGTGAAGTTCGAAGACCATCTTGAGTTCAGAATAAACGATGGTGTCTGGGAGGTTAAGGTGATCTATCCAAGCTACGTTAGACTTGACAATGCGAGTGGCTATGGCACGGTTGTCGTTGAAGGAACTTACTATCCGGAAAACAAAACAATATTTGCCGTCAGAATTGAATCAAAGTGCCCATCCAAGCAGGTCGTAGAGGCTTACAAAGGTGTGTGAATGATCGAGCTTGAAGACGTTTGGAAGAGATTTAAAAAGGAGTGGATACTTAAGTCAGTAAACCTTAGATTAAACGGCAACGGATTGTTTGCAATTCTTGGAGAGAACGGTAGCGGTAAAACAACTCTTCTTAAAATAATGTGCGGTCTTATAAAGCCGAACAGGGGTAGGGTAAGAATTCTCGGCATTGATTTGAGGAAAGACAAGAGTTATAAGAGATATATAGGTGTTCTGCTTCACGAAAACGTACTATACGAGGAACTTACGGTAGAGGAGAATCTAAAGTTCTACGCAAAGGCCTATGGATGTTACAGCGAGATTGCTAGGAACATGTCAAAGAGACTTGGATTGGACAAATATATGAGCGCGAAGGTTAAGGATCTCTCGTTTGGGTGGAAAAAGAGAGCTAACCTTGTCAGAGCCTTGCTTAACGATCCAAAGGTAGTCCTGCTTGACGAACCTTTTTCTGGGTTGGACGAAAGTGCAAGGATTGATGTTTGCGAGATTTTGAAAGAGTTGTCAAAGGATAGGATAGTTATCTTTACAACGCCCGTTAGCCCAGAGATTGATTGCAAAGTCTTTAGACTCGAAAAAGGTGTTCTGCATGCTGGAATTGCTGATTAAAGATCTCAAGATTGAGGTCAGAAGGAAGTTCGAAATATTGGCTTCTCTCTCATTTGTACTCGTATCATCGCTTTTAATTGCTCAATCATCTTACTTACTAGCAAGAAACTTGATAGTTCCAGCATTTTTCATTGTACTAATCTTTGTAGCTGTTTTCACATCGACGACATCCTTCTTAAGAGAGATGGATTCAAAAACGATCTACGGCTTAAAGTTGCTACCGTATCACCCGTACACGATCTTTATTGCAAAAACAATCTTTACATTCGTCTTAATATTATTTCAAGGCTTCTTGGGGATGGTGTTTTTGGCAGTTTTCTCAAATGATTTTAGTCTGTTCGGCCTTACCTTAACATTCATAGTGTTTTCATTCTACATAGCAATCATATCAGCATTCTCATCCGCTCTCGTGATGTATTCCGAGGGTAGGTCTTTCCTTATACCAATGATCGTGTTTGTCTTTGCAGTGCCAGTCTTAACGCCACTTCTAAAACAAGATACGGTTGCACTAATATTAGAATCTTCAGCCGTAACACTAGCTTTGGTGTCCTTATCACCGTACATCTTGGAGGACTAAAAACTTATCTTTTTAGCGATTAAACTACAATTAATGAGACTTGACAGACTCCTCGTGATTAAAGGATACTTTTCATCGAGGCAGAAGGCGAAGGAAGCAATTAGAAGGAGATTTGTTATTGTGAATGGTAAGGTAGTTACGAAACCCTCCTACGATGTGGACTTCGATGTTGAGATAAGAGTTTTGCAAGAGGAAAAGCCAAAGGGGTACTGGAAGCTAAAAGAACTTGATGAAATGTGGAATTTGATCAAGAAAGACGATATAGTTTTGGATCTAGGAAGTAGCGCTGGTGGATTTCTTCTCTATGCGAGCGAAAAGGCTGAGAGAGTTTACGGGATTGAGTACAGCAGGGAGTTTGAAGACAAGCTCAAAGAGATTGAAAGAGAAAGGGATAACGTTAAAATATTCATCGCTGACGCTTTTACATTCGATCTGAGCGAGCTTGAGCCAGTTGATGTAATTCTGAGCGACCTAACCTTGAAGCCTTCATACGCTTGGAAAGCTACGAAGAGATTTATTCCTCTTTTGAAACCTCAGGGTAGGGTTTTGTTCGTTGCAAAAACTGGCGTTTACAATGAAGAAATCGATTTCTCCCCTCTGAAAGTTGTTGATTGGATAGATTCAAAGGATAGAAAGGAAAGGTATTACCTATTGAAAATTTAGCGCTTCTCTCTGGGCATACATATTATCTCCTTTATCTGCATGTCGAAGAAGTTGTTCATGTGTGCCGGCCTTATCACAACAGCTGTATCAGCACCTCTACTCCTTCCTCCCACCGCTACAACCTCCTCAATCGGAATTGCTCCGCTGTCCGCAGCCATTATCGTTATCTCAACACACACCTTTAATCCGTGACCGAACAAAGCCCTTAAAGCCTCAGCAACTGCTTCAGTCCTAGAAAGACCTCCGAACTTCCTTGTAAAGCTCCTTTCCAACCCAGAGAGTATATGACTCTGCCTGACTATCGTAACTCCGTTCTTTCTCAAAAACTCTTCGATCTCAGGTTTCATCGAATTTACTCCTTCCTCGTAAAAACCCGTGTGGTAAGTTACCACAACTAAGTTAATGTCCTTATCTCTGACTAGCTCGTAAGCCTTCTTTCCCGTCTCTCCGCTTGAAGAAGCAACAATTAAATACCTTATCCCGAGTTCCTCGCATCTCTCAACGGCAAGCTTAAGTGTGGCGTCGGTGTTCATGTAACCGGGCTTATCGAAGTAAACGATCTTTTTCTCGATCATGAACTTAAGCTGATCAGTAGGATTATAGACATTACCATCAAGACTATCGTCAAAATTAGGGCGTAGAAAGCGTATTTAGAATCTCCAAAGACTATCGGTATTGGGCCTATGAGAATGACTCCCCCGGCTTTAACTTCCTTCTTTCGCTTCTCTTCACGTTTACCTCTAAAAGCCTTCTGCAATTCTACTTCCTCTTCTTCAAACTCTTCCTCCTCTTCGAATTCCTTAAAACCTGTCAGAAGACCTAAAATTACCAGAAATATTCCCAAGAATATCAGAATCAAAGCTAACAGCCAAAACATCCTACCACCTCGCTAAGATTAGCATGAAAGTTAGGAGTATTAAAGCTAAAACTATTCCGAGAATAACCATATCTGGTGAAGAGCCAAAAACGATCGGAAAAGGCCCTATGATTACTACTCCACCGTAGTGAACTTGGCCAGCACTCAATCCTAACAGGGCAATTCCTAGGAGTATCAGTGCAATTCCTACAAATATCAAGTCTATACGCATGACTTAGATAAGCCTTTTCTACAATTAAGTTTAGCGGATGCGATGGTCAGGCTTAGGGGATTCAAGGAAAGGACGATAGTAAGAGATGCAGTTAAAGCTTTAGAAGGTGTAAGGTTTAAGCGGGTAGATTCCGAGATAGTTGAGATAACTAGAGCATGTGGTAGAATTTTGGCTGAAGATATCATTGCAAAATACAACGTTCCTCACTTCGACAGATCAGCTGTTGACGGTTACGCTGTTGTTGCTGAAGACACCTTTGGCGCCAATTTGAACAATCCCGTAATGCTCAAAATCGTTGGAGAGGTGGAGATGGGTGAAGAGCCTATCGAAATGAGTAGAGGTACAGCTGTTCGCGTTTCAACTGGTTCAGCTTTGCCAAAGGGAGCTAATGCAGTTGTTATGCTCGAATACACGAAGGAGGTTGGAGAATTTGTTGAAATATATAGGCCAGTAGTCCCTTTTGAGAATGTTTCTAGGGAGGGGGAGGACATAAAAGCGGGAGAGGTTGTTCTGAAGGCTGGTGAGATTCTGCAACCGCAGGATATAGGTGTTTTAGCTTCTCTAGGCTATGCGAAGGTTAAGGTTCTGAAAAAGCCAAGAGTTGTAATAATATCTACGGGCAACGAGCTTGTCGAGATCGGAGAGGAGTTGGAAGTTGGGAAGGTTGTTAACTCGAATGCGTATATGCTATTCTGTGCCTTAAAAATGTACAACTGCGAACCTTCAGTTTATGGAATAGTTAGAGACGACTTCGACGAATTGAAGAAGGCGATAATTCAAGCTTTGAGTGTGGGTGATTGCGTTATTACAACCGGTGGAACTTCCGTAGGTAAGGGCGATTTGGTTCCAGAGGTTGTTAAGGAAATAGGCAAAATCGTTTTTCACGGGATATCGATAAAACCGGGGATGCCCACTGGTTTGGGAGTTATTGATGGAAAACCTGTTTTGATGCTCTCTGGATTCCCAGTTGCATGTTTAATCGGATTTGAACTAATATTTCCACACGTTTTAGCCAAGCTAACCGGTGTTAGGGTTGTGAAGCGTAGGGGTGAGGGTGTTAAAGCCAAGCTAAAGAGAAGGATTCCTTCAAAGGCTGGAGTTAGAACTTTTGCGAGAGTAATTTATAAGGATGGCTTTGCAGAGCCTTTAATGACCTCAGGTTCTGGTATTTTGACTTCTATGGTTAGAGCAAACGGCATAGTTGTAGTTCCAGAGGAGAAGGAGGGATTTGAGGAAGGGGAGGAAGTAAACGTCGTTCTTGTAAGAGATTTGATCGAAGAAGTTACCTGAAAATATGCCTTTTCACACCTTTCATTCTGATAAGCGGCTTTGAGAGATGTCTTCTTGCACACGGAGGGACTTCGTAAAAGCCAGTATCCAAATACCTCTCAACCTTCTTTCTAATCTTTTCAAAAGCTTTCGTCTTGCACCTCTTACACCTAAACCCCTTACCCCTACCAGCGGATTCCATTCTTTTACCGCAAATTGGACATATCGGATTTTCCTCAACCCAAATCTCAGCAACTTCTAAAATATTTATCTTCTCCAAGTTTATCGTTTTCTTCTTCATCGAGCCGTAAACTTCAACGACGTCACCTTCTCTCAACTGTCTGACTACCTCTCTAAACTGTTTTGTAGGTTCAAATGCCGCACACTTAACCTCTCCAAACTTGGTTTCAATATGGAAGAATACGTGTCCACCGGTTATCTCGTAAGGTTCAACAGTCACAACTCCTTTAAGGATGTAGGAGTGAAAATCCTCAAGCTTATCAACCTCGCTCTCGTGAATTAAATGCATATCCGTCCCCTGATTCGTTATGAATACCATGTACTTGTCTATCGGCTCAGTTTTAACCATCTCAAACGCTTTCATCACAGCATTGAAATCGTCCCCTCTGATTCCAAACAGGACTGGATCGGGTGAGTTAGGTACGGCAACAACGACCTCGTTCATCCAATCAACGGTATCCCAAGTTAAAGGATAGGTTTCGTAATCCGCATCGAAGAATGATTCTTCATCGTATTCTCTCGGCAAACCGAATCTCTCAGGTTTTCTGTAAGCTAAAACCTCTATAGTTCTATCTGGTAACTCCAAGCCTACAGAGGCTAAAGCTCCTATTAACCCTCTCCCCTTCTTAAATTTCAAATGGGGTATCATGTACTTTCCAATGATGAAAAGGGCAGTATCCAAAGATACGACATCCCTGACAACCTTTAAAGCAAATCTCGATAAATAATCCATGACCTCACTCTCATCATCTACAAAGACCACACCGGGATTGGTATTTTCATCTTCAAGCTCCGCATACTCCTCAACAATTTCCCTTGCGATATCTATTACCTCATCCCTTCTTCCATCGTCAACCTCCAAAAGGAAGGAGACTGCTCCATTCCCTCTCGTTTTGTAAGGAATTGTCGGATTCAGCCTTATGAGGCGGGGAAAACCCATGAGCTTTCCTACCCTCTCCTTCTCAAGTCTTTCAATCATTAATGTTGCCAGATAAGTTGTACACATTCCCTTCCTCGAATCCGTGTCATCTATTCCTATCCAGAGTTTCATACCTTTCTGGGATCCGTTATCTCACCGTAAATGGCTGAAGCTGCGGCTGTAGCTGGAGAGCAGAGATATATGAACCCTTTCGGACTCCCCTGCCTCCCGATGAAGTTTCTGTTCGATGTTGACAGACTGACTTCGCCACTTGCAATTAGTCCAAAACTACCGCCCATGCAAGGACCACAACACGGGAACTCAACTATAGCCCCTGCATCTACGAGCTTTTCGATAATCCCGTCCTTTAAAGCCTTGATGTAAACTCTTTTGCTTGCCGGAACTACTATCAGCCTAACTCCTTTCGTGACACTTTCCCCTTCAAGTATATCGGAAGCTATCTTCAAATCTTCGTACCTACCATTCGTGCAAGAACCTATGAAAACCTGATCGATCTTAGTTCCCTCAACCTCCTCAACATCTACGACGTTATCGACTTTATGGGGCTTTGCAACTTGAGGTGACATATCGGTTACGTCCAATTCAACAATTTTCTCGTAATTTGCATCTTCATCGCTCCTAAGCTCTTCAACATCGCCATCAAACTCTATTTCCATCTCCTTGAGATATTCTAAAGTGACTTTATCTGGTTCAACGATCCCCGTTTTTCCACCCATTTCAACAGCCATGTTGCACATCGTAAGCCTTTCACTGACGTTCAGCTCTCTTACCACCTCTCCACCAAACTCGCACGCCTTATAAGTTGCTCCTTTTGCCGAAACCATTCCTATCAGCTTGAGTATTATGTCCTTACCGTAAACGTGCTTACCCAACTTCCCGTTTATCTCGAATCTTATCGTCTCAGGCACCTTAAACCAAAGCTTTCCACTTGCAAAAACGCATCCCATATCAGTTGATCCAACTCCCGTTGCAAAAGCTCCCAAAGCTCCGTAGGTGCATGTATGCGAATCTGCACCTACTACGAGCATTCCCGGCTTAACATGCTTCTCAACCATTATCTGATGGGCTATTCCTTCTCCAACATCGTATAAAATTACACCTTCCTCCTTAGCAAATTCTCTCAGCATCTTGTGGTTTTCAGCGGCAGTAACACTATCTGCTGGAGCTTGATGATCGAAAACTATGACTATCTTCTTAGGATCGAAGACACCTTTTCCCTTAATCTCCCTAAAAGCCTTTACAGCTAAAGGTGCTGTTATATCGTTAGCCATAGCCATGTCTACTGGAGCGAAAACGAACTCACCTGCTTTAACATCCTTTCCACAAGCTCTTGAAAATATCTTCTCTGTGATAGTCTGACCCATGCTGAAAATTGGAAGGGATTATTTAAATGTTGATGCTCAAGCTAGACCTTCCAAAGCCTTATCAACAGCTTCTTCAGGAGATTCGGCAATCTCTAAACCGGGTAAAACAACCTCAGGCTCAATAGCAACGACCTTCTTACCCAATTTTAGCGCTATAGCCATCTCAGAAATAGTTCCGTAGCCTCCTCCTATAGCGATCATTGCATCGCAACTCTGAGCTATTATAACGTTTCTAGCATGACCCATGTCCGTCACTATGACTATGTCGATGTACTGGTTCGCATCCTCCTTCCTATCACTTGGAATTATCCCAACAGTTAAACCTCCCTTGAGCTTGGCTCCAGCAGCAGAAGCTTCCATGATTCCTCCCAATCCCCCGTTTACAACTACACAACCCCTCTCAGCCAATAGTCTTCCGACCTCATAGGCTATTCGATAGTGTCTTTCATCACACCTCTCACTTCCAACCACAGCAACCTGTATCATGATAGAATTTCTTCGAGAGCATTTAAAAGGGCATTGTTTTCTTCCGGCTTTCCTATGGTAATTCTAACGTGCTCACCAGATAATCCCATTAATCCCGTAACGTCTCTTACAAGAATTTTTCTTTTCTCAAGCTTCTCAGCTAATCTCAGATTCTCGGATTTAACGAGTAAGAAGTTTGCTTTTGATGGAAAAACCTCTATTTCTTCGAATTTTGAAAGCTCCCTGTAAACTCTTTCCCTCTCTTTAACGATTATATCTCTAATCTTTTTATAATAATCCAAGCATTTTATCGCTTCGACGCCAGCAATGGCACCGATGTAGTTTATGCAGAACGGCAACCTTATCTTTTCCAAAGCCGAAACAACTCTTTCATCCTTACAGATTCCGTAACCTATCCTTAATCCCGCCAAACCGAAGAACTTCGAAAATGTCCTCATTACTATCAAGTTTTCGTAAGTATCTGTCAGCTTGATTGCAGAAGCATCGGAGAATTCAACATAAGCTTCATCCAGCGCCACATAACCCCTAACACTTTCAACAATCTCCTTAATTCTTTTAATCGGAATTGCATTCCCAGTAGGATTGTTGGGAGAGCATAGAAATACTAGCTTTGAATTTCTCACACTTTCTATAAAATCTTCTATATCAATTTTGTAATATGGATAAATTCTGTAGTTTATGCTTGCATCTCTAACAATCGAATACATTGCGTACATCGTGTAGCTTGGCATAGGTATCGTAACCTTATCGAGAGTATCTAACAGTGCGTTACAGATGTTGTATATGCAATCGCTTATTCCGTTTCCCAAGAATATTTCATTGACATCAACCTCGAGATATTCTGCTATAGCCCTCTTCAGCTCGGGATATTCGGGATCGGGATACCTATTTGTCACTTTTTTAATCGATCTTTCGATGGCTTTCAGAACGTCCTCAGCTGGGGGATAGGGGTTTTCGTTTGATGAGAGGATTATGTAACTCTCACCTTTTGGAAACTTACCAGCATCGTATCTGTTTATTAGCTCGATTACAGGCCTAACCATACTGAAAAATTTTGCAAATCGATTTAATCGTTTCGAAAACGTTTTAATGCGCAGATAAAAAACTTCGCTTCATGAAAGACTTGGCAGTGATCGCAGTGACGTTCGTAGTGATTACTTCGATGTACGTTCACTACGATGGGGATGTTAAGGTCGTAATCAATTACGACTTGGATGGAGCGGAGGGATTCGGTGCATACCTCTTTGGAACCGATAAGATAAAGGATGATGTACTTTCCATTTTCGAATCAAGTGATTATACGATAGAGAAACTTGATTTTCACACCGCAATTGTCAAATTTAGAACTCAAGATTTCGGAGATTATAGGTTCTTCGAAGGAGTAAAACTCGCTCATCCCGTTAACATGACAATCGTTCTTTCAAAGGTGTTCTCGTTCAACATAACATCTGATGAGATACCACAAGCCTACATCTTTGAATAAGATTTAAAACCTCTCACATCAAATCCTTTCTAATGCTGAATACCTTAGTGAAGTTGGCCAAGGAACTCGCTAGGAAGATAAACACTGACAAGATAGTTCTAATCACGAAGAGCGATTTCGATTTTGAGGATGACGAATTTTCAATATTTGTAGCTCCAAAAAGATTCGTTACTATGCTTGAAAGTATGTTCTATACCATAGCTGAGGAAGAGTTGAGTGGTAAGGACGTATTCGAAAGAGCTCTGGCTTTTCTTCAGGTAAGCGAAATAACTCCTCTTCAGATGTATCTTAGGGGTATCGAACTGAAAGGAGGAGTAGTAGGCGTTCTCGATCTTGATATACTGAAAGGGTTGATGGTTATAGATCTTGAGAGGAGTAGGTTGCAGAAAGTTTTGAACGAATGTGCGGAAAGAGTTAACCCAAATGTACTGAAAGCTGTTCTCACAGTTGCGATAAACATAGCTCAAAAGGGTAGAGAGGGTAAGAGGATAGGAACTGGATTTGTAATAGGTGATGTTGAGGAAGTCCTGAAGAGGTCTAGACAGCTGGTCATAAACCCCTATGAATGCCACAGTATCGAGGAGAAGGATATAAAGAACCCTGCAAACTGGGAGAGCGTTATGGAGTTTGCTCAGCTCGATGGTGTTTTCGTTTTGGATGAAGATGGTATAATAGTTTCCGCCGGTAGATATTTGGAAGTTTCAGTTAAAGATTTGAAGATTGCAAAAGGTTTTGGTGCAAGACATCTGGCATGTGCGGCGATAACGAGGGAAACTGAGGCGATAGCTGTTGTTGTATCTGAAAGTGGCGACATCAGAGTTTATAAGGATGGAGAGGAGATACTTGTCATAGATTCTACTATAATCTAAACGATTAGATCCAAGTCTTTAAAGACTTCAGACTTCTCGCCGACTTTCCTCCACTCTTCAACTACATCTATGTCTCCTCCACCGTAGTATCCGTCCGGGTACTTCCTTATCTTTACAGCAACCGGCAATTTTACGGCAGATCCAACTATAACAGCTTCTCCCTTCCCTAAGGATGCTATATCGTTCAGAAGATCCTCGCTTATCTGCTCACTTGCCTGCTGTACATACCTCTGATCATTGGGTTCGACTATCCTCAATATTATCTTGGTATTGCACTGGCTTAAGATGTCATCATTGATTTTCTTCGGCCTTTGAGATATTATACCAATTCCAACTCCAAACTTCCTTCCCTCTCTCGCAATTCTCGAAAGCCATCTCACAACTTCACTGTCATCATTTTTCGGGGCGAATATGTGTCCCTCCTCGATAATTATCAGAACTGGAGCTTCGATTATCGGACAGTTCCTTTTAAATTCTGTGTAACCTCTGATGTACCTTATCCTACCCTTGAGTATGTTTCTGAGAAGGTAAGCGACGATTATTCGCATCTGATTCTCATCAAAACCGCTCAAGTTCACCACGTTGAGGTAACCTGTTCTCATGTTAGCTAAGGTGTCTTCATTTGTCAGCAAGTCTTCGTAATTGCTTTGAAATCTTATTATGTAGTCTCTAACCCTTAAAAGGGAATCGAGGTCTCTCTGCCTTGTCAGCCTTGCGACCTTTCTCCTTCCCTTATAATCTGCGAATTCAACTTCACCGTTTTCTTCAGCAACTTCTATCCAGTTCTCTGCTAGCTCCAAAACTCTCTCAACAAAGTCTCTTCCACTGTAACCCTCGTACTTGGCCGTCGTAAACATTCTTTCCAGATGCAACCTCTGAACATTTGCATCTCTGCTAACTCCTAATAGAGAGGCGAATTCCCAAGGTTCGAGCGTTTCAGGTCTTATTCCGACTGGTAAAACCCTTCTCTTTTTACAGCTTCCGTCCGAGAATGTGAAGTGCACGTACTCTCCATGGGGATCTATCAAAACTACTGTTCCGTTGAACTTCCGAACAATCTGATCCATTATGACGCAGGCTGTGTTAGATTTGCCTCCACCCGTCACGGACAGGATTGCAAAATGCCTCAGAACGAGTTCTTTAACGTTCAATCCGACTTCAACACTCTCCCTAGCAAGCAAATTTCCAACAACTATCGAGTTTTCGTCGCATCTAAAGATTTCCTTCAAAAGTTCGTCTTCTGCAAGCCTAACCTCGGAACTTGGTTTTACGGGAACTCTGTTAGGTCTTATATCTCCATTTTCAACCACTCCCAAGACTCTCGCAGTCGCTACTACTATATCGTTCATTTCTATCAGAGTTTTTGAAAATCCTACATGCTTAAGGAGGTATTCGAATGAGAAGTGGTCATCTTCGATGAGCTTGTTCAGGTTGGAAATTTCTTTAACGACACCCAAAACTATTTCTCCATCCCTATTCTCAGTAACGACAAACTCACCAAACTTGGGTATATTGCTGGGATTTACTGCGAAATTAAAGTGGTTAGTTGTAGCTCTACCGAACACCAATCCAATCATCGAATACCGTTGATTTCGAGTCTATTAATGTTTTGCTCTCAGTTTCTCGATTAACTTTCTCTTCTTTTCACAGTCTACGAGAGCATGCTCTAAAACTTCTTCTATACGTGAAACGGGTATTATCTCAATCCTACCCTTGTGCTCAGCATCTAAAAGGACGTCATCGACGTTGTCTTTCGGAATTATGACCTTCTTCAATCCAGCCTGAATTGCTGCCTCTATCTTCCGCGTAACTCCTCCAACTGGTAATACATCTCCTCTAACGCTCAAGCTACCAGTCATTGCTACACTCTGATCAACCGGGATGTTTTCAAGAGCAGAAATTACCGCTGTGGCAACGCTTATACTTGCTGAATCACCCTCAACACCCTCGTAAGTTCCGACGAACTGTATGTGAATGTCGTAGTTTGAAATGTCTCTACCTGTGTACTTCTTGATTATTGCCGAAACGTTCATTACGGCCTCCTGTGCAATCTCCTGCAATCTACCGGTAGCAATAACTCTCCCCTCCTCCTTGCTCATCGCTGGAGTAACTTCAGCTATTATAGGTAGGACTATTCCAGCAGAATGCCCTATAACAGCCAATCCGTTCACCCTTCCTACCTCGCTGCCTTCAGTTTTAAACAGCTTGTAATCTTTTCTCCTTTCAATGTATTCGTCAGCGTACTGCTCCTCTATAGTCTTCGCAATCTGCTTGGCTTTAAGAACATGCTCAAGCTTTACAACATCGCTGCCTTCACTCTTGGCTATGTCTCCAGCAGTTCTAACCAAACCTCCAAGTTCTCTAAGCCTTAAGGTCAGATGTCCTCTCCTTCCCGCTCTCCTTCTAGCTTCTCTGATTATCTCGGCAACTGCCTCCCTTGTAAAGTGTGGTATCTTACCATCTCTAATCACTTCCTGAGCTACGAACCTTACGAGCTTTCTTCTGTTTTCTGGTGTATCTGGCATGGCATCGTTCATATATACCTCGTAACCGTAACCCTCAATTCTGCTCCTCAAAGCTGGATGCATTCCCATCAAAGCATCCATGTTTCCTGCAGCAACCAAGATGAAGTCACAGGGAACAGGTTCAGTTCTAACCATCGCTCCGCTTGAGCGCTCACTTTGACCGGTTATGGGGAACTTCTTCTCCTGCATAGCAGTTAAGAGCTTCTGTTGGGATTCGATTGTTAGTGTGTTTATCTCGTCGATGTACAAGACACCTTTATGCGCTCTGTGAATTGCTCCAGCCTCAACTCTCTCGTGTGCCGGAGTTTCCAAACCACCCGAGTTCTTAACAAGGAGTCCGTTAGCCAATAGGTTGCCAGTTTCCGTCGTTATGTTGTAAGTCTCCTTGACTTTGAGTGTAACATTAACTTCTCTAAAGTTATTTCTAATGGACTGTATGTAGTTCAAACCAGCTACAAGCTTTTCGGATTTATCGGAGTTATACACTGGTCTGAAAATTTCGATAAACTTTTGAACATTTTTCGGTTCGTGACTTATGAGCAACCTAAGTATCACCTTACCTCTTTCTGTTCTCTTTTCGCTAATAGCATTCAACTTAATACCGAAGAGGCCAAACATCAGTTTGATATCCTCCAGAAATTCTCTTCTGTTCTTTACTAAATCGGGATCGTTCTCGACTGTAACACTTATCGTTAATGTTCCCTCTAAGTATCTTTTGTTCCCATAGCTAAACACACTACCATCTGCATCAAATAGTCCCCTCAGAAATTCCACGATAGTCTTTTCGGAAGTCAAGACGAATTCGGGTACTCTCAACTTCTGTTCAGTCTTCTTTCCGATTGGAAATCCAAGAGCTACGAAGAATCTTATTATCTTACGATCGGTAGTTCTAAGGATGTAGCTGTTACCTATTGAGCTATCGTTCTTTCTTATCTCATATGCGAAGTCTCCAAAGATTTCCCTCAAATCTTCAGCAATTTTCCTAAGAACTTCTGGCTTTGATGATACTATTGCAAATGTGTTTAGATTTCTATCTATGTTACCATCCCCGAGAGCGTATCCAAAGATCCTTGCGATGATAGGTAATCTCGGATCATTCGATTTTAGTGGAACCAATCCAAGATGTTTAAGCTCTTCAACTGTCTTTACACTTATTGGTTTCATTCCAGCATACCACCATCTCAAAGTACTCGCCTTAAAGTTTAGTAGCTTGGATGCCCTCTTGTATCCTACGTTTGGATTCCTTGCCCTGAACTTCAGCCACTCTTGGTATCTCCTAAACTTCTCAAGCTCTTTACTGCCATACGTCCTTACTATATCCTCCTCTGTCAGAATTGTGTATTTGAAACTGGGAATTCGTTGATCCTTGTAATTTCTGGCCTCGATCAGCCCTTTATCCGTGTAAACCTTATGCTCGGGTGTCAGAATTACAAGTTTACCGTTGTGTTTAACGGGTATTACCTTGAATTCACCGATCCTCTTGTTCACACTCAGGATTTTTGTTCTCTTTAGCTCACCGTTTTCAAGTGTGGCTGTGTAATAGTTAAAGTCTCTTAAGTCAACTGCTATATACTTCACGCCATCTTCTAAAACTCTTTCTTCAACTCTATCGCTGTGCTTTTCGATGATATAGTTGACAAAGTCTCCTATTTTAACGACCTTCTGATCATTTCCTTCACTTACTATAATCAAATTGTTTTTATCAAATGACTGGAATGGATCGTGCCTAACGTCTCCAAACAAAGCTCCTGCATGTGCTCCAGTTGCATCCTCAAATGGGGCGGTCTCTTTGTCCGCGTTGTCAACCAACAGCTTAGGTATGTTCTTTTCCTCTCTCGGCATTACGTATCGAGAGAACATCAGGAGCAGGATCGCAGCAATCACACCCCATATGAAATCCTGAGGTCTGACAAGTATGACGTATCCGAGGAGCATGAAAATTAGCATAAACAGTAGCATGTTCCTTGCCTGAGCTTTCTTCATAGCCTCTTCCTTGTACCTTTCAACGATTTTCCTTCCTTCTCCTGCTGGGACAGTTCTTATTAAGGGCTGATTTGGATCCTTTGGATTGGGAAATACCAAGATGTCTTCAAGCTCTTCCTTCGGCAAGAGTTCAGCCATAGCTTTCGCGAGCATGGACTTGCCAGTTCCGGGAGAGCCTATGAGCATTACATGCCTCTTTTGGACAGCAGCCTTCTTGATAGCTTCAACCGCATGATCCTGCCCAATAACTTGATCGATTAACCTCTTAGGTACCTCTATATCCGCGGTGGTGTTGAACTTCAACCCTCCGACGAGTTCGTCAATCTCCTTTTCGCTGAGTTCCACAAACCCTTCAAATATTACCTAACTTAAATACGTTGTGTCAAACAGGTGTTTAAATAAAAATGATCCAATTATAAACCAAAAGGTTTAAGGTTGTTAATACATTAAGATATAAATTAGGGATATCCATGATAACGCTCGTAAATCCCCTGTCAAATACTGAGACTATATCCAAGATCGATTTCAAAACACCACCAATAGGTTTAGCCTATCTTGCCTCGGTGCTGAGAGAAAACAGTTATAAAGTTAGAATCGTGGATAACGTAGTTGAAAAGCTGAGTTTGAATGAGTTGGTAAAGAAAATTAAGAACAGCGCTGTTGTGGGAATAACTACAACTACTCCGACATTTAATACTGCCTTAAAATACGCTAAGAAAATTAAATCTGCACTCGAAAATGTTTTCGTTATCTTGGGAGGAATTCACGTTTCTTTCATGCCCTACTCCGCTCTGAAGCATGAATACGTTGACGCGGTTTGTATTGGTGAGGGAGAGTACACACTGCTTGAAGCTGTCGAAAGGTTGGACAAGGAAAAAAGTTTGGAGGGAGTTAGGGGTTTAATTTACAAGGAAAACGGCAGAATAATAGATAACGGTAAGAGGGAGTTCATACAAAATTTGGACGAACTACCTTTCCCGGCCTACGATCTGTTACCACTCGAAAAGTATTCGGTACTCGGTCAAAAGCTTGAACACTTTCCGATGATGTCCTCGAGGGGTTGTCCGTTCGGATGCAGATACTGCGCATCTTCTCTCTTCATGGGAAGGCGTTTCAGGGCAAGAAGTGCGGAAAACGTTGTAGATGAAATCGAATGGCTTCAGGATAAATTTGGAGCGAGGTATGTTGGGTTTGGAGACGACACTTTTACTCTAAACAAGAAGAGGGTCTTAAAGATATGCGAGGAGATTAAGAGAAGGGGTCTCGATGTCGAATGGAGCTGTTCTTCGAGGGTCGATACGATAGATGGTGAAACTATTAAAAAGATGAAGAGTGCCGGATGCAACTGCATATATTACGGAGTTGAATCAGCAAATCAGAAGATATTGAACGAGTACTATCGCAAGAGGATTAGTCTTGAGCAGGTGAAGGATGCGGTAAAGAAGACGAAGGAACATGGTATTCTTACGGTTTGCTCGTTCATTATCGGAGCTCCGATGGAAACAAGGGAAGATATGATGAAAACCCTTAAGTTCTCGATAAAGCTAAATCCGGACTACGCCCAGTATTCGATTCTCACACCCTATCCCGGAACAGAGATATACAAGGAGGCTAAGGAGAAGGGTTGGCTTCTTACAGAAAACTTCGACGAATACACGTGCGGTAAACCAGTCCTGAAAAACTTCTATCTAACTCCTAAAGAAATTTCAAGGTTCTTGAGATACTGCTACATGCGTTTCTATCTGAGACCAAAATTTATTTGGAAGGAAATTAAAAATAAAAACATAAAAATTGCGTTTGAAATTGTTAAGAGGTTGCTATTTAGGAGGGGTGGTGAGAATGGGTGAGATAATTTTAACGGCTCCGGCAACCGAAATGAGTAATCATCACGGCAAGGAATTCATGGGATTTGGGACGTGTTCTCCTCCAACAGTAGTTCCATCTTGGTTCGTAAAAATGTTCTTCTATCCTAAGATAAAGTGTAAGAACGGTGAAGTAACTCAGGCACCTTACGGTTTGAGGAAGGTCGAGGCATTGTTATTGAATGAAGGTTTCGACGTAGTAACAGTCCATCCCTACGACATCGAAAAGTATTTGGAAAAAGCGAAGGTTGTTGGGATTTCTGTAATGGATCCCCTCGGATTCGGTCCCGTTAGCGTTACCTTTTCATCGATACTCGGTGGTGATCCTTCAACCCGTATAGAGTTCGTCAACCTGATGAAAACTCTCGAACCTTACAGGGACAGAATAAAGGTTATAATCGGCGGGGCGGGAGCTTGGCAGTTTGAGTGGGACGAGTATTGGAAGAGTAAGGTGGACTGCATAATAATTGGAGAAGGCGAATATGTAGTTGCGGAGGTATTCAGGAAGGCTTTGAGAGGAGAGGAATTGCCGAAAATTGTAAGGGGTAAGCCCGCAAGAGTTGAGGACATACCGACGATAAAGAGACCGTCTATAAACGGTTTAATCGAGATTTCGAGGGGTTGCGGAAGGGGTTGCAAGTTCTGCAGTGAAACCTTAAAGCTTAAGAGGGATATACCTATACAGAAGGTCGTTGAGGAGGCTAAGGTTTGCGTTAGAGAAACTAGGAGTGTAATTTTACATGCTGAAGACGTTTTGCTTTACGGATGTAAAGACCCGAAGTTCATACCGAACGAAGAGAAGGTTTTAAAGCTTTTTAAAGCGGTCAGCGAAGTTACGGGTTACATAGGCGTCAGTCACTGCTCCTTAGCTGCAGTAGTTTCCAAACCATCCATCGTAGAGGGCATAAACGAAATCGTAGGTATGGGAGAAAGGATAAACATGTTCGGAGTTCAGACCGGTGTGGAGACTGGAAGCACGAGACTTATGGAGAAGTACATGCGCGGGAAGTGCCTACCTTTTCATCCGAGCGAGTGGTGCGATGTGGTCGAGGAAGCTTTCGCCATAATGCACGAGAACAATTGGGTTCCAGCTGCAACGCTAATAATCGGTTTGCCGGATGAGAGGGAGGAGGATGTCGTAAAAACCATAGAACTCGTCGAAAGACTTAGAGATTACTGTTCTCTAATAGTTCCCCTAATATTCATACCTATGGAAGTCTGCGCTTTGAGAAAGGAGAGATCGTTTACGAAGGAAAATCTCAAAGAGTATCATTACGAGCTTATGGCGGTTTGCATGGATCACGACGTTCATTGGGTGGACAAGCTGTTTAAGAAATACTTTGGAGGATACAAGAACATTCCGATTAAACTCGGCTACTGGGCTTTTTCGAGGTGGATAAAGAGGAGTTGGGAGAAAAGAAGAAAAGAGCTTAAAGTTGTAGTGAGGAGTTTAATTGAGAGGTGATAGCATGATTGAAAAGGTAGGATACTTTCTTGGAAAGCTTGTGAAGGTCGAAGATGGATTGAGTGGTCTAAAAAAGGGTTTTGAGAAGTTCTTTAATGAGCTCAAAGAGTTTCAGGATTTCGAATTTTCAGCAAAAATCACCGAAGATAAACTCATCACAAAGAGTAAGTGCCCCATTCACAAGTACTTTGGTTTTTACTGTGATAAATTCTGTCTTAGCTTTGTTGAAGGCTTTGCAAGGGCCTATGGAGTTACAAAGGTTAGAAGAGTTGAAAGGCAGCCTAAGAGCGACTACTGCGTCTTCGAATTCGAGATATGAGGTAAGCAAAAACTCCAGCGCCAAAGCCGTTGTCTATGTTTACCACGGCAACTCCTGCTGGACAGCTTAGGAGCATTGAAAATAGCGTTGTAATCCCACCCAAATTTACGCCGTAACCAACAGATGTAGGAACTGCTATAATTGGAACATCTACAAGTCCAGCCAAAACTGAAGGAAGAGCGCCCTCCATCCCAGCTATTGCTATTATCGAATCCACATCCTCCTCCTTAACTCTCTTTAAAGGCTCAACCAGTCTGTATATGCATGCAATTCCGACATCGTAAAACTTCAAAACTTCTAAGCCTAGAAACATGGCTGTAACGCATGCCTCCTCAGCAACAGGCTTATCAGAAGTACCTGCCGTGAAAACGGCAGTTTTTCCTAACCCTTCAACTTTACCTTCTCTCAAATCTTTGGCTTTTTTACCGATTACTGCAATCTTTCCAATATCGTTGATGTAAACATCATCGAAGCACTCTCTCAAAGCTTTGATCTGCTCATAGTTCAGTCTAGTGATTAAAACGGAATCTTTGCACTCTAAAAACGCTTCAACTATCTTAACAAGCTGCTCTGGAGTCTTGTTTTGAGCAAAAATAGCCTCAGGCTTTCCAGATCTAAATTCTCTGAATACATCTAGTCTTGCGAAGTCGTCAACTTTCTTTATCATCCGCGACACCTATAGTCTCTTCAACTTCCTTGTGATACTCTTGAATGCTCTTTATCGTCATAATACTTCTCTTCTTAACAGCTTCAATACCCTTTACCGCAGCGATTGCACCTGCAAGGGTTGTTATGTATGGTATGTTGTAGTCCACGGCAGTTCTCCTTATAAGGTAGCCTTCGTCTCTACCCCTCTTTCCTTTGGGTGTATTTATTATCAGATGGACGTTTCCGTTGATTATCTCATCGAGGATGTTCGGTCTTCCCTCGCTGATCTTATTCACAACCTCCACATCAACTCCGTTCCTTTTGAGGTATTCAGCCGTTCCTCTCGTTGCGATTATCCTGAACCCCAATTCCTTCAACTTCTTAGCAACCCAAACTATCTTCTCGTTCTTGTCCTTGTCTTTGACACTTATGAAAGCAGTTCCCTCCAACGGCAGCCTCATTCCAGCACCTAGCTGGGCTTTGTAGTAAGCCAGTCCGAAGTCGTAATCAATTCCCATGACTTCTCCAGTGGACTTCATCTCTGGACCAAGAACTGGATCGACTCCAGGCAGTTTCTGGAAGGGGAACACTGCCTCCTTAACAGCTACATGCTTGAGGTTCAACCTCTCCTTTATTCCAAGCTCCCTCAACTTTTTGCCCATCATCAGCTTTGCAGCGATCTTTGCCAAAGGAAGACCAGTAGCTTTGCTTATGAAGGGGACAGTTCTACTCGCTCTTGGATTTGCTTCAAGCACGTAAACGACATTGTCCTTTATCGCAAATTGGATATTTATCAGCCCGACAACCTTCAAAGCTAAAGCTATTTTGCGAGTGTAATCGATTATCGTATCTATGATGTGTTTTGGTAGGGAAATCGGCGGGATAACACAGGCCGAATCACCGCTGTGAACTCCAGCTTCTTCAATGTGCTCCAAAATTCCACCTATGACAACCTCTTCCCCATCGCATAGAGCATCAACCTCAGCCTCTACTGCATCTTCCAAGAACTTGTCTATTAAGATCGGCTTTTCAGGTGAAACCTCGACTGCCTCTCTCACATATCTCTCAAGTTCCTCGTCGTCGTAAACGATCTCCATAGCTCTTCCACCTAAAACGTACGAAGGTCTTACTAGAACTGGATATCCTATCTTCCTCGCAACCTCCTTAGCCTCTTCAACGCTGTGCGCAATCCCGTGCTCGGGCTGAGGTATACCCAGCTCCTCCAGAAGCTTTGAAAACCTCTCTCTATCCTCCGCAAAATCTATTGAATCGACTGAAGTCCCCAAAATCTTAGCTCCGGATTCTTCCAAATCTTTGGCTATGTTCAAGGGCGTTTGTCCTCCGAACTGAACTATCACTCCCTCAGGCTTTTCGTTGTCGTAGATGTTCATGACGTCCTCATGAGTTATGGGCTCGAAGTACAGTCTGTCAGAGGTGTCGTAGTCTGTTGAAACTGTTTCTGGGTTGCAGTTCACCATGATAGTCTCGTAACCCTCTTCTTTCAAGCTAAAGACCGCATGACAGCAACAGTAGTCGAATTCAATACCCTGCCCTATCCTGTTTGGTCCACTACCTAGAATCATAACTTTCTTTCTCGGAGTTGGTGGAGCATCGTTCTCATCCTCATAAGTTGAGTAGTAGTAGGGTGTCTTAGCTTCGAACTCTGCGGCACAGGTATCGACCATCTTGAAAACAGCCGAAATTCCCCTCTTCTTTCTAGCCCTTCTAACAGTCCTTTCGTCCGTCTTGAATATGTAAGCGAGCTGGTAATCCGAGAACCCCAAACGCTTTGCTTCCCTCAAAACCTCGTAGGGAACTTTCTCGATGTCGTAGTTGGTCTTCTTAGCCCACTCCTTAAGCTTCTCCTCCATTTCAACTATGTTCTTTATCTTTCTTATAAACCACCTGTCTATCTTCGTTAATTCGTAAATTTCATCGACGGTGAAACCTTTCTTTAAGGCGTAGCGGATGTAGAAAATCCTATCAGCATTCGGTGTTCTCAGCTTTTGAATTATCTCCTCTCTGCTTGGATCCTTATCTTTTCCATCGCAACCCAATCCGTATCTTCCAATTTCCAAGCTCCTTATAGCCTTCTGTAGTGCCTCTTCGAAAGTTCTGCCTATAGCCATGACTTCTCCAACACTCTTCATCTGAGTGCCCAATGTGGAATCAGCAGTTGGGAACTTGTCGAATGCAAAGCGTGGAATCTTAACTACGACGTAATCTATTGTAGGCTCGAAGCTCGCAGGAGTTTCTTTGGTTATGTCGTTTGGAATTTCATCTAGGGTATAACCAACAGCAAGCTTTGCAGCAATTTTCGCTATCGGAAATCCAGTTGCTTTCGAAGCTAAAGCGGATGATCTACTAACTCTTGGATTCATCTCGATTGCAACTATTCTTCCATTTTCGGGATGGACTGCGAACTGTATATTACTACCTCCTGTTTCTACTCCAATTGCTCTGATTATCTTAATCGCAGCATCTCTCAATTGCTGATATTCGACATCACTCAGAGTTTGAGCTGGAGCAACGGTTATACTGTCACCCGTGTGAATCCCCATAGGATCGAAATTCTCAATTGAGCAGATTATCACAACATTATCGGCCAAATCTCTCATTACCTCAAGCTCGTACTCCTTCCAGCCGATTACTCCTTCCTCAATTAGCACCTGATGAATTAATGAAAGTTTCAAACCCTTCTCAACTATCTCTCTAAGCTCCTTCTTGTTATATGCTATACCTCCACCAGTCCCACCTAAGGTGAAAGCTGGCCTTACGACAACGGGGTAGCCGATCTCTTCAGCTATAGCCAAAGCTTCATCAACATCTCTAGCGATATCACTTCTAGGCACATCTAAGCCAATTTTGCGCATGCATTCCTTGAAAAGCTCTCTATCTTCAGCCTTCTTTATAGCATCGAGCTTAGCACCTATTAGCTCGACTCCGTACTCATCAAGCACACCCATCTCACCCAGTTCAACAGCCAAGTTCAAAGCAGTCTGGCCTCCCAGTGTCGGCAGTAAAGCGTCTGGAGTTTCTCTTTCAATAATCTTTGCAACAACATCTGCAGTTAACGGCTCTATGTAAACTCTGTCGGCCATATCTGGATCTGTCATTATAGTAGCTGGATTGGAGTTGACCAAAACGACCTCATAACCTTCCTCTTTCAAAGCCTTGCAGGCCTGACTACCTGAATAATCGAACTCTGCAGCTTGGCCTATTACTATCGGCCCACTTCCTATGACCATTATTTTCTTGATATCCCCCCTCTTCGGCATTTCAACACCTCAGAACTCTTTCAACATCTTTACGAACTCGTCGAAGAAGAAGTACGTGTCGTGTGGACCCGGCCCGGCTTCGGGATGGTACTGAACTGACATTAGAGGTAGCTCCTCATGCCTCAAGCCCTCGACTGTGTAATCGTTCAAGTTTATCTGAGTAACCTTCATGCCCTTTGGTAAAGTATTCTCATCGACAGCAAAGTTGTGATTCTGGCTCGATATGAAAACCCTACCAGTTTCAAAGTCTTTCACAGGCTGATTGCTTCCGTGATGCCCGAACTTAAGCTTGTAAGTCTTTGCACCCATTGCCAGAGCTATAAGCTGATGTCCCAAGCATATTCCTGCCATAGGTATCTTCCCTATCAAGCTCTTTACGGTTTCAATAGTCTCCTTAACCCTCGCAGGATCACCTGGCCCATTTGAAACAAAAACTCCATCAGGATCCATATCTAGGATATCTTTAGCAGGATAGTTGTAGGGAACGAGCGTGATGTTAACTCCTCTCTTCAAGAGTTGTCTGATTATACTCTTCTTGACACCACAGTCTATTAGAACGACTTCAAACCTTCCTTTCTCAGCTTCAAATCTCTTTGGCTCTTTTACGCAGACCTTATCGACCAAATCTATATCGCTTATCGATGGCTGGGCTCTTGCCCTCTCTATCAATTCTTCTTTATCAACATCCCCAACAGCCAAAGCCGCTTTCATAGTTCCGTATATCCTTATTTTCTTCGTTAGCATTCTAGTATCAACACCCTCAATCCCCGGAACATCGTACTCTTTGAGAAGTTCGTCTACTGTCATTTCGCTCCTCCAGTTGCTCGGTTCTTTGCAGAGTTCCCTAACGACGAAGCCCTCCACTTTCACCCCATCACTTTCAAAATCCTCTCTACATACGCCGTAATTTCCTATGAGTGGATAAGTCATCATGAGAATCTGACCCTTGTAACTAGGATCGGTTAAGGCTTCAACATAACCGGTCATGCTTGTGCAGAATATTATCTCACCTAAGGCATCCCTTTCAGCACCAAAAGCCTTACCTTCAACGTAAGTTCCATCCTCCAAAGCCAAAGCTGCTTTCATCTTATCACCTCTTTAATCTCCTTAACTACTTCACCAAGCTTGGGAACGTCGAAGAACTTTTTCCCAGTTATCTCATTACACAGAGCCATGTAAAGCTTGGAGGCTAGAATTCTTACATTTTCACTCAACTTCGGAGGTTCTCCGACAATATCTCTCCAATTGGGTTTGCCTTTAACCTCTTTCAACCTCTCATACCACTCAGTCTTTCTGTAGTATTCTCTCAAAAGTTCTTTGCTGACATCGAATCCCTCATAACTAAATCTGCACTCGTCGGGAGTTCCAACTGCATCCACAACAATTATATTTCTAAACTCATCGAGAGCGAATTCTATCTTTCCATCTTCATTCTCAAGCCCAACTTTCGAAACCTCGGAAGTTATTATTTCATCAACCTTCAACGCAATCTCCTTTAACCTTTCAAACTCTTCATCGCTTAGTCCAGAAATCTCTTTAGCCTCTCCGTGGCTTAAATACCTATCTACATCTTCAAGCTTCGTGCTGAAGTCTATTATCGGTTTTTCGAGTTTCATTCCCTCTACAATCTCTTTTAAACCAAAATCTTCTGGTTTAACTTTGCCCTCCTTGATCCTTCTAAGCAGTGAAGAACCTTTGGGAATGCTGTTCCTGTAGATGACTTCCAGAGGGATTAGGAAGTTGCCT
The DNA here is from genome assembly GCF_000025285.1 of Archaeoglobus profundus DSM 5631. Lineage (GTDB taxonomy): Archaea > Halobacteriota > Archaeoglobi > Archaeoglobales > Archaeoglobaceae > Archaeoglobus_B > Archaeoglobus_B profundus. The sequence continues at coordinate 561,906 of NC_013741.1, forward strand.
TTAAGCTTTCTAAATACGGAGTAATCGTAACCATTCTTCTTTTCTGGCTTAACAACCCTCGCTAGTTTCACCCTCATGACATTTGTTGGCTTGGAAATTTCATCAAACCTCTTCACCTTCCCATTCTCAACCAGACCGATGTAATGGGTTTTTATTCCATAATCTTCAAGCTTTTCGAAGAAGTAAGCTGAAATGAGACATAATGACTCCCCTTTATGCTCTATTAGGTCAGGCATGACTCCATAATCAAAAACGGAATAGCGATCAGAGAATACGAAGTCTGCAAAGCCCATTTTATCCTCTTTAGGCTCTTCTATAACGATCAAATCTTTTACACTTCCCATTCCATCACCTCTTTGTCTGCATTCTCAACTTCCATCTTCTTTCTTTCCTGATATTCTGCAATCTTTCTTTTTAGATCATCGTATTTGAGTGAAAGAATTTTTACAGCTGCTAAAGCAACGTTTTCAGCCTCCATAACGAGCATGGGTGCAACGCCGGAGGGCATTCTTATGCTTGAAAATATATCCACTCCTCCAAATTTATCGCTATAGGGGGGAGCAGCTATAACTGGTTTGGTTGTATTAGCATCTACGAATCCGCTCAAGGCGTTACTTCTACCTGCTACGGTTACAAAAACTACATCCTCATGTTCGTACTCTTTTATTATTTTAAGAACTTTTAGGGGTGTCTTATGAGCTGAAGCAACTCTCATAACGACGTTCACGCCAAAATCTTTGAGCTTCTTAGCTATCTTGCTCGCATAACCTATATCTGACTTCGAACCCATGATTATCACAACTTTCATCTCATCACCTTTTGGCCAGCTTGCTTGCAACCGCATTGTAAGCTTTGAGCAATTCTTCCATCTCGGGAATGGATACGTAATATATCTTCTTCGGAGGGTCGTAAGTATACTCTACAACACCCAAATCGCAAAGCAACTTCAAGTGCTTAGAAGCGTTGTACTCGGCGATACCAACTTTCTCGGCAATTTCGCCGACACTAAGCGGACCAGATTTAACGAGCTCTTCAAGGATTCTTCTTCTCGCTCTCGCCCTCAGAGCTCTTGCAAGTTTCTCATCAGGCATTTGCCAAGTTGGGCAAGTGTGCAGCTTAAAACACTTTTGGTAGAAGATAAGCCCCATAGGTCATCATTAGGAGATAATGAGATAATAAAGCTTTAATAAGGGATAAAATTGTCAATTCTACAATGAGCTTAGCAATAACTAACATTGTTCCAAACATTGTTCCAGCTTTGCTGGGCTTGGTAGCGATTGCACTTTCTGCCGTAGCTCACTCATCTCTAAGCTCTGAAGAAATAGATGCGAGAATAATTAGTCTTAAGAAATTAGCTACGGCAATACTTCTACTTTTCATAACTTTTGCATACATAGGTGTGACTGGTTTCCTAATCGCGTTCTGTGGCATAAATCCGATATACCACTCATTCTACGGACCTTTACTCTTACTTATCGTTGAAGCGGTCATACTGACTCAGTTGCTTTATGCATTGAAGTCTGTAGGGGCTCTGAGAATAGGCAAGGAAGCATTCGAGTTCTTGATATATCTCATAGTCTTTCATCTCGCTTTGGAGGACCTTCATATGCATATAGGAATGTATCTAACTTCAACGGTTGCACGAACAATAGTAATATCCTTAGTCGCCAACACCACACTAATCTTGCTGGGTCTAGGAGGTTATTTGCTCAAAAAATGTAGGGATTTAATGTTACTAGTCGATGCTATAGATGTCATACCTTCTTTGAAAACAGCATGCTTCGCCCTTGCCCTCTTCGGTCTTTACGGAATTCACAGACTGTTCGCCCATTCCACCCAGTCCAATTGTCCTCTTTCAGTGTGTGCAACTATCGCTATGATTGTATCAGCAATTCAACTGTTATATGAGTTGGATAAGAAGTACCTAACGCCGCTCAAAAGGTACAGCAGGATATGATTAGTTCGCATCCTGCGTTTCCACAAATTTCATCCCTTCTACTCAAATCCGGAGTTGGGATAGATCAGTTGGGAAACTACTTATCTGGAGTGAAATATCGTGTTTTGAGTTTATTTAGAAGATAAAAAATCATTTCTCCTTTTTTCTCCTTTTTAATGATTTCCAGCAGTTCACTCTCTTTCGGAACCTTTCCCTGAATGACGACTTCTCCATCAATCCAGACTGCCGGAGTTGCAATTACTCCAAGATTTGCTGCTTCATTCATGTCCGTCACGTATTCGAGCTCTGCATCCAACCCTTCCTTATCGATCACTTTCTTCACAATCTTGTATGTTGCCTTACATCTCGGACAACCAGGCCCAACCACTTTTATTTTCATGTTGCCACCTCCCCATAGATTGTTCCAGCTAGAGTTGAGAGCATGACTATTGTCATTATATACAAAACCGCTCTTTTAACTCCAAAAAGCCTCCCAATTGCTAACATATTCGGCAAACTCAAACCGGGCCCCGCAAGAAGCAGAGCTAAAGCAGGACCTTTGCCCATCCCAAGCTTCATGAGTGTATCAACAAAAGGCGCTTCCGTCATCGTAGCAAAGTAGCTTAAAGCCCCAATGATTGCCGCTATAAAGCTCTGTCTAACTCCCTCCCCACCGAGATAAGTTTCCACTATGTTTGTGGCTTTCAGAACTTCTCCAACAACTCCAACGATGAAAACTCCGACGAGTAACAGTGGAACTATTTGTTTAACGAAGAACCAAGTTTCCATCATCCAGTACTTTAGATCCTCCTTCTCGAAGCTTTTTAAAGCATAAATTACCGTTATAAACATTACATTAAAATCGCAAAAACTTCGACCTTGAAAATGTATGGCCTTCCAACTCCAATATAGTTTGGTAAAAGGAGTGTAGCAACCAAAAGACCAAACAAAATTAAAGCATTTCTCTCAACAATCCTACTGGGATTTGCTGAAACAGTTATTTCCTCATGCACGGAAATATTCCTGTCGAAGATGTAATGCAAAACCAGTCCAACAATAAAAGCTGTCGATACAGCTGCAATTACTCTGGCAACAGCAATCTCTACTCCGAGTACGGCTCCAGTATATGTTAACGCTAAGATGTTAGTCGCTGGAACCACCCAGAGTATCATCATTGCTGGTGCAGTAGTATTTGTTCTCTTGAAGATGCCAGATGCTATAGGAATGACAGTACATGAGCATACTGCAAGAAAGAAAGATGAAATTATTGCCAAAAAAATGATTTCAGCTTGGATGTTGCCGCTCCGAGATAGTTTATCAAAATAGCCTTATTTATTATCGACATCAACGCTCCTGCAATGAGGAAAGCTGGGACTAAGCAGGTTAGCACATGCAGAGCTATATACTCTTTTAAGGCATTTACTCCCGCTGTCACCAGTGTATAAGCATCCACATTTTCAGATTAGAATTTATACTGTATTAAAGACTTTTAGTTTAAAATCTAAACAATTACATTAAAAATTGCAAAGATGATTGTAACCGGTTGTTTAACTCTCTAGAGACTTCTTTCTTACTTCTCCTCTTGCAAGAGATGCAAATATTCCGAAGAAACAGAGTATTGAGAAGATAGCAAAGGATGTGCGTATGCTATCTATCAGTAGTGGGTAAACTTTGGGAGTAATCGAAACCTTTCCGATGTAAATTGCGAAGACAAGCATAACAATTGCCATGCTGAGCATCTGCCCCACAACACGCATCGTTGCAAGGGTTGCCGATGCTATTCCATAAAATCTTCTTTCTACGGAACTCATGATCGCATTCGTATTTGGAGAGCTAAACAAAGCGAAACCAAAGCCCATTATCATGAGATTTGCCACTATCATCGATATTTCCGTGTTCTCGTCGATCGTTGAGAATATGAGCAGCCCTAATGCTGTTACAGCCATTCCAGCAGATGCTACAACTCTCGGCTCTATTCTATCTGAAAGCCAGCCTGCAAATGGAGAAAGTAAAGCCTGAACAACAGGCTGTGCGATCAAAATGAAGCCAGCTTGTTGCGGAGTTAAAGCTTTAATGTACTGTAAATAAAGACTTAAGAGGTAAGTCACGGCGAAAGTGGCAGCGTAATTCAGTAGTGCTGCGAGGTTTGAAAGTGCAAAAGTTACGTTTCGCCTGAACAGTCTTATTTCAAGGACGGGATACTCAACTCTACTTTCCCACAGAATGAATGCAACGAGTAAAGCCAATCCAGCAACTATCAGAGTTATCTCTGACTCTGACACGCCGAGCATTATCAGCACGAGCATTAGACTGTAAATTATCGAACCTACCAAGTCGAACCTTTCTCCCCTTGCATCAGCCCATTCTGCCTTCAGCTTTAGTGTCGTGAGAAGAGCGATGATGATGCCGAGAGGGACGTTAACGATAAAAACGCTCCTCCATCCGAAGTTTTGGGTTAAAATACCGCCGAAGAATGGTCCCAAGCTTAAGCCGGTATAGACTGAAGCCACATTTATTCCAAGAACCTTTCCCCTTTCCTGTGGTGAAAAAACAGAAGTTAAAATTGCTACTCCTGTTGAAAATACCATCGCTCCTCCAATTCCTTGCAGAACTCTAAATGCTATGAGCATTTCTGCAGAAGTGGATAAAGCTGAAAGCAGTGATCCTGCGGTAAAAATACTCACACCAATAACAAAAATTCTCTTTCTCCCCTTAATATCAGCCAACCTTCCAAACGGAACTAGAAACATGGCAGAAGAAAGAAGAAATGCAGTAGCTATCCAGTTCAGAGTTATTGCATCCACTTTAAACTCATTGCCGATAGTTGGAAGCGCTACGTTCACTGAAGATAGGGTGAAGGGAGTAAGGAAAGATGTGAGAGTTACAGCTATCAGCGCGGCCCTTCTCAAACTCTCACCTCTACCGCCAGATCTTCGGGATTTCTAACGGTGAAAGTTTCCAAACGAAAGCGAGAACGAGTTAGAAGTACGATACTCCTCATTTCACCACCTGCTCAATGTTTTTCAGCATTCTCTCTAGCAAATTCTTCAGGTTCTTCATTTCTTCTTCACTGAAGTCTTTGAGAAGAATTTTGTTAATTTCTGAAGCAATCTTTTCAAATTTTTTCATTACAGCCATACCTTCGTCCGTTAACTCTATCTGGTACTTTCTTCCTACTCTTCTTCTCGTTATCAACCTCTTCTTCTCCAGTCTTCTCAAAGCTTTTGAAACAGTCCCCTTGCTCAATCCAGTTTCTTCGATAATCTCTTTTTGAGTTACTGGACTCTTGTAGTAAGCAATTTTAAGACATTTAAACCCAAGAAAAGTCAGTTCTCCAGATAAATTCTTCATTACGAACTTCTTCATATTTTGGAGTATCATGAACAAAGTTTTCCCTATGTCCATTAAGTTTCATACGAAACTTTTGAAGTATAAAACAGTATTGGAATTACCTTTATCTTCTCCAAGATGGCTTAAGGGGATGAACGGCTTAATTATTTGGAGACTACACTTACGAACTTATCACAATCTAGGATAGATTCTTTCCCAATTTCAACGTTTCATCTTTAACTCAGCGTAACACTCTTCTTTACTTCTTACGGGCAGGTTATAACGACATCCGCCTCTAGATGAAGCATGGCTTCCCCTACCGCACTGTAATACTAATGAAGAGTTGTGTATATACACTAAGTATGTAGTATGTACATCATTTCGACAGCGATAGTGTTTCTAAGAGGAAAATCTTAAGATGAAAGATTGAGTTGTTCTGAGCAATGATTGCAAAGGAAGAACTGTTTGTCATTCGCCTTGGAAATAGATCATACAATATAAAATGCAGTCCGACAGAACTCGAAGACTTGGCTAAGGGCCTAGCATTCGTAGAGGGATTGGAAAATGACTTCGAAATAGAAAAAATTAGGATTGACGACTTTCTCAAGCTTGAGAAAGTTGTATGTAACGAAAGATGGAGTTTAAATGAAATTGAGAGTAGTTTAAAGCTAATTGACCTTAACGATCCCACAAAAGCGCATCACACTGCAGTGATAGTCAGTAAATCAGGAATGGTTGCAAGAGCAGTAGATGTTAGCAGGCACAATGCGATTTTGAAGGTGATAGGAAAGTGCTCGAATATAGATTTCAGTAGGGTGTTCTTGCTTGTTTCTTCGAGAATTACATTTGATGTGGCTCTAAGCTGCTACAAAGCTAAGATTCCTATTTTGGTCACAAAAAAGGCCGTCACCGATTTGGCAGTTGAACTATGCAAAAAAGCTGGAATTACGCTTGTATCATTCAGTAGCAAGATAATAGTAGGTGATGCGGTTGAATGTAGCTATCTTGGCTGGAGGAAGGGGTAGCAGGATAGGTCTAGACAAAGGATTGAAGAATACCGATCCTTATGATGTCATTTGAGATTACTAGAATATTCTTGGAATCACCTATGTTCTTAAGTTCTCTACAAGATTAACTGTTGCAGTTATTACTGAAATTTTTCTTTAGATTCTATCTAGAGTTCTGGCTAAATCTGCAAGAATCCGTAATATGTCGGTCAGGAAGTACTTAAGCTCGAATCCAAGCTTGGGAAGTAAAAATCGAAATCAATATAATTGTTAGAATGTATGACTATTCACGGATTAACATTTGGAGGTGGTGAAGACGGTAATTCGCTTTAAGGTTTGGATTGAAAAAGACTCAAAGCCCCTCATCGGTAGGGGAGGATACATGATTCTTAAGGCAATAAATCAATACGGTTCGATTTCTAAAGCTTCGGAAGTTTTGGGTATGTCCTATAAGTTCATCTGGAGTTACATTAAAAGGCTTGAAGAAAACTTGGGTGAGAGTGTCGTTGAGACAAGGAGAGGGGGCAGGGGAAAAGGAGGAACTCGACTAACCCCAGCTGGAAGAGACTTACTTGAAACGTATGAAATGGTTGAAAGCGTTGTTAAGGAAGCCCTTCTCGAAATAGGTGATCCCATCATAGTAAGTAACGAGCCAGCTGTAAAGGTAAATGAGGTCGTGAAGTCACTTCTTGTGGGTTGCATATAGTACAAGTTCCTCTATTAAGTTTTTATCAATTTTTATAAAATCTCTAAGCATCTCAGCAATACCCTTATAAAACCTTGCTTCACTGTGATTCACAACCCTATCGCAGAATTCGAAAACCCACTTTTCGAGTTCCTTCATAACTTCCCTCTGCTTCTTCAGTTCTTCAACATTCCCATTCAAAAGCTCCCTACAGCTTTCCGCCATGAAAGCCATGTAAACTCCCAAGTGATCCGCCGGCTCTCTATGAATACACTCGTATCCGAATTTTCTGAACATCTCCTTAACTCTCAATGTAACTCTACCGTAGGGATAATCGCCTTCGTAATCTGATTGATATAGGGAAACGTAACCGTTGAAGGGTCCGACAAAAATTGCCGTGTATTCCTGCCTTACAGCCCTTTCAAAGTCCTCGAACGATTCGAATCCTTTTGGATAATTCTTAACTATGTCAACCCCCTTAAGTTTGGGAAACTCAACCTTTCCCTCGTATAAATCCTTCAAAAGCTCCTTCGGTGGGACATCTATCAATACAGCTGAGAAGAAGGAATACATCCCCATCCTACCCTTCACAACATCCTCAAACTCCATATCACTCACCTAACCTTCTCCTTCTAATTTCTTCGATATCCTTAACGATTTCCTCGTAAACCCCTTCAATAATTATCTTAGGTCTGCACTCCTTGCAGAACAGTAAAGATTTCTCCATACCAGTTAAAGCTTTCATCTTCTCGTATGCTCTCTTTGATATGTGCGGTTTACCGCATTTCGGACACTTTATTATCTCATCCTCAAATACGACCTTCTCGCCCAAATCTCCGAAATCCAAAGCCTTCTCAACCTCTATAGCTTTTTCTGGGCAAGCTTTTGCACACATCTCACAGGCTATGCAGAGTGCATGATTGAACAGAATTTTTCCATCCTCTTTCTTAATAGCTTCCATTGGGCAGAAGTTCATGCAGGCATTGCAGAGTGTGCAGTTATCATTAATTTTTATCTTTCCAAAGTGCTTCGATTCGAAAATCCTCTCTTTCAAATCGTAAACCATTAAAGATTCGACCAAACTCAACCACATTTCCCTCTTATTTCTTCCTCTAAGCTCAAACTTAACCTCAGGAACACCAGCTTTTTTCAGTTCGTTAAAGGTATCTTTAAAATCTTCCCATCTCGTAAGTTTAAGGCAATTGAACCCAAATGCTTTCAAAGTTTTTACCGCTATATCAAAGCAATCTGTTTTGAAGTATTCACAGTCTTTACAAGGAATTGCCAAAACCTTAAATCCCTTTAAAACTGCGTAAAGGTAGTGAACTTCATTTACGTGGTTTAAGCATGGAACGGTTATAATTGCAACGTCTGGCAGGTTTTTAAACTCGTAAAGCTCTCCTAAAGATCTTTCACAAGTGAATATAATCGTATCAAGATCCGTAACTTCCGAAACCTTGTCTACTTTCTCTAAGAGCTTATCGTGAGGTGTAACCTTGTTTTCAATTGCTGAAGTAAAGCAAATCGATGAGCAAAATCCACATGCCTTACACAACACCGTATCAACGTTAATTTTACCATTCACGATCTCTATAGCAGAATTTGGACATTCTAAGCAGAAATTGCACCCAGATATACCACTCTTCATTACACCGCAGATATCGTGATTTACTTTGACTGCAACCAGCTTCATAAACCCTCCTAAGTTCGATAAAACCTTGAAAGCTCCTAGAAACTCGTCGCCGTATATCCCTTCGACGTGTTTATCGAAATTCGGATATATTACCTGCCCAACCTCGATGAAATCAACCTCTTTTCCTCTAACTACATCGTAGCCCTCAACGTAAACCTTAAAATTCCCTATCGATCCTTCAACGCCCTTAACCCTACCTCTTATCACTTTAACCTCGTATGGATAAAGCTCTCTGATCGTGTCTTCGTTCTGAGTTATTACCGTAAGATCGCAGTGTAAAGACAGCTCCTTTATAAGCTCCAAATTGTCTCCGATATAAGCTACTGAGTTTCCTACATTGACTGCTTCGAATTCTAACTCATTGTAAACGCTCTCAGCTGTCAATAACGCCTTTGCAACTTCGTTTGGATTTCTAAAAGCTTTCAGAATCCTTAAATCTAAGATTTTGTAATCTTCAACCTTGTCCTTAACTTTGTGATAGAGTGAAGGACATGTGAAAATCGTGTATTCTTCAACTTCGAAATCATCTTCACAACTTTCAACAACCTTCCCGTCAAAATATATTCCAAGTTTTTTGCAAATTACGATCATGCTTTCGACTTATCAACCGCTAAGTTAAATCGCTTTCGATTTCAAAATATTTCCACCCACACATATTTTAATATCGAAAAATTTTTATTTTTATGATACTAAAGATTATTCGAAGGAGGTGTTCGAATGAAGCTAAAACTGACGAGGAGAGATTTCTTAAAAACTTCAGCAATTAGCTTAGCAGTCGCCGGTGGACTGTTAAAATATGCTAGAGGTGACATAGTCAGAAAGGCTGAAGAAGTCCAAAAGAAGGAGCAGGAGAGTGGTTACAAGCTCGTTAAGACTATCTGTACGGGATGTGCAGTCGGGTGTGGAATGCTCGCAGTTGTGAAAGATGATCAATGGCTCTGGATCGAGCCTTGGATAAACAACCCGATAAACAGGGGAAAGTTGTGCTGTAAGGGTGCTTCGGCCAACTACATCGTTCATTCTCCAAGAAGGCTGAAGTATCCGATGATAAAGAGAAACGGAAAGTGGGAGAAGATCAGCTGGGATGAGGCTCTAGAAATTATAGCCAAGAAATTGTATGAAGTCAGACAGAAGTACGGACCCGACGCTGTATTCTTTGCCGGCTCAGCTAAGGTTAGCACTGAGATGGCGTACTTGCAGAGAAAGTTCATGGCCTTCTGGGGCTCAAATAACATCGATCATCAAGCAAGAATATGCCACTCAACAACGGTTGCTGGATTGGGTAACACCTGGGGATACGGAGCTATGACAAACAACTTCAACGACATTAGAAATGCCAAGTGCATAATCTTCTTCTCAAACCCGAGTGAAGCACATCCAGTCAGCTTCTACCACATCTACGAAGCTAAGAAGAGGGGGGCAATTCTGATCTGCTGCGATCCGAGATTCAGCAGAACTGCTGCAGTAAGCGATCTACACCTGCAATTTAGGCCGGGAACGGACATAGCATTGGTTTACGGAATATGCCATGAGATAATTAAGAATGGGTGGTATGACGAGGAATTCATAAGGCAGAGAACATACGGGTTCGAATACTTTAAGGAAGAGGTAATGAAGGAAGATTACTCACCAGAGAACGTCGAGAAGATAACTGGTGTTCCTGCTGAAAAGATAAGAAGGGCTGCATACATCTTAGCTCACAACAAGCCCGCAACAGTGCAATACGCCATGGGTGCTACCCAGCATCCTTACGGTTCTCAGAACATCAGAAGTTTCGCAATCCTCCAGCTGTTGTTAGGCAACGCTGGTAAACCGGGCGGAGGAGTAAATGCTTTCAGAGGTCACGACAACGTGCAAGGAGCTACAGACATGTGTGTCCTTAGCCACTCCCTACCAGCATATTACGGATTGAGTGAGGCTGCTTGGAAGCACTGGTGCAAGGTTTGGAATGTCGATTACGAATGGATAAAGAGTAGATTTTCAAGCGAGGAGATGATGCAAAAGAAAGGATTCACGATGTCGAGATTTGCGGTTGGTGCTACAGCTGAAAAGTACGGCTGGAAGCTCGATCAGCCTAGCCCAATTAAAGTGATAATATGGTGGGGGCACTCCACAGCTTCGATAGGTGACCTTAAGCTTGTTAAGGAGGCTTTCGAATCTGTTGAGCTGTTAGTGGTAGTAGATCCATTTGTTGAGACTGCTGCAGCGCTACCAGACAGACCAGATGGGATAATAATCTTGCCAGCTTGCACGGAATACGAAGGAGAAGGGTTCGTAACTAATTCTGGAAGACAGATTCAGTGGAGAAATAGAGTGGTTTCACCGAGATTCGATTCGAGAGAGGACATGTGGATACTGCTCAAGCTTGTTGAGAAGCTCGATAAATACGATCCGGGATTGTATGCCAAATTCACGGCAAACTTCGGCGGTAAGAAGCCAGAGGAGATAAGGCCTGAGGAGGTATGGGACAAGGAGATAACGGTCGGTAGCATTACGATCGGAATGCTCGGACAGAAGAGCTGGAGGATAAAGAGGCAGCAAGAGTACGATTACACGTTCAGCGAGGAGGATTGCAGAGCTTACGGAGGTCCTTGCGATGGAGAATACTGGGGATTACCGTGGCCGTGCTGGAACGAGAAGCATCCAGGAACGCCAATACTGTACAGAAACGATATACCGGTATGGGATGGAGGCCACGATTTCAGGGTGAAGTGGGGAACAAAGGCTCCAGACGGCCAGTCATTGCTGAGTGGAGTAAATCCACAGGATCAGCTGTCCATAAACGGTGTCAAGTGGGTGTTTGCGATAGGTGAGACCTTTGAAGATTACATCAAGAACAACATGGTTCCATCTGGAAGGGGTAGAGCGAGGTTCTACGCTTGGAACATGAAAGACCCCGTTCCGAAGCACAGAGAACCTCTGTATTCTCCACGCTTGGATCTAATAGAGAAGTATCCGATATACGAGGATGAGAAGTACGGCGACTTCCACTACAGGGTTAAGATAAAGGCGAGGAGCTGGCAGATTGCTTGGTTGAATGCAAAGATGACCGAAGTATTCCCACTTATATGGACATCCGGAAGGCAAGTGGAGCACATGGGTGGTGGAGCAGAAACAAGAAGTAACCCAATACTTGCGGAGTTACAGCCACACATGTACGTAGAGATCAATCCTAAGACTGCCAACGAAAGAGGAATTAAAGATGGGGACATGGTTGCCGTAATCTCTCCGAGAAGCTTGGAATACGATGACACGCCAGCTTACATAATAGTCAGAGCTAGAGTGACTCCTGCTGTTCCAGAATGGCTCGTATTCACACCGTACCATTGGGCCGGACAATTCCAAGGCAAACCTTACCTCGACAGATTCCCAGTAACGGATGACATGGATACAAGACCCATAGTTTACGGAGATTCGTGTAACATCGTTAATCCTCCAGGGTGGGATCCAGAGACGCAGATGCAGGCTACGAAGTCGGGAATCTGCAATGTTGTCAGAGCAGACAAGTTACAGGAATTCCTAAGCCAGTATAAGAGCAAGATCGAGCAGTTGAAGGCTGAGTTGAGAAAGATGAAGGTTATGGAGTGAGGTGATGTTAAATGCCTTACAAATTTTTAGTAGATACGCACCACAACCTCTGTATAAAGTGTAAGGGTTGTATGGCGATATGCAAGAACTACAACAAAACTCCTAAGGGTGTGAACAGGATTCAGGTTGTGACAATAAACGAGGGACAACCTGGACAGTTAAACATTCCACTCATGTGTTTACATTGCAACGATCCGCTTTGCGTGAAAGTCTGTCCGATGAAGGCTGTATACAAGAGAGAAGATGGAATAGTGCTCGTCGATAAGGATAGATGCATTGGATGTGGTTACTGTGCATTTGCATGTCCATTCGGAGCACCGCAGTTCCCAGAAGGCGGAGCGTTTGGCAGTAAGGGTAAGATGGACAAGTGTACCTACTGCGTTTTGCCATATGAGCCCGAGAAGGATGAGAAAGGTAACGTGATATACAGAGATCCTGTGCCGAGATGCGCACTAGTCTGCCCGTGTGAAACAATATTAGCTGGAGAGATGAGCGAAATAACGAAGAAGCTTAGGGAAAGGGTTGGAGCTTTGACAGCTTCGAAGATTGAAAGTCTGTTCCTCTTCTAAATTTTTTGGTGATAGAAATGTCGAGGGCTATAGTAGCTATTGCCTTCATAGTTGCGTTGATAGCAGTATACCCGTACATACTAAACATAGCTACGGTATCAAGCTTAAAAGGTAGCTATGTGGTTAAGTGGAGCGAAATTCCGGCGTTCGTGAGAGGAACAATTTATGAAGAAAGTTTGAAGTTGGCTACGATGATAAACGAAATTATCAAGTTATTGCTCGAAATAGCTGGAATCTTCGTCGTTCTGTTGACCATAATCGAATACTACAAGTATCACAAGATACACAAAGAGGAGGTGAGTAAGTAATGCTTAAGAGGTTCTCTTGGCATCAAAGAATAGCTCACTTCGTCGGAAGTATATCTGGAATGATGCTCTTGGTGACGGGATTGCCGATAATGTTTTCAAAGCACTTGGGATGGGTCTTCACCCTCTTTGGAGGTTCAGAAGTTACGATGTTCCTGCATAGGGTATTTGCAATAATACTCGTGTTCAGCTTCGCATACTTTGGGACTTACTTCATCTTAGAGAGAATAGTCAGGGGTAGGGGTGACTCGAACATAAAGAATTTCGGACTTTCAGCTGAGTTCATAAGTGAAGTCGTAGCTGGAGCTGTCAGAGATATCCTTTGGACTTTAGGCTTGAGAAAGGAAAGACCCAAGTTCGGCAAGTACGACTGGATAATGGTCGGAGACATATACCTCTTACCCCTCCTCGCCTTCATAGAAATACTGACGGGCACGATAATGTGGTTCCCGAGGAGCTTCGAATTCATAACGTTTAATCCGGGAATGTTCTTCGTAATAAGGACTATACATGCCGGAGTGGCTTTCTTCCTACTGCTGTTCGTATTGGCTCATGCGGGGATACTGCACCTAACACCCGGAAACTTCCCAATAAACATGAGCATATTCACTGGCAAAATCTCAAGAAAGAAGGCTGAAGTTGAACATGAGAAATGGGTTCCTTTGGCCGAAGAGGTTGGAGGGGAAGTAGAGAGAAAAGAAAGCAAATTATGCTACATATTCGGAGCAATAACCATCATTAACCTCGTCGCGTTGGCTTACGTGCCTTTCGTAATGGAGTCAGAGTGGCTCGCGGGTTTGAGGGTGAGTAGTGACGGAATAGTAGCATTTGGATTAAGCTTAGGTGTAATAACCTTGATCGTCTATATCATTGCAAGCGTAGTAGCGTTTTTCAGGGGACTTAAGAGTTGATTTTAGCTTTTTTCTTTTTTTCAAGTTTTAAGCGATTATTTTATTAGCTCTGCTGAAAGAGTTGTAGCTGTAGTTTGCACCGTTGGCTTTTTGAATTAAAGCTTCGAACTCGCTCTCAGTTAGTTCAAAGAGTTAAAAATAGTAAACCCTGAAAAATCGATCCGAATTACGGAGGAAAGACGAGCATGAGAGTTTGTATTTTGTACTCGGGTGGCAAGGATTCAAACTTGGCTTTACTTAAAGCTTGGAAAGAAATGGAGGTAGTTTGTCTAGTATCTTTAAGCCCGAAGTCTGAGGAAAGTGTTCTTTTCCACTATCCAAATACAGAGCTAGTAAAGCTTCAGGCTAAATCTCTTAAGATACCTCTAATTATGAAAGCATGCTCGGATGATGAGGTAGGAAGTTTGAATGCTTTGAGGGAAGCTTTAAAGGAGGCTAAGGAGTTGTACGGTGTCGAGGGAGTTGTTACTGGCGCAATAAGATCGACTTATCAAGCTACGAGATTTCAGAGAATATGCGATGATTTAGAGTTATGGTGCTTTAACCCTCTCTGGCTAAGAGACGAGGTTTCGATACTTAGGGAAGCTTTGGAGCTGGGATTCGAAATAGTTTTTACGAGGATAGCCGGCTATCCACTAAGTAAAGACATGCTTGGAAGAAAGATAACGATTGAGACAGTTGAAATGCTTGAAAATATGAAGAGATTTGTAAACCCGGCTGGTGAAGGTGGCGAGTACGAAACCCTCGTCCTGAATATGCCCCTCTTTACAAAAAGGCTCAAGATAGTTGATTACGAGATTGTTGGAAGCGAATACGATGCCACGTTAATCGTTAAAAAGGCAGAGCTTGTGGAAACATGATAGCAGTAATATCAACTTGCAAATACAAGCTAAGCGAAGAGGAATTTGTAAGACCAATCGTGGAGATTGTAAGAGAGTGCAAATTGAATTACAGAATCGTGCGCTACACCGAGAAGATCGATGTAAGAGACTGCTCAAAAGTTATAATATGTGGAACTGCTTTGAGAGATTACGATTACCTGAATTACATAGACAGCTTTGAACAACTCTTAGATTTCGAGGGATGTGTTTTGGGGATCTGTGCTGGCTACCACATACTTGCCACGCTGTTTTCGAATGAACTTGAAAAAGTTAAGAAAATGGGTGTTTACAATGTCGAAGTTACAAGAGATAATCCATTGATTGAAAAAGGATCAATGAAAAGCTACTTTCTGCACGCCTACGCTTTAAGGAGTATAAACGACAGTCTGGAATGTTTGGCTGTGCAGAACGATGAAGTCTGCATGTTTAGAGTGGAGGGTATAGATTTTTACGGGGTTTCCTTTTATCCGGAGGTTCTCAATAGGGAAATTGTTGTAAACTTTCTAAATTTCGGCTAAATATTTATGCTCTGTTTGTATTCGTTTGAGAATATCTCTTCCCCTAATAATGGTTAGCTCATCGTAGGATCGTCTGAAATTGTCGATAGTATATAAAAGTCGATCGAACACATTGGTTAAATATCCTATCACTTTATCACCAAACGATGAAGCTTGAAGAATTGAGGTTCGGAACGGAGCTTGTTAAAAGGGGATTTGCGAAGATGCAAAAAGGTGGAGTGATAATGGACGTTACGAACGCTGAACAGGCTCAGATCGCTGAGGATGCCGGTGCTGTCGCTGTAATGGCTCTGCACAAGGTTCCAGCAGATATAAGAGCATCTGGCGGAGTTGCAAGGATGGCTGATCCGAAAAAGATTCAGGAAATAATGGATGCTGTAACTATCCCAGTCATGGCGAAGTGCAGAATAGGTCACATAGCAGAGGCGAGAGCTTTAGAGGCTTTGGGAGTTGATATGATTGACGAGAGCGAGGTTCTAACTCCAGCAGACGTATTCTTCCATATCGACAAGAGAAAGTTCACGGTGCCATTCGTGTGCGGTGCAAGGAGCTTGGGTGAGGCTGTGAGGAGAATATGGGAAGGTGCAGCAATGATCAGAACGAAGGGAGAGGCTGGAACAGGTAACGTTGTTGAAGCTGTTAAACACATGAGGATAATAAACTATGCAATTGCCGAGATCGTAAATATGGATGACGACAGAATATATGAAGTTGCAAAGAAGTATGCTGAGAGATACGTCGAGCTAGCGAAGACAGTTAGAGCTGAAATGGGCTTGCCGACGGAAATAAAGCCGAGTGATGTCGTTTACGAGGAGTACACACTCGAAGAGATCGTTGAGGGACTTTACGAAGTCTTGCTTGAAATTAAGAAGATGGGCAGATTACCAGTTGTCAATTTTGCAGCGGGTGGAATCGCAACTCCAGCAGATGCGGCCCTAATGATGCAGCTAGGTGCAGATGGAGTATTCGTGGGTTCTGGAATCTTCAAGTCGTCGAATCCAGAGGGATATGCGAGGGCAATAGTTGAGGCGGTACAGCACTGGGACGAACCTGAAGTTATAGCTGAGATCAGCAAGGGATTGGGAGAAGCTATGAGAGGATTGGAGGTTTCACAGCTCGAAGTCAGAATGCAAGATAGAGGATTATGAGGATTACCGTTGTCGGTGTGCAGGGAGCCGTTGAGGAGCACGTAATCATCACAAAACTTGCAATGAAAAAGCTAGGAATAGATGGAGAAGTCGTCGCTACACGTCGTAAAGGAGTAGTTTCAAAAAGCGACGGTGTAATAATTCCCGGTGGAGAGAGTACTACCATAAGCAGGCTGATATTTAGGGATTCGATTGCAAGCGAAATTCTTGAAAAGGCTGAAGAGGGAAAGCCGATAATGGGGACTTGTGCCGGATTGATTTTGCTTGCGAAGCACGGGGATGAGCAAGTTGAAAGAACGAACACCAAGCTCTTGGGTTTGCTTGACATTTGGATAAAAAGAAATGCCTTCGGAAGGCAAAGAGAAAGCTTTGAAGCAGTTTTAAACATCAAAAACATTGGAAAGTTTCAAGCAGTTTTCATAAGAGCTCCAGCGGTAACGAAGGTCGGAAAGAATGTGGATGTCCTTGCAACTTTCGAAGATTATATCGTTGCGGTTCAGCAAGACAAGATATTGGGCTTTGCTTTTCATCCCGAACTAACTAACGATACGAGAATTCACGAATACTTCCTCAAGCTAATTTTTGAATAAATTTTTTATAAGCCGTAGTGCAACGTAGCTTCCATGAAAAAAATCCTACCGATTCTGATTCTACTGGCGATAATTCAAACGGCATCGGCCCAAATAGTGAAAATTGAGATAACACCTCAAACTCTACTACCTAACGATGTTGCGGATTGCAAGTTAACGTTTACAGCCCAACACGATACATACGTTAGCGGAATAACCTTGATTTCTCCTACAGAAGTTCAGGTTACGCCCTCTTCAATATCAGGAGTAGGCTGGATATCAACTGGCTATACCTACGAGTTTCCTTTCACGATAAAGGCCAAGGAGAGCGGAACTTACACGCTAACGGCCTACGTTCATACATTAAATGGGACTATAAAGCAATCGATAACGATCAGAGTTCTCGATCGAATGCCCGAGATAGTTTTAGATAAGACAATACTCACGCTCAATGAAGTAAACACAGTTCATTTTACTGTGATCTCTCCACTTGACATAAGAAACGTTGTAGTTCAACCGCTTTTCAAAGCAGACCCTCAAATAATATCCGTTCAGAGTGGGAAAGGCTCCTTCAAGTTTGAACCTACGAAACCTCAATCTTTGAAGTTCAAGATCAGCTTTTACAACGGGAAAAACTACCATGAGGTGGTTAGAACAGTTAATGTGAGCTATATGAGTAGTAAGGGCGTAGTGCTGAACGTTACACCGAAGTATCATGCAACTACGATAGGAGATGTAATCCCAATCGATGTAGAGGTTGCCAACTTAAGGGGAGATACAATCTACTCAATAGAGGTGACTGCCAACTTTTCGAAAAAGCAATTCCAAATTCCTGTACTGAAGTCGAGCGAAGTTGCTAGAGTTAAATTCGATTTCTATTCGGAAACATCGGGTGAAAAGATAATCAGGGTAGACGTTAGATACAAAGACGAGTTCGGTAATATTCATTACGAACATAAATTGCTCACGATAAGAGTTATGAACGAAACGGCATTGCAGTTCAGCGGTATCGAAATTGAAAGGAGTTTAAGCGGATTAACTTTGACCGGGGAAGTTTGTAACGTAGGAAAGAGCGAAGCTTACAACATTTACGTCATTGCAAATTCGAATGGAGTTACTAAAACGTATTATATAGACAGCTTGGAACCTTCAGACTTCGATACGTTCGAATTCACATTCAAAAATCACTCGAGAGTCATTATTCTGGAGTTAAAGTGGAGCAACGAGGTTGGAGAAATTCTTGAGACGGAAGAAGTTGTAGAAATCCCAATGGAAAGTTTTAACGTAAAGACTTCGAGCGAGACAGACTATGTCGCAATCGGAGTTAGTGTCTGTGTTCTAGTTTTCGTTATACTTCTAATAGTCTTGGCGTGGAGAAGAAAATGATCGAGCTAATTGACGTCTACAAGGTTTACAAGGTGGGATTGCACGAAGTTACTGCATTGAGAGGAATAAATCTCAAAATCGAAGATGGAGAGTTTGTCATCGTAATGGGCCCATCTGGCAGTGGAAAATCTACGCTACTGTATCTCATGGGTTGCTTAGATAAGCCCACTAGAGGCGAGGTACTAATAGATGGGCTCAACACATCTCAGCTTAACGATAAACAGCTAACCGAACTTAGAAGAGACAAAATCGGTTTCATATTTCAGCAATATTATTTAATACCTACTCTGACGGCTTTGGAAAACGTTGAGTTGCCGATGGTGTTTAAAGGTATTCCTAAAGTTGAAAGGGTAAAGAGGGCCAAAGAACTTCTGTCCTTGGTAGGTTTGGGCGATAAGCTTAACAGAAAGCCCAACGAGTTGAGTGGCGGGGAACAGCAGAGAGTAGCAATTGCAAGGGCTTTAGCTAATGGACCTTCCATTCTTTTGTGCGATGAACCTACTGGAAACCTCGACACAAAAAGCGGTAGAGTTGTTATGGATATTATCAAGAGGCTGAATGACGAAAGAGGAGTTACGGTCGTCTTAGCAACTCACGATCCCTCACTTAAGGTTTACGCTGACAGAGTAATAACGATTAGGGATGGTGCGATATGCTGATTGAGTTGGCTCTGAGAAACCTTAAGAGGATCAAAGTTAGGAGTGCTTTAGCGATTGTTGGGATAATTATCGGCGTGATGGCAATAAGCTCGATTGGGATATTTGGTGAGAGTTTAAAGGCCTCCATTCTTGAAAACTTCAAGGATATAGCTAACGAAGTTATCATTATGCCAGACTACACTCATGGTTACACATCCATAGACGAAAAAACTTTGGAAAAACTAAAACGAATTACTTATGCTGAGATATTACCAATCAAGAGCGATTCCGCTTTAGTTAGCTATAAGGACAAGAAAACATATTTGACAGTTTACGGAATTGATTCGAAGGATGCTGAGAAGTTTTTTGAGGTTGAGGAAGGTAGTTATAAAGGATGTTTAGTTGGTAGTAATGTTGCAGAGTATTTTAAGCTTAGAGTCGGGTCTAAGATCGAGATAGAAGGAAGGGAATTCAGGGTTGGGGGGATTTTGAGGCAAGAGGCGAGATTCGATATCAATCCGAATTTTGCCATAATACTGCCCACGGAAGACTTCGACAAGCTTTTCGATAAAGAAGGATACACCATGGTAATAGTAAAGGTAGATGAGATAGAAAACATAGACAATCTCAAAGAGTACATCAAGAGCGTGATAAACCGAAAGGAGAGCAAGGTTTCGGTTTTCGAGATGAGGAGCATAATAGAAGGTATAAACAGAGCTTTTGCTCAGATAACACTCTTTCTTATGGCGATAGCTGGCGTATCACTTCTAGTAGCTGGTGTGAGCATCTTGAACATAATGTTGATGTCAACAATCGAAAGAACGAAAGAAATAGGAATTATGAGAGCTATTGGTGCGTACAGAGAAACCATACTCAAGCTCTTCCTAACCGAAGCTCTAATTTTAGGTTTAATAGGTAGTATTATTGGCGGTTGTTTAAGCTTCTTGGGTGGTTACGTGATAGATATGCTCATTCTAAAGACTACCAAATACGTTTTTCAACCTTCTTCCGTCTTTTACGTTGTATTAGGAATATCATTCGGAACCGCTACAGCCGTACTAAGCGCACTCTATCCAGCTTGGAAAGCTTCACGTCTTGAACCAATTCAAGCCTTGAGATACGAGTAACGTTTTTAACAGTGTATGATATTTTTCCACCATGATCGAGAAAGAGGAAAACCTTAGAAGCGAAGCGGTAAGAATTTCTGCCCTTCTCATGGCCATTTCAGCAAGAACTGCACCAAAATCAAAGGGTATAGACGATTTGGAGATAGTATATGTGAGTGGTGAAGACAAGGATAGAATTGCCGATAAAATGATAGAGTTGGCTAAGGAGAAAGGTGAAGGATGGAAGAGAGACGGAGAAAGCTTGAAGAAGGCTGAAGGGATTCTAGTAATTGGCGTTAAGGGAGACAAATCTTTAGGATTGAACTGTTCAGCATGCGGCTTCAGAGACTGTAAGGAATTTGAGAATGCAGTTAGGGTTAAGGGAGATTACGACGGGCCAAACTGTGTTTTCAAAATACTGGATTTAGGAATTGCACTAGGTTCTGCTGTGAAGTTAGCGAGTATTATTAACGTTGATAATAGAATAATATACAGAATTGGAGTTGTCGCGAAAATGCTTGGTATAGTTAAATCAACCGTAGCCTTGGGGATTCCCTTGGCTTGTACGGGTAAGAATCCGTTCTTTGATCGAAAATGATCGGATTGATAATTTTGGGTCATGGGAGTAACTTGCCCGATTACAGAAAAGTTGTCGAGATGCACAGAGAGAGATTAGAGAAGCTGGGAATATTTGAGGAAGTTAGAACAGCGTACGTAATAGAAGAGCCAAAGCTTACAGATGTTTTAAGGGATATGCGGAGCAAAAAAGTTCTGGTAGTTCCTCTGTTCATAGCGTACGGAGAACACTTGAGAGAAATCGAGAAAGCCTTATCAGAATTTGGTGACAAGGTTGTTATCTGCGATCCCATCGGGGAGAGTGAACTCGTAACCTACGCAATCCTAATCTCTGCTCTGAGAAGGATAAACGTTTTAAGTTTTGAGTAAACAATCCCGCATGCTTGAGAAACTCATGGAAATTACCAAAAACCATCACGAGCTTTTCAAGTACTCCATTCCATTAATAGCCAGCGAGAATGTGACAAGTTATGCCGTGAGGAGATTTTACCTCAGCGATTTTGGGCACAGGTATGCGGAGGGTTGGATCGGAAAGAGGTTTTATCAGGGTTGTAAGTACATGGACGAGCTTGAGGCTTTTGCTGTTGAGCTAACCAAGAAACTTTTTGGTTGTGAGCATGCAAACGTTCAACCCATTTCTGGAGTAACGGCCAATCTAGCAGCATTTTTCGCTCTGACTAATCCCGGTGACACAATAATATCCGTCTCAGTTCCAGATGGAGGGCACATATCACACGACAGGTTTTCAGCTGCTGGAGTTAGAGGTTTGAAGGTTGAGCACTATCCATTCGATGTCGATAACATGAATATAGATGTCGATGCTACGAAGAGGAAGGTTGAAAAGATGGACGAAAAACCAAAGGTTTTCGTTTTAGGAGCGAGTCTGTTCCTTTTCCCACATCCTGTGAAGGAATTGGTTGAGGTAGCGCATGAGGTGGGAGCGAGGGTAATGTACGATGGCAGTCACGTTTTGGGGTTGATAGCTGGGAAGGAGTTTCAGGATCCTATTAAGGAGGGAGCTGACGTCGTAACAGCTTCAACTCACAAAACATTCCCCGGTCCCCAAAGAGCCGTAATCATGTGTAAAAAAGAGCTTGCAAAGAAGATTGATCATGGCGTTTTTCCCGGTGTAGTCAGCAATCACCACATACACAGTTTAGCTGGATATGCAATGGCTTGCATAGAGATGCTGGAATTTGGAAGGGACTACGCAAGGCAGATTGTCAGAAACGCTAAAGCTCTCGCTGAGGAACTTTACAACCTAGGTTACAACGTCCTTTGCCCTCACTTGGAATTCACCAAGTCTCATCAGGTAGCTGTCGATGTTTCAGATTTTGGAGGAGGAGATTACGTAGCGAAGAAGCTTGAATCGTGCGGCATAATACTCAACAAGAACCTTCTACCTTGGGATGACGTAAAAAATGCTGATAATCCATCTGGGATAAGGATAGGAGTACAGGAAGTAACGAGGTTGGGGATGAAGGAGGATGAGATGAGGGAGATTGCAAGGTTCATAGACATGGCTCTGAAGGATAAAAAACCTATCAAAGATATCAAAAACGAAATCAAAGAGTTCAAATCCAACTTCTTAACAGTCAAGTATACTTTCGAGGAGTGTCCAGCTTATGAATTTCCGAAGGTGGTGTAAATGTATTTGGTTGATAAGGAGAAAGGTGTGGCTCTGATCAAGAACGACAGCGTAGTTACAAGGCATTTAAGATTTAGTGGAAGGATTTTAGCGGGGCTAAGAGTTATATTTTGGGGTAATATAGAAGCTGAAGAAGTTTATCTTGGAAAGGGTTGCGTCGTAATGGGTGATATACTGTGCGATAAGGCGGTTATAGGTGCATGCACGAGGTTTAATAGAATAATAGCGAGCGATTTTGCCTTAATTCAGTCCAAATGCATGGGGAGATATGTTAAAGCTAGGAACGTTCAGATAGCTGAGGGCTGTACGATCGGAGAAGTTGAGGCTGATGAAAATATAATCATAGATGGTAATTCCAAGATCGGGAAGCTGAATGCCAAAAAGATCTTAGCCTTTAGTAACGCTGAAGGGATGGGGAGTGAAGCAGGCAAGACCGAGAGCGAAAGTTAAAATTCCTATCACATATCTCTTCAAATCTATAGGTTCATCAACCATCGGCTTTGGATGTCTCTGCATAGCAAAAAACATCGTTATAAAACCCCAAAAAAGCCACAGAGATGAATTCGTTACAAGACCTAGAATTATCAAGATTATCGGAAGAATTTTGTAAACGTCTTCAGCCATTTCACCTATCATCGCCCTCAATATATGCCCTCCGTCGAGCTGTCCGACGGGTATGAGGTTAAGGAAAGTAACAAACATGCCAACCCAACCAGCAAAAGCTACGGGATGTATGTAAGTCCCGTTAAACCCGGCAAGCCTTGCAATCGCTTCAAACAGTGGTGGAGTTCCGAGCATGAGCGTAAATTCGCCTCTATAGATCGGTTTGAACTCCATTTTCAAGCCTATGTAAGTTACAAGCATCGATGCGAATATTCCAAAAAGGGGGCCAGATACTCCAACATCAAACAGAGCCTTCCTGTTCGGAATTCTACCTCTATGCTTTATAACTGCTCCCAAAGTACCTATAATGCTTGGAAAGGGTATGAAATATGGTAGAGATGTCCTCATTCCCCATTTTCTTGCAAAGATATAATGGCCCATCTCGTGAAATCCGAGAACAAACATTATAGCAACAGAATACGTTATCCCTCCAATTAAATCGAATCTTTCAAACATCCCAGCACCCATCACAGTCGTTGATGCGAATGTTGCTATGAGAAGGACTAAGTTTATCCAGATTCTTTCTCTATACCTTTTCAACTCGATTACGAACTGACCTAACTTAGAATTAACTCTTACATCGTAATCTGTAGTTAAATCCTCTAACAGCCTTTTCAAGCCTTCGAAGTCTATTGGCTGAAGGTGAAACCTTACAACATCTCCCTTCTCTTCAACATGGTAGACTATTGCAAACCTCTCAATCTCTCTTCTCAACGTATCCTTCATACGCATTCACAACCGCAAAGTCTCCACTTTCAAATACTTCAAGAGGATTTATCTCCAGCTTATCCATAAGCGGAATTTCAGCTATTATTGCTCCAACTGCAATTATAGGTTCGGTCTCAATGTTTATTATCGCCTTAGGTGCAGTTCCCTTCTTTTTCATCCTAAGAAGGACGTAAGTTCCAACTGTAGATCCTCTACCGTGCGGAAAGATGAAGATCTTGTTTGCTATCCTTTCTCCACTTATATCACTATCCTCGGCAACAACAACGCCACTCTCAACGTCCACATCCCCTAAGAATGAGAACTTCCTTCTACTGACAATAACCTCTCCTTCCGCATAGCCCTTGGATATTACCCTTCCTCTAATTCTCACAGCCTAAGGCGATACTCTTGACTTAAAACTGTTGTTGAAGTAAGCCTTATAATCAAGACATCGTATGCTGTGCGATGAAAGTACTCGTAGCTGATCCGATTGCAGAAGAGGCTATAGACTTCATGAAAAAGAATGGATTGGAAGTAGATGTCAAAACTGACATCTCACATGAGGAACTGCTTGAAGTTATACAGGATTATGACGCGCTGATAGTAAGGAGCAGAACGAGGGTTACGAGAGATGTAATTGATAGAGCAAAGAAGTTGAAAATAATAGGAAGAGCTGGTGTTGGTGTAGACAACATAGACGTCGATTACGCAACTGAGAAAGGTATAGTTGTAGTTAACGCCCCGGGAGGGAACAGCGTTTCCGCAGCTGAGCACACTATAGGTTTAATCTTATCAATCGCCAGAAAGATCCCTCAAGCGGATAGGAGCGTTAAGGAGGGTAAATGGGAGAGGAAAAAGTTTGTAGGTATTGAGCTTAGGGGTAAGACTCTGGGAATAGTCGGTTTAGGTAGGATAGGTTACGAAGTTGCTAAAAGGATGAGATGTTTTGAGATGAACATACTGGCTTATGACCCATACGTTAGTGAGGAGAGAGCTAAAAGCGTTGGAGCTAAGCTTGTGAGCTTGGAGGAATTGTTAAGAAATTCCGATATAATAACAATACACGTTCCGAAGACTAAAGAGACTGAAAAAATGATCTCTTACAAGGAATTCGAAATTATGAAAGATGGAGTTTACATAATCAACGCTGCAAGGGGTGGAATTGTAGATGAAAAAGCTCTTTACGATGCTTTGGTTAGCGGAAAGGTCGCTGGAGCAGCTTTAGACGTTTACGAGAAGGAACCCCCAGATAAGGATAATCCGCTTTTGAAGCTCGAAAATGTTGTTACTACGCCTCACATAGGTGCTTCAACGAGAGAAGCCCAAATGATGGTTGGAATGACCGTAGCAGAAGATATTGTCAACTTCTTCAAGGGATTACCTGTCAAAAACGCCGTAAACCTCCCAAGTATAGCTCCAGAGGATTATAACTTCCTCATGCCTTTCGTTGAGCTAGCTGAGAAGATTGGTAAGATTGCATGTGCTAGGTTGAACGGAGTCTTTAATAAGGTAAAGATTACCTTCAGAGGTGAAATTGCGAAGAGGAACACCGAGATTGTTACGAGAGCACTACTCAAGGGTCTGCTCAGCCAAATACTATCCGGAGTAAATATAGTCTCTGCGCCGATAGTTGCCAAAGAGAGGGGAATAGTTGTCGAGCAGAGCAAGATTGAGGAATCACACGTATACCCAAGCACGATAGAGGTTACCGTTAGCAACGGTAAGGAGATTTACATCGAGGGTACATGCGTTGGAGAGGAGTGCAGAATTTTAAGGATAGACAAGTACAAGGTAGATTTTGTTCCGAAAGGACATTATGTAATATCCCTGCACGAGGACAAGCCGGGAGTGATAGGTAGGGTGGGGACACTGATGGGTAAATACAACATAAACATAGCTGGAATGATCGTTGGGAGATACGGTGATAAACCAGGCGGAATCCAGCTGATGCTACTGCTTCTGGATGATCCTCCAACTGAAGAAATTCTTAAAAAGATGGTCGAACTTGAAGGTATAATAGACGCGACTTATGTATACTTGTGATTATGAAGGTAGTCGAATACTGTGATGTTTGTGAAGATGAAACGGAACACGAACTCATAAGGCCCGAGAAGAATCTGTACAGGTGTAGGGTTTGCGGTAGTGTGAGGCAGATAATTCCTGAGAGAGAGATCGAAATAAAGGCGATAATAAGTACCAGCGGAGAAAGCGAAGTGGGTAGAGTTAGGGCTAAGGAGAGCGAGATGCTCAGGGTTGGGGAGGAGGTCGTAGTAGAGACTGGAGAGGAAGTTAAAGTGGGGGAAATAACGGCTTTGGAACTCAAAGATAGAAAGAGAGTTGAAATTGCGGAGGCAAAGGATGTCTATACAGTCTGGTTAAGGAACGTCAGCGAGGTCGATGTGAAGTTCAGTTTGCACAAGGGTGCGGTAACAACACCTTACAAGATGAGAACTACCGGCGAAACTGAGTTTGAAGTGGGAGAGAGAATAAACATTGACAACTTCATATTCAGAATAACGAGGATAAAAAAGCTCGATGGAAAACTTTTGAAGAAGAGAGGTGACAGGGCAAAAGCCAAGGAAATAAAGAGAATATATGCCATATTCGAAAGGAAGGTATGAGATTCAGAGACTTTATTGAAGTCGATAATCACTTATTCTCAGTCTTAAAAGGTGGAGATAAAATAATATGTGTCCTTAGATACGTTCCAAACGGCGATAGAGTAAGAGGCAAAAATACTTACAGGAAGATCAAACATTCGGAAGCTTACAGATATCTTAGAGAGTTCTACAACGATGGACTGCACTACATTCCGCTAGAGAGAGTTGAGAAACATTACGATGCTATGAAACTCTTGCCAGAGATTTGCGAGAGGGATGAATGCGTTAAAAAGGTTGCAAACTTCTTTAACCTCGAAAAGATGGGTGTAACTGGATCGAGACTTATAGGACTGTCCAAGGAAGATTCGGATGTTGATTTTGTTCTTTACGACGAATGCTTTAATGTTGGAAGGGAGAAAATAAGGAAGGGTCTGGAGAAAGGAGATTTGGAGAGTCCTGACCTCGAAAAAGTTTATGAAAAAAGAAACGTGGCGCTCCCGTACGAGATTTTTGTTGTTCACGAGAGAAGGAAGTACAATAAGGCCATTATCGACGGTGTTAGTTTTGATATACTCTATGCTGGTAGAGATGCTAATATTGTTAAGGGCGAGAAGGTTGGAAAAGTTGAAGTTAGAGGGAAGGTCATTCAAGCTAGGCCTTTTGAATATCCTGCAGTTTACAAACTCCCTGACTGTGATATCTTATGTTACACTCACACATTCGTCGGTCAAGCTTTCGAGGGAGAATTTATAGAAGCTCGCGGAATACTCGAAATTATTAATGGTAGGAAGGTAGTTATTATTGGAAGTAGAAGAGATATTGAAGATGAGTACGTTGTTTCGCTAACCTTACTTGAAAGGGAGGGGATGATCGATGACTTCGAGATGTGGAAGCGAATATAAATCGAAATTCTCAAGTATCTTGGCACAGGGGGGATCGCAGGTGGTGGGTGAGACCTTGATAAGATTCTTGGATAAAGTGTGTGAGCACGTGCAGAATATCAAGAGTAACTTGGATTTTAAGAAAATAGAGGAGTTTATATCCGCTTTGGAAAATGCGAGATGCATATTCGTTATGGGCGCCGGTAGAAGTGGCTTTGTTGCAAAGGCTTTCGCAATGAGGCTGATGCATTTAGGTTACAACGTCTATGTCGTTGGTGAGACTGTAACTCCGAGGATTAAGCCAGAAGACCTACTAATTGCAATATCTGGATCGGGTGAAACGCTCTCTGTTGTGAACATAAGTAGAAGGGCGAAGGAGGATATAGGTTCAAAGCTTGTAGCAATAACTCAGAGACCTGAATCGACTTTGGCAAAGATGAGCGACATAGTAATAGTTCTCAAGGGTAAGGACAAATACGAAAGAAATCACGAATTATCAAAGCTCGCCCCATTAGGTACTCTATTTGAACTTACAGCTCTGATATTTCTGGATGGACTCGTTGCAGAGATAATGAATTTGAAGCAGTTGACCGAAGAGGACTTGGCTGAGAGACACGCTGTTTTAGAGTAGTTATCCCCTCTGAATCTTTGCATGCATACCTATGATAGAGTTACTTAGGTCAATGCCTCTTATCTCGCAGTCCTCGTCGATTATCGTCCTCCAAATCTTCGCGTTTCTGACAACAGAGTTCTTGAAGATAACTGACTCACTCACGTCGGTATTCTCAACTACACAACCCTCACCAATGTAGGCGTAGGGACCGACTATCGATCTTCCCTTAATTCTCGCGTTTTCTTCGATAACAACTGGTGTAATTACCTTAGCGTATCTATCTATCTCAGCATTTTCATCCACGTAATGCTCCATGTAGAACCTCAAAGCTTCCAAATACGAATCGGCATTACCAACATCGTGCCAGAGCCCTGTGAACGAATAGCCGTATACATTCGTTTTCTCACACAACCAAGATATAAAGCTACCAAGGTTGTCACTGTGCATATTGGATGCTACGTACTCCTGAAGAAGATCAATAGCTTCCTTTGGCAATGCGTAGAGGGCAATTCCTACAAGAGTGGATTTTGGCTCCTTTGGTTTCTCGTAAAATCTTACAATCCTTTCTCCTTCCATTTCGACACTACTGTACCTTTTAACGAGCTCCAAATCACCTACGTCGTACAAACCGACAACGCACGATTTCTTCTCTTTGTAGTAATTTACAAAACCGTCTAGTTCGAAGGAGAATATGTTATCTCCAGCAACAACGAGCATCTCATCACCTAGAATCTTTGAAACCTCAGCCAAGGCTCTAACAGCCCCTAGCTTCTCCTCCTCCTTTGTAGTTTCTTCAACTATCAATTCAACTTCCTTTCCATCAGCCCACCTTCTAAAATCTTCTTCGAACCTTTTGTTGGTTGAAACGTAAACATCACCGAACTTTTTAACTTTCTCGTAAACGTGATCAATTATTGTCTTTCTGCCTACTGGTAAAAGCGGCTTCGCCTTCGTCATGGTGATGGGCCAGAGACGAGTTGCGTAGCCGCCAGCCATTATGACGACGTTCATATCGCAGGTTGTACAATGGGTAAAAATTCTTTCGTCTCGAATGACTTATATAGTTGTGACAACAACTCATCAATTACAATGAGGTGTGCGATCTGCGGAAATACTGCGGTAATAGATGGAATGTGCATCGATTGTTACATGAAGAGAAATAAGTTGTCGTGGGTAGATGACATTATCGAAGTTGTTAGATGTCCGAAGTGTGGATATTTCAAGGTTGGAAGAAGATGGGAGAATTTAGACTTCGAATCAGCTTTACTCGAATTGATCCATTCGAGCGTTAGAATTCACCCACAATTCGATGTAGAACACTTAGAAGTCGAACCTCTTACAACTGGTGAAGTTGGTAAGTACATCATCAGGCTTGTAGGTAATGTAGAAGGTTACGATGTCGTAGATGAGAGCATTGTTGAAGTCAGGTTGAAGAGTAGAACTTGTGAGAGGTGCACAAGGTTATCGGGCGGATACTACGAAGCAATTGTTCAAATAAGGGCTGACGACAGAGAGATTGAAAGAGATGAGCTTGAAACAGTTAAGGACATAATAAATAGAGTTCTGGAAAGGGAAAGCGATAATCAGAAGGCTTTTGTCAGCAAGATAGTTGAGAGAAAGGAGGGAATCGACTTCTATTTCGGAGACAAGAACATAGGTAGGAAGGTTTCGAGGGAAATTGTGAAGGCTTTAGGTGGCAGATTGATTGAAAGCAGGAAGTTGCATACGAGGATTGATGGGAGAGATGTATACAGGTACACGTTTGCCGTCAGATTACCTTGCTACAGAATCGGTGACATAGTTTTGGATAATGGCAGGATATGTATTGTGACTGGCAAGGATAAAGGCATAGACATAGATAACTTGAGCAGTGTGAATTTGAAGGAGCCTAAGGTGGTTAGAAGGAGAGAAGAGCTTGAAAAGGGCGTTGTTGTCAATTATGACGAGTATATAGTTGAGATTGCGAATGAGAGCGGTGTCTTGCAAGCTGTGAAAACTGGGAATGTTGAAATAGGTGAAGAGGTTTACTTCTTCGAGCACGATTCAAGATTCTACGCTATTCCAAAGGAGATGTATGAAGGCGGTTAGAGTTCACAAGTTTAAGGCTGAGGAGGTTAGAAAGTTTGCTGAGAGGATTGGAGCAAAGGATAAAGATAGATTAGTTGTCTGTAGAGGAGATTACGTTGAAATACCAATATACGATGGTTTTGAGAATTATTTCAAAGAATACGAGATAGTTGAGCAAGAGGAGCCAGTTTTCGCTAGGAAGTCCGATCTTTATGAAATTTTGAAGGAGAAAATACCTAGGAAGCTTTGGGACTACATTCCGAGGAGATACAAAATAATTGGAGACGTTATACTCATCAAGATACCGGATGAACTCGAAGAATACAAGCAATTGATTGGAGAAACTCTTCTGAGTATTCACAAGCGTTGCAAGTCTGTATGGAGGGATTTGGGAAGAGAAGGCATGCTAAGAAAGCCGAAAGTCGAGCTTATAGCCGGTAGCGGAAGTGAGACCGTCCACAAAGAGAACGGATGTCTCTTCAAGCTAGATGTTACGAAGGTTATGTTCAGTGTAGGAAATCAGGGAGAGAGGATGAGAATAGTCAAGCTTGTTCAGGATGGGGAAGTTGTTGTGGACATGTTTGCAGGTATAGGTTACTTCACGATACCAATAGCTGTTCACACTAAAGCCAAGAAAATATACGCGATCGAAATAAACCCAGATTCCTACTTCTATCTCTTGGAAAACATCGAGTTAAATGACGTTAAAAACGTCATACCGATACTAGGAGATTCCATGTATGTAACTCCAGAAGGTGTAGCTGATAGGGTGGTTATGGGACACATATTCTGTCACGAATTTCTGCCAGTAGCGATTAAAGCTTTAAAGGGTGACGGCTACATCCACTATCACGAATCCGTACCGGAAGTAATAATTAACAGGCCGATTGAAAGAATAAAGAGTGCTTGCGAATCTTTAGGTAAAAATGTCAAAATAGAGAATTTCAGAAAAGTAAAGAACTACTCTCCCGGTGTTCTACACGTCGTAGTCGATGCTTACGTTTACTGAAAGAGAAAAATATTAAATAATCTTGAAAGAAACATATACACATGGATTTTGGCGATATCGTTGTTAAAAATGCGATCAAGATAGTTGACTTCTTGAAGGTACTCCCAAAAGTTTTGGAGGATCAGAAGGAAAGATTGAACGAATTTGTAAAAATTTTAAAAGATTCGAAAGCCATTCACGTCTACGGTGTTGGGAGAAGCGGGGCAGTGGCCCTATGCTTTGCCATAAGGCTCAAGCACTTTGAGAAAGTTCTGGGTTGTAAAGTTTGGTGGGTTGGCGATGAAGTGAGGGAGAAGATTGAAGAGGGAGACACCCTAATAGCGTTTTCTGGTTCGGGAGAGACTGCTGAAGTTCTGATAGTTGCTGAAAGAGCTAAAAATGCAAATGCAAAGGTTGTGGCGGTAACGTCTTTCGAAGATTCAAGCTTAGCTAGGATGGCAGATTTGGTTATAATTATCCCCGGTGGACTTGAAAAAAGAAAGGGATGGAAATATCTCGAAGCTCAGTTTGTTGGAGAGTTCTATGGAGGTGGAGAGTTCGAACTACTTGCTTACGCATTTCAGGAGGTTTTAATAAACGCCATAGGAGAGTACTTTGGAATTCCGAAAGATGTCGTGATAAAGGAGCATGAGAGAAATTCTATACATAGAAAATCATCCTAGTTATATCTCTCGTTGCCGGAGCTAAACCCAAGACGAGTAGCACGAACTTTATGAAGTTTTTAAGCTGAACATCTCTCTCCTTTTCGAGTATCCAGAGTACTAATGTAAAGACTACGAACTTGGTTGGGATTAAAACCCAAGCACCAAACTGGTTTATTAGCAGTCTTGGAATTACGTGGAGCTCCCAGTAGTTCAGATAAGTTATCCCGTAAAAGGTAGCACTTGCATCGAGCATGTGAGAGAAGAATACAGAAATACTCAGCTTATCCAATCCTAGGAACCTTGCAGGGAGGTAAAAGAGTGCTGTTGCGAATGTTGCAATGGCTGCAGATATCGGAAGGACTTCTATGTGAATAATCTCCAGATTGAGCAAGAGGAATGACAATGTCAGAACGGATAAGATTACGCCTAACGCAAAGTGATGCTTCCAGTAATTTTCTTTTCTAAGTTTGAGGTTTAGAAGGAGTGATGGAAAGGCTATACAGAACACAACTACATAGATGAAAGGAGACATGAAAAAGTAAGATAGTGGTGGTTTCAGAAATCCGGCATCTTCAACAACCCTCAGAAATGAGCCAAAGAATACGTAGGGAACATTTGAAATAAAAAATCTCTCGTCGAAAGATAAACGCTTTGAAAGATATTTGTAAATCGCGTAGACCGCAAGTATCAGAATGATTGCCCAAGTTACAGTGTTCACGGGATTGTACCCGGTCTTGTAAACTATTGAGTCTATATAGTACTTCTTGATGAAATCCCAGATCATGAGAAAGGCAGATGTTGGAGGAATTAAAGGGTTGCGATAACGTCTTATTTTCTGATGATTAAAAGGCAGTATGAAGGTTAAGGATGCACCAAAGACTTCGACATCGATAATCGTTAGATCATCAGCAAATGCAAGGATCTCTCAATCCAAAGACCCCCTTCTCGAACTTATGAGAAGACTCTTTAGAAAGGAGGAAATTGCTTTGAAAGCCGTTAAATTCGTGAGTATGATTGAAGAGAGAGCTAAATCTGGAAATCCGTTGAAAGTGGAGGAGTGGGAGAAGATTTTGGAGGAGCTTGGAATGGCAAAATCATCGTTTTATGCAATGAGAAACAAGCTCTTGGGGGCGGGTATGATTTCGATAAAGAATGGAGAGTACAAGCTTTCTGGAATGTTCAGCAAGGATTTGATGGATATGGCGAGATGGTGGTGGGTTGTGATGTTGGGTTACGATGCAGAAAGCCTTTAATTTACTTACTTCTCCTTAACTCCTCATACTTCCTTCTGACCTCTTCAGCCAACTTCTCGTCAAGCTCACCCCTGAAGTAATCCAATCTCGCTGCGATTGCCAGCTTTGCGGCCATGAATCTTGCCATCTTTCCCCTCTTCTTCTTTGGCAGTGTTCTTATGAAAGGATGGAGGAATATTATACCGTGCTTTGGAGTTTTAGCCCTCTTACCTCTTCTCATCCTAGCCAAAGCCTTGTATAAACTCTTCTCAGCACCTAAAATCTGTATCTTGCTACCCGGTAAGAATGCTAGTCTTTCCAAGCTACCAGCCTTCTCAAGCAGTCTGGCCGTGATAAGAGGCCCAGCTATCTCAGAGAGGTTCGGAGCAATCTTCGTAACTATATCCTCTATTTCCTTCTCTATTCTCCTCCTAAGAGCTTTCAACCTGTCTATTGACTCTCTAAACTCTTCAGTTACCTCACTAACCTTAACCTCTTCAACATCTCTGAGCTTCTCTTCGAGCATGTTTATCGATTCGTTGAGCTTGTCTAAGGCTTTCAAAAGTAGAATTGCATACCTGTCTTCCCTCTTAAGCTCCCTCTCAACATCCTCCTCAGTTACGGTTATAGCTATCTTTCTGAGAGTTTTGTAGTAATCCTCTAGCGATTTGAAGACCTTCAATCCCACTTCTGGAAGGTTAAAGGGCAAAGGTTCAGCATTTTCAGCACTTCTAAAGGCTTTTACGAAATTTTCAGCTTTTTTCACTACGTAATCGCCATCTTTCTCTTCAACTTCACCAAACCAAGTCTTCCACATGAACATCAATTTTGCTTAGTTGTTAAAAACGTTTGTTCCTTCAAAGCTTACACATTACCTTTCTACCGCTATTATCTATTCCGTAAAGTTCTCCACCAATCTTCAACGGAATTATAATCTCTGAATCAGCATCTTCCACATTGCTAATCCTTCTGACGTCAACTATCTCGAAATCTTCGAGCGTTACAGCCAAGAATTCTATATTCTCTACTTCTTCACACTCCTTACCCCTAAGAATTGCTGGCATTAGGTTGTAAGAGCTACCAACCCAAACACCTAACTCCCTCCCATAAATCATCTCCTGCAAAACTCTGCTGAAGAAGAACCAGTCTTCCTCAACAAGTCTCTGCTTTGGATAGCTTCCGAGCCTGTAAATAATTTCTTCAGCATTTTCCTTTTCATGCACCCAGTTGCAACCCTTACAACTCCAAATGTATCCGTCCTCAGTTAAAATCAGTTCACCTCCCAAGTCGTATATCAAGCAAGGATAGAAGGGGCAGTAGCAGAATGTACAGTCCTGACCGTAAAAGTGGCAGGGGTAGTATTTGCACTCGTAATTCGGGCCGTATATACCGTCTAAAGCTCTGAACAACTCTATAAGAGTTTTTTCTCTATTCTCGTTCATCCTATCAACTTAAAAATGGTGGTATTTTAACTCTATCGTCTAAGCATTGCTATCATATCCCCAACTTCAACTCCCAAATCCATCGCAACTGGCTTACACTTTGCCTTTAATAGGAAAGCAATGGGCTTGAATCTGCTATCTGATAAACTCTCGTAGTTTGCCATTCCCTTAGCTATTATCACATCCGCGCTTTCTAACCTTTCCAAGGTTTCAGGCGGTAACTCCTCCTCTATTATCCCTATAGCACCTTCCCCGTTTGTTAAAATCTCGTCTGCAATCTTATCAACTCCAACGGCTAGGGCATCTTCGAGTGTTGCATCACTAATAATAGGTTTTCCTCTAACAACTACTGTGAGCCTTTCGCAAATTTTCTTTATTTCCTTCATGAAGAGAGTGTCAATAACAATCTCACCACAGTTGTCGGTTAGGTAGCAAACCTTACCCTTGCAAAGCTCCCTTATTTCATCTAGATCATCAATTTTCAGTCCCTTCTTGAATTCTCTGATAAAGAACGTTAAAAAGTCTTCATCCTCTACCTCATGCCCCATAACTCCGTAGTCAAACGTATTTGCGATTATCGAGGCTATTGCAGAAGCTCTAAACGTATCGGGCTGATTTTCGACAAAAGCTTTTACTATTGGTAGGTTTTCCATAGCAACCTTATTTGCCTTCTCCTTAACTTCTTTGTAAGGATCTTCAACACCCAAAACTTCGTAAACCTTTCTATGCATCTCCGTCGCTATATGAGCGTTTATACTTCTAGTGAAGTATTTTTCAGCCAAAACCTTCAGAGCGACACCTACAGCCTTAAATATTAGCTCTTCATCGTCGGTTACAAATCTGCTCTCCATGTATGCCCTGTTTAGCAGGCAAGCTGGACAGATGGGATAAATTCTCATGCTCCAAAGTCAGCTTTGGACAGATAAATCATTCTCTTTAAATTCCCAACACCTTACCACTACACTTTTCGAAAACCTTAAAAAATTTTAATAAAAAATAAAATTTAAAAATCTAAAAGATTATCGCTTAAAACTATTATCTTAATGCTTTAAAGCGTTGTTTTAGCCTTCTGTAGAACTCTGCAAGATGTTTATGCCACGTACCGAAAAGATTATATAGTTTGAAATCTAACTAACTATTGGAGGCGAAGGTCAAATCTCTAAGACTGAAAACCTACGGGTTTTCTAATCTTAGGGATTTGACTGAGAGTGGGTAACCACTCGTTGTTGGCGGTAACATCCGCCAACAATGCCTCCTCTCTACATCTTCATACTTAGGACGATTCCGAGACTACACAACGTCTAAATTGTGACTTCGTGTAGTATAAGTGAGAAATATTTAAAGTAAATTAGGTGCAAAAAATGTCAAAAAAATTTTCTCAAAAAGATGTATATGAGCCATCGGAAGAAACCAGAAGGTATGCATGGGTTAACAATGAAAGGATTTACGAGATGGCTTTAGATTATCTTACATTTTGGGATTCTGTTGCAAAGAACGATATTGAGTGGTTTGAGCCCTACAGAGAGGTGCTCGATAGTAGTAACGCTCCTTTTTACAGATGGTTTGTTGGTGGGAAGATCAACATAACCCACAACTGCCTCGATAGACATGTAGAGACAAAAGGAGATAAAACAGCAATAATATGGCAGGGAGAGCCTGAGAACGAGAAGGAGAGGATAACTTACCGCGAACTCTACCGGAGGGTTTGCAGATTCGCCAACGCCCTCAGAGCGCTTGGAGTGAGGAAGGAAGATGTAGTCACAATCTACATGGGTATGGTGCCTGAGCTACCGATTGCGATGCTAGCATGCGCGAGAATTGGTGCTATTCACAATGTGGTTTTTGGGGGTTTCTCAGCTACAGCCTTAAGAGATAGAATAAACGATGCAAATTCTAAAGTGGTTGTTACAATGGATGGTTACTACAGAAGGGGTAAGGTTATTGAAACTAAACGCATCGTTGATAAAGCTCTGGAGGGTTGCAACGTTGAGAGCGTTGTTGTGCTTGAGAGAATCGGCAATGATGTGAATATGGTCGATGGAAGAGATGTCTGGTGGCATGAACTGGAAGAAGGTCTTCCTAACAAGTGTGAGTGCAAAGCTCTCGACAGCGAACACACGTTGTTCATACTCTACACATCTGGAACGACTGGCAAGCCGAAAGGCGTTTTGCACGTTCATGGGGGTTACAACGTTGGCACTCACATTACAACCAAGTGGGTTTTCGATTTGAAAGATAGAGATGTATTCTGGTGCACAGCAGATATAGGCTGGATCACTGGACATAGCTATGTTGTCTATGGTCCTCTTAGCAACGGTGCGACCGTGCTAATCTACGAAGGTGCTCCAGACTATCCACAGCCGGACAGATGGTGGAGCATTATTGAGCAGTATGGTGTGACCGTTTTTTACACTGCTCCCACTGCAATACGCTACTTCATGAAACTCGGAGAGGAGTGGTTGAAGAAACACAATCTATCTTCGTTGCGTTTGCTTGGAACGGTCGGTGAAACGATAGATCCTAAAGCTTGGAAGTGGTATTACAAGTATGTAGGAAACGAGCGATGCCCCGTCATCGACACATGGTGGCAAACAGAAACAGGCATGATCATAATAGCACCTTTACCCGGCATAACAAAGCTCAAGCCCGGTTCTGTAACGCTTCCTTTCCCGGGAATTTTAGTAAATATACGCGATGAGGATGGAAATCCAGCAGACAGCGGAGAGCTCGTAATAATGAACCCATGGCCAGCAATGTTCAGGAATCTATGGGGCGAGCCAGAAAGGTTTGTCAAACAATACTGGCGGTTAGATGGCTCGGGTAGACTCATCTACTATGCTGAGGATGGAGCAAGGAGGGATGGGGACGGATACTACTGGATAATAGGAAGGATCGACGAAGTTCTGAAGGTCAGCGGTCACAGGCTTGGAAGCGCTGAAATCGAAAGTGCTCTTATATCTCACGAAGCTGTAAGTGAAGCAGCAGTTATCGGTAAGCCCCACGAAATCAAAGGTCAAGTGCCGATCGCATTTGTTGTTCTTAAGACGGGCTACGAGCCGAGCGTCAAACTTGAAAAAGACCTTAAAACTCATGTTAGAAATGAAATAGGTGCAATAGCCGTACCTGAAGAGATATACTTCGTCGAACAACTACCAAAGACAAGAAGTGGAAAGATAGTACGTAGGATTCTACTTGCTATCGAGAAGGGCGAAGAAATAGGAGATATCACAACCCTCGAAGACGTCACGGTTGTTGAGAGGATCAAGGATGTTAGGAGGGCAAAATGATTTATTTATGTAGTATAAACTGCAAACTCTATACTCTTACTTTATCAGCAAAAATCCTACTATAAACAGATAATGCTAGTAATTTACCTATAAACGGAGAGCAGACGTATATATTTGCATATATTATTTTAAATCGAAAATATGTAATCGCAAGAAATAAATATGATGAAAATCAACTATAAAGATGGAAAACAACTTCGAAGTTACGACAGGTAAAAAAGTAGTTCTGGGTACATTTATTGCACTTTTGGTTTCTTTAGGTATTGCCTTGCATCTTTACACGGAGTTTCTCTGGTTTGAGTCTCTCAATCTCGGTTCTATCTTTATGGCAATGCTGTATTACAAGATTATCTTGTTCGTAATCTTTTTTGCCTTTGCTCTTGCCATACTTAGCCTCAACCACTTTGCCCTTAAAAGAGTAAGCCACGAGCTAGGTGAATCACTCAAACTGCCATTCTGGGTTAATATACTATTAGCTCTAACAGTAGCTTTGATCTTTTCTCGTATGTGGCTTCAGTACGTTTACTTCACAAACTCGGTTGACTTCAACCTTAAAGATCCGATTTTTGGGCTCGATGTCTCTTTCTACGTTTTCAAACTCCCATTCATTCAGACTGTACTTTTCTTTTTCCTTGCATTGCTCTTGCTTACCATCTCAATTACAGTAGCGTATTACGCTTTTGTATTCAGAGATGTTAAAAGTTTTGATGAGCTTAAAGATAAATTCCCCCAAACGGGATACGTTCACATCTCTCTGCTTCTAGCTGGCATTTTTATCTTCATAGCAGTGTACTTCTACTTTGCAAGGTTTGATCTGCTTACATCTCCACACGGAGCTGTAATGGGTGCTGGTTATACCGATGTCCACATAAGACTTCCCGCAATGGGACTGATTGCGATACTATCTCTTTTTTTGGCTGTAGCATGTATTTACCTTGGCTATAAACGAAACATCAATGCTATGCCTATACCCTTCATCATTCTGGCAGTTGTAATACTCCTTTCAATTGTCGTTGCTCCTGCTGTGGTTCAGAAGCTTGAAGTTGAGCCGAATGAACTTGTTAAAGAGGAGGAATACATACGATACAGCATTGACTTTACGAGGTTTGCTTACGGCTTAAACGTTAATAAAATGTATTACTCTGCCGAGAACAACCTCAGCGTCGATACAATTGAGAGAAATCGTGGCACCATAGACAACATTAGAATCTGGGATCACCGTCCTCTACTCAGTGTTTACAGGCAGATGCAGCAGATAAGAACTTATTACTTTGTAAATGACGTTGATGTAGATCGTTACTACATTGATGGAAAGTATACACAGATTATGATCTCTGCAAGGGAACTTTCAACCGATTTGCTATCGCCAAGAGCAAAAACGTGGCTTAACGAGCATCTAATATTTACTCATGGTTATGGTGTCGTCGCCTCGCCGGTAAATTCCGTAACCAAGGTGGGGTTGCCAGATCTGATAATTGAGGACATTCCTCCAAAGGGAAAAATAGCTATTGAACGCCCCGAAATCTATTATGGTGAGCTGACAACGAATTACGTGATCGTTAAAACCAAACAGAAAGAATTTGACTATCCGTTGGGTGAGGGTAACGTTCTAACAACTTACAATGGTTCTGGAGGGGTTAAGCTCGATTCGTACTTTAAAAAGCTCATATACGCAATAAAATTCGGCGACGTTAAGTTTCTACTGAGCGATTACATCACAACAGAAAGCAGGTTGATGTTTCACAGAAATATAATAGACAGAGTGTCCACGATAGCACCTTTCCTAGTGTATGATAGAGACCCGTATATAGCCATAATAGATGGAAAGCAATACTGGATAATTGATTCATACACAACCCTCGACAAATTCCCATACTCTGCAAGATACCCGACATTCAACTACGTTCGAAATCCGGTTAAGGTTTTTGTAGATGCTTACAACGGAACGGCCAAATTCTACGTTATTCAGGAAGAACCTGTCATCAGGGTTTTGATGAAAGCGTTTCCAGATCTTTTCATCTCAGCAGATAAAATGAGTGAAGAAGAGAGAGCTCACATAAGGTATCCGGTTGATCTGTTCGAGGTTCAGGCACATATTTACGCGACTTTCCACATGGACGATGCAAAAACATTCTACAACCGCGAGGATGTCTGGGAAATTCCGGAGGAGATTTTTGAGGACGACATAATACAAATGGAGCCCTACTATGTCATTCTGACTCTGCCCGGAAACGACAAGCCGGAGTTCCTGCTAATGCTTCCGTTCACCCCTAAGGGAAGGGATAACATCATTGCATGGCTGGCTGCAAGGTGTGATGAGGATTACGGCGAGTTGAGGCTGTATGAATTTCCAAAAGGACAACTCATCTATGGTCCTATGCAAATAGAGGCGAGAATTGATCAAAATGCTGACATCTCCCAGTTATTCACCCTCTGGGGACAGGTTGGGTCTAAGGTAATTAGAGGCGATTTGCTCGTTATCCCCATAGAGAACTCAATACTGTACATAGAGCCTATCTATCTGAGGGCTGAAAATGCTCAGATTCCAGAGCTTAGGGGTGTTATAGTTGTTTACAAAGACATGCTGGCGATGAGACCAACGCTTGATGAGTCTTTGATAGCGGTATTTGGTAAGGAAGCTAAGCCTGAAATCGTTGAAGAGGAGAGTGTTCAGAATCTTGTGAGGCAATTGGTCGAGCTTTACGACAAGGCAAGGGAGGAAGCAGGGGCTGGTAACTGGACAGGATTCGGTGAATACATTGAGAAGCTTGGAAAAACTATTAGCAAGCTAAACGAGACTGCAGGGCGTTAACGTCAATTCTACGTTGACAGCGATGGATGGAATATGCTACTACTACCTGCAGTACGCTTAAGATTTTATACTTCTTTTAGTTTAACTTTATCGACATGTTCGTAATCCAAGATGAGAAATACTACAACAAGTTTGGAGTTTTCAGAGACAGAATCGATGCGGGAAACAAGCTCGCCAACTTAATTTTGAAGAATCTTGATGTAGATAAAGATAAAACGGATGTGGTCGCGATACCTGCTGGAGGAGTTCCCGTAGCTTCGGCAATGGCTAAAAAAATTGGTTTGAAGTTGAAAGTCCTCTTGGTCTCAAAAATCCTATTTCCGTGGACGACCGAAGCTGGTTTCGGTGCACTAAGCATGTTTAGCGACTTTGAATTGAACGAGGATGCAATTCGCTATTACAACATTAGTGAAGAAGTTGTTGATGTGCAGATAAAGAAGACCAGAGAAAAGATTGCAAAAAGGCTGAAGATAATTCCTAAGAAATTTTTAATTGGAGAGGGAAATAAGGTTACATTCATAGTTGATGATGGTTTAGCGTCTGGATATACAATGTTGGTGGCTTTAAAAAGTGCAAGAAGATTTTACGATAAAATATACGTTGCAGTCCCTACAGCTTCTTCGCATGCAATTGACTTAATCATCAAAAACTGCGATGGCATTTTCTGCATAAACCTGAGAGATATTTATCCCTACGCGGTCGCTGACGCTTATTTAGAGTGGCACGATATCAGCGATGAAGAGATGCTAGAGTTTTTGAAATAGCAAAAACTCAATTTAGTTTCTATTTTTATAGAAATTTGTCATATATTTTTCCAGCTCAACGAGGATAAATACTAAAGAAGATACAGCTACAATTTCGAACCACATACCCGCATCAAGTGGAACGGTGTGCAAAATTTTGTTGAAGTTAGGCAAATACGTCGCTACCAGCTGTAAAGCGATCGTTGCGAAGATTCCCAAATACACAGCTTTATTTTTAAACTTAAGAGTCTTTAAAAAACTCAAGTCGATGCTCCTTGAGTTCAGTAGGTAGAATATTTCAAAAAAGACTATGGTGTTCATTGCAATAGTTCTTGCTATCATCTCGTTATCATCATATCTGAAGTAAAGAAAGTATGCACATGCAACGAGAACTATAGCTACCCAGATTATCCTAAATAAAATCGCCGGATTCAGCAACTCCTCAGTCATTGGCTTGAGCTTAAGCAGATTTGGTTCTCTTGGCTCAAAAACCAAAGTAGTCCCCAAAAGCACAGCCGTGACCGTATTAATCCAGAGAATCTGCACCGGTAAAATCGGGAGTGTGATACCTAAGAGAAAAGCTACAAGAATCACGATCCCCTCTCCAACGTTGGTTGGTAACATCCATGCAAGAATCTTTTGAATCTTTCTGAAAACGTTTCTACCTTCATCGATTGCTTCTACAATCGTTGCGAAGTTATCGTCAAGCAAAATTATTTCAGCCGATTCCTTAGCTACTTCCGTGCCAGATCCCATCGCAACGCCAATATTTGCCCTCTTTAAAGCGGGAGCATCGTTTACACCGTCCCCTGTAACTGCAACTATTTCACCCAGTTCTTGCAACAACTTGACTATTCTTAGCTTAACTTTCGGCAATATTCTTGCAAATACGTTCGTTTTCTTCAATACTTCTTTAAGCTCATCATCGCTCATTTTTTCAATTTCGTCGCCAGTAACAACTTCACCGCTAATGTCGAGCTCTTTTGCAATAAACAATGCTGTACTGGGATGATCTCCAGTTATCATGATAACTCTTACTCCAGCTTCCTTACACCTTCTAATTGCCTCATAGCATTCCTCCCTTGGAGGATCAATCATGCATTGAAGACCGAGAAAGATTAAGTCGTCCAGTTGTTCTTCAATGCTACCGAATTCCTCTAAATTGACAGATTTGTATGCAAACGCCAAAACCCTCAAACCCTGAAGGGCTAACTCTGACGCAATTTTGTGAATGTTGTGCCTATCAAGCTCTACAACCTTTTCTTCTATTAAAGCCCATCTGCACATTGAAAGAACGGCCTCCACTGATCCTTTTACATAGATTTCTACCGATTTCCCCTCCTTTACTGCGGTTGCCATGTAGCGTAATGTTGGATCGAATGGGATTTCATCGATAACCTTAAAACGTTCTTCGATCCCCGTCAGCGATGCCACTTCAAGGAGGGCAATTTCAGTTGGATCTCCGCTCGTTACTGGTTCTCCATCTTTTAGAAAGTAAAGTGCTTTATTGCACACATACCCGGCCTTTATTGTGAGATAAACCTCAGGATGTTTTGCGAGTTCTTCTCTACCAACTCTCTCAACGTCGTACTCTTTTCCCCCAGCAAATATCCTTATTACTTTCATTCTATTCTGCGTAAGTGTTCCAGTTTTGTCTGTACATATCGTCGTAACACTTCCTAGAGATTCTACAGCTGGTAGCTTTCTAACTACAGCCTTTCTTTTTGCCATGTCTCTAACACCGATTGCAAGGCTCATCGTTACGAGAGTGGGCAAGCTTTCGGGGATTGCCGCAACAGCCAAGCTAACGGAGGCTAAGAACATGAATGTGGGATTGTAACCTCTTAACAATCCAATTGTGAAATTTAAGATTGAAACTGCAACAATTATAAAGAAAATGAACTTGCTAAGTCGTTTTATTCTGCGTAGCAAAGGTGTTTCAACACCTTTTTCTGTTTTAACTGTCTTTGCGATTTTACCTAACTCGGTATTCTCGCCTGTAGCAACAACAACGGCTTTTCCATATCCTTCAAGAACTAGTGTCCCGGCAAAAACCATGTTGTTCCTTTCAACAGCTGTCTTCTTTAGAATAGTTTCAGAAAATTTCTCAACAGGCGTGGACTCGCCCGTTAGCAGAGATTCATCGACAGTTAGATTCTTTACTTCTAAAAGCCTTGCATCTGCTGGAACCTTCGTTCCAGCTTCTAGTATTATTACATCTCCCGGAACGAGCTCTCTTGCAGGAATTTCTTTTTCAACCTTTCTTATTACTCTTGCTCTAATCTCTACCATCTTTTTTAAAGATTCAATCGTTTTCTTTGCTTTTCTTTCCTGAACGTAACCAATTACTGCATTTATCAACACGACCAGAAATATTATGATCGTATCTACATATCGACGAAGGATTGCCGTTATTGTTCCGGATACTATTAAGATGTAAATTAAAGGATCGCTGAAATGAGACAGGAACCTTAAAATTTCGCTAATTTTCTTTTCCTCCTTAATCTCATTGTAACCATATAACACAAGCCTTCTTGCGGCTTCTTCATCTGTTATACCCTGAGGCGAGCTTTTTACTAACTTAAGAACTTCCGATGTTGGTATTCTGTACCATTCGATATCTTTTTCCATCTATGCATGTTGTTTACATTTAATAATAACTTTACCTCAAAAGTAGGATCGTAGCTTTCTACCAATTGCGAGATACTCCCAACTATAAGCACTAGGCAAGCACAAGCGCTTAAATTTTTTCTTCGCCTAAGCAAATAAATCTACAGCCTAAGTTTAATCGAGATGCCATTATCCTCCGAGCTTAAACTCGTCGTGTATTACTCTAACTGCCTCCCTACCCTCATCTCTCTTGACGGCAAATGATACGTTGTATTCTGAACAGCTCTGGCTTATCATTATCACGTTTATGCCTTTCTTGCCCAAAGCGGAGAATATTCTACCTGCTACACCCGGAGTTCCAGCCATTCCAGCTCCTACGGCACTCACTACAGCAACATCGTCGATCTTGTCTATCTTGACGTTTTCACCGTTCAGGTCTTCAAGGGCCTCCAACGCTCTCGGAAGGTCGGATTTCTCTATCACTATTGACAGATTGAGTTCCGAAGAACTCTGAGCGACCATTATGACATTCACCTTTGCATTTGCAAGCCTCCTAAAGACTTTGGCCATTATTTCAGCAAAGTCAAACCCAGCTCCACTTACGTTGACTATTGCAACCTTCTCTATCAAACTCAAAGCTTTAACGATGTCACTTGTCGACTCTGTGGATTCACATATTACTGTTCCTTCGGCATCTGGGTTGAATGTGTTCTTTATCCTCACCGGTATC
Organism: Archaeoglobus profundus DSM 5631; assembly: GCF_000025285.1. Classification (GTDB taxonomy): domain Archaea; phylum Halobacteriota; class Archaeoglobi; order Archaeoglobales; family Archaeoglobaceae; genus Archaeoglobus_B; species Archaeoglobus_B profundus. The sequence goes on from NC_013741.1 coordinate 606,441, forward strand.
TTCTTCTTAATAACGGGATCCAAAGCTTTTGGATGTAGAATCTTTGCGCCGAAGTGTGAAAGCTCCATAGCCTCTTGATACGATATCTGGGGAATTACCCTTGCGTTTGGGACGATCTTTGGATCGGCTGTCATGATTCCATCAACTTCTTTCCAGAGCCAGACCTCATCGGCATCTATTGCCGAAGCTATCAGCGTTGCCGTAAGATCACTACCTCCTCTTCCCAGAGTCGTTATTATTCCGTCCTCCGTAGTACCTATGAATCCCGTAATGACTGGGACTATCTTGTTTATCTTTATAAGAGGTTCTATCCTATTCCTTATTAGTTGATACGCTTTTGGTAGTGGTCTAGCCCTTCCAAAGTTTCTGTCAGTTATTATCCCAGCCTCTCCACCCGTTAAAGCTACGGAATTCACACCTAAGGAGATTAAACACGCTGAGAATATTGGAGCCAAAAGTCTCTCACCGAAGGATAGAATGTAATCTCTGCTTCGATTTGTAAGCTCACCCAAATAACTTATACCGAGCAAAACCTTCTCAAGCTCATCAAATAAAGAACCCAATGTCGCATAAACCTTGTTCTTTATTTCCTCGCTCTTTACGGCAATCTCAACAGCTTCGTAATGTCTCTTCATCATATCCGCTATAAAGAGCTTAATCTGTCCGCGTGCTCTTTCAACGCAACACTTTTCGGCTATATTTAGAAGAGCATCCGTGACACTGGCCATTGCAGAGACTACAACAACGACCTCGTTGTCGTTGACGTATCTCTTTACGAGCTTTGCACAGTGAAGTATGCTCGAACCATCCTTAACGCTTGTTCCACCGAACTTCATGACGATTCTCATCTGCAAAAGCGAAGTGAAAGAGTATAATAACTCTTTCTGATATCCTTAGCAAATGATCGAAGTCTGCGAAAAATGTTATAATGCTCTAAAGATCGGGAAGATCGTAGAGGCGAACGAGTGCATGATCTGTTCGGGCTTACTCTATAGGCTAGACAGCATAGCCGATGAAATATTGAAGAGACTAAAAGATTACGAGTTTGATACGTTCCTGATTGGAAGTAGGAGTTACGGAAGTTTGAAGGCTTTGGAGGATTACCTAAATTTGGACGATAAAAAGAGGCTTAAGCACAGGTTCAACAGAGAGCTTTCAAAGGTTCTTGCAAGAAAGAGCGGTAAATCTTACTCAACTGATCCCGACGTAACGATAATCTACGATCTCGAAAATCCAAGTTTCGAAGTTCAGGTAGCTCCCCTTTACATCTACGGTAGATACAAGAAGAGAGTAAGGGGTTTATCTCAAACAAGATGGATTTGCAGGTTTTGCAACGGTAAGGGCTGTGAAGTTTGCAATTGGACAGGAAAGAGGTATCTCTCTGTTGAGGAACTTATAACAGAGCCTATTAGAGAGTTTGTAGGAGGGAAGCATGCAATTCTGCACGGAGCCGGGAGAGAGGATGTTGATGCGAGAATGTTAGGAAATGGAAGACCGTTTATAGTTGAAATTCAAGATCCTAAGAGGAGAAAAATTGATCTGAAAGAGCTTGAGAAAATTGTAAACGAGTTCTGCAGAGGAAAGGTAGTTGTGAGCGATTTGAAGTTTGCTAAGGCTAAGGATGTTGAGTTCATAAAATCCGCGGGGTTTGTGAAAGTTTACAGAGCTAAGGTCGTGTTTGAGAAGGAAGTCAGTAGAGAGGAACTCGAAAAGGCAGTCGAGAAGCTGAAGGAACAGCCGATACACCAGAGAACACCGCTTAGAGTTTTGCACAGAAGAGCAGATTTGGTGAGGGTTAGAAGAGTTTACGATGCAGAGATAATTCTGCATAGGGGTAAAGTTGCTGTTATAAAGATAGTTGCTGAGAGCGGGTTGTATATCAAGGAGCTTGTAAGCGGTGATCAAGGAAGGACTAAGCCAAGCTTAAGCGAACTTCTGGGTGTTAACTGTTGGGTTGAAAAGTTGGATGTGATAGAGGTCAGGGGTGGGCTTTAGGGTGCATAAGCGAGCAGGAACTTGTTGCCAATGTGAACTCTCCTCAAATACTTTTTAGCAGTTCTGTAGCACCTCTCAACCTGAGCTTTTGGAGTTACAGGCAAATCCGAAAGTTTGTAATCCGGATGGAAAACTAGAAGGCTGTAAGGTATTTCATCGCTCAAACTTGCTAAGAACCTTGCAATTCCCTCAACTTCCCTTTCATCAACGTAGTAGGGAACTAAGAGTGTTGTAGCTGAGAGTACTTCAGGATAATGATCAAAAATCTTTTCAAAGTTCTTTAGAGTTTGCTCGTTACTCCTACCGGTTAAAATCATGTGTAGATACGGATTCCAAGCTTTTAAATCGAATTTTACCGTTCCTCCGCTCTCATGACTAAGTTTTGATGCCTTCAACGCTAAAGATGTTCTACCGGCACCGTTCCACTCCCAACAGATCACAACTTTTCTTCTCTTCAAGACTTCTCTGCTGAACTTGATTGCAAAGGGTAGTTGAGGTTCGGGAGATCCTCCAAAGTGGCAGATACATTTCACCCTTTCAGGCATAGCCCTCTCAACCATTTCATCGACGCTGACAATCCTTCCCTCTCCGATGTTTTTATGACTCCAGTTCTGGCAAAATAGACAGCCAAAGTTACAACCGTAGTAAAAAACTGCCAGATTAGTTCCTTTGAGCTTCGAACCATCACAGAACCAAGCGTTGCAACAGTTTGTTGGCAGTGGATCTTCGTAAGCGTATAAAACTGCTTTATTCGAGTTCGAAAGCGATACCAACTTATCATCCCTAGCAAATCTCAATCCACACAATCCAAAATCGTCAAAACCGCACTCATTTGAGCAGAGTCTACACTTGAATTTCCCCCTACCTTTAATCTTCTCAACGCCTCTATGCAACATTCCAACGTAATCTAAAGCCTTCTTAGTTCTTGCACAATCTGGGCATATCGGAATTGTTTTCGTATACGTCTCTTTTCCGCAAATTTCGCACTTCACATCTTTATGTTTGAGCAAATGTTTAATGTTTTGATGTACATATGCTATCATACTATCATACTTCTAACTGTTAGAAGTACGTGTAGAACGAATGATGCTTTTACAATTCCGAGGAACGAAACTCTAAATACTGTTACAGCTAGTTTAAATCATGTTCCTAGTGGACAAGATAACTGGTAAAGCTGTGTTTGACACTCCCACAGAAAGGGCGAGGCAGAAAGCTGAAGAAGTTCTCTTAGCTAAGGGTTATTTAAAGGATGAAATTTTTGTCGATTACGTTTTCGATGTAGAGTTACCAGAGGGCGTTGCTAAGGCTATAGCCGATCTACTCGTTCAGGTGGATGGAAGAAATGCGATAGTTGTGATGTGCGCCCCTCCAACAGCTTTAGTTCCTTATGAGAGAATGGCCCTAGCATGTGCGAGAGTTTTGGGAGCTACCTACGCCGTAGCTTTGAATATAGATGAAGCCACAGTTATGAAAGCAAAGGATGGTGCTATCGTGTGTAAAGATTTGGAATGCATACCTGAGCGGAATAAATTCAAATTCGACGATTACATTCTTCCAGAAGAAAAACTTGAAAAGGAGAAGAGGATTTTGATCACATACCTCAACATATTGCACTGTGTGGGATGCAGAATAGAAAGAAAGGATTAAAAATTTCAGACCACCCACATTTAGCCATGCCCAAAAAAGTAGTCACGGTAAACAGGTTCAAATGTGCCTATTGCGGTGCTTGTGTTTCTGTCTGTAAGTTCAATGCAAACGAGCTGATCGAGACATTCTTGCAGATTTACGAGGATAAATGCACAGGATGTGGAATTTGCGTTAAAGTTTGTCCTATGGGCGCTTTAGAGGTGATCAAATGTACGACGTAGTTGTTGTCGGAGCTGGCCCCGGAGGTAGTATCGCTGCAAAAACTTGTGCAGAAAATGGCTTGAACGTTCTTTTGGTTGAAAAGAGACAAGAAATAGGTGTTCCGGTTAGATGTGCCGAAGGAATAAGTAGAGATGCTTTGGAAAGGTTTGTGGAGCCTAAAAAGTTCTTCATATCAAGAGAAGTCGTAGGAGCTAAGATTTTCGCACCGGACGGAACTGAAATAACTTTGAGTGAGGAGAAAGCTGGAAATGAAGTGGGATACGTTTTGGAGAGAAAAGTCTTCGACAGGTATCTTGCCACGTTAGCTTCTCAGGCTGGAGCGGAAGTTTTGGTTAAAACTACAGCCTACGACTTCGAGAGAAAAGATGGGATAGTTAAAGTTAAGCTAAGGAGAATGGGTGAAGAGTGGGAGGTTGAAACGAAGCTCGTAATAGGAGCGGATGGAGTTGAGAGTAGAGTGGCCAAATTCTTCGGAATAGATACAACGCTAAAGCCAGACGGTATAGAAAGCTGTGTTCAGTACCTCATGACGAACATAGATTTCGATCCGGATTACTGCTACTTCTGGCTTGGAAAGTCCATAGCACCGGGAGGATACATCTGGCTTTTCCCAAAGAGGGTTGGAGCTAACGTGGGAATAGGTGTAATGCCTTCGATAGCTAAAAAAACTCCTAAAGAGTATTTGGACGATTTTGTTCAGAAGAAGTTTCCAGATGGAAGAATTGTTGAGCTCGTCGCCGGCGCTGTTCCAGTTTGTGGAGAGATAAAAACGGCTGTTGCAGATAACGTCATGTTGGTGGGAGATGCGGCAAGACATGCCGATCCAATCACGGGTGGAGGAATTGCAAATGCAATGAAAGCTGGATACTACGCTGGTAAGGTGGCTGCTGAGGCTGTTAAAAAGAACGATTTCAGTGCTAAGTTCTTGAAAAGATATGACAAGCTCTGGAAGGAAGATTTCGGTAAGGAGTTGGCTAAAAAGAGGAAGTTGCAGCAGAAGTTGATAAAAATGGATGACGAGACTCTGAACAAAATCGCTCACAGCATTCCGAAAAACATAAAGGAGTTAAGCGTTAGAGCGATAGTATTAGAGATTTTCAAAAAGCATCCAAAACTACTCTGGGATGTAAAGGATCTGATACTTTAAATTTTAGTTTTCTATATTACCAAGACTTAATCATTAACTTTAATTACGGAGAATCGTAACATTGGCAAATGATAAGCAATAGAAGTGGGCAGTTCGAGCTCGATTATCTAGTTGCTCTAAGCTTCTTCATAATGTGCATAGTCTTCGTATACTTTTACTCACTGAATGTTTCAAGTCTTAGTTACAGTGATAAAGCGTACATGGCATGCGCTGTTTCCGAAGTCATAGTAAACTATCTTCACGAAGGCTGTGAACCCAACTCGATCAACGAAACCAAGTTAGAGACAATTCTCACAAATCCAAATGTGTTTTATGAGGTTGTAAATTCGTATGATGTTAACTTAACCGTAAGGGACTTGTCTGGTAATTTGGTGGGGTGTATTGGTGAAGAATTTCCGAGCAGTGACGTTGGTTACTGCGAAAGGCTAGTCTTTAACTCTTCAAACGTTTACATCTTAGAGGTGAGGGTTTGGTGAAGGGACAAACGTTCACGCTTGAAGCGATTCTTACGGCTTTTATAGTACTCATTACTCTCTACTACCTAATCATATCTTTTCCTTTGACGAATCTGCAGAAGGTACACACTACGGACGAGATTTATGTGCGTGATGTTTTCAATTTTCTTGAGAACAAAACTCTAAAAGAATCTATCCTGTGCTGGAACGGCAAAGTTGTTTACGGAGGAGCGTCTGCAGACGATTTCAACGAATCCTTTAACTGCTCTACCGAGCTTAAATACTATCTGAAGAGACTTCTTGACGACAAGCGCTTTGCCTACAACATCTACGTAACATACTCTTCAAACGGAAGCCTTAGAGAGTTAAAGTTCATATACGATGGTGCTCCACCACCAAATGCGATAGCGTTATCTAAGATAGTTGTTATCTACGACTGGGATAGCGGATCGATAAAATCTCTAGTACCAGACGACTTTGATTCCCACCTATACAACGTTCTCTATGTAAAGGTGGTTGTATGGAGGGTTTAAAGGGTCAGCTGATGTTACTGAGCGGAATAATCATGCTTTTCGGATGTATTACGCTGACTATGATTTTGAATGAGTATATTCAGACGATGAGCATACCAATAGACATTTCAGGAAAGTACATCGTATTGGATGTCGAGAATCTCGTAAGAAAATCATTTGAGGATTCTCTTGAAAATGTAACTCGGTCGATAGCAGCGCTAAATGTGACTAACGAGACTCTAGCTTATTACATATCCTCAAATGTCAGTCAAATCCTGCAAGATGTAGCCAACGCCACAAAGATGTACTATGGAATTGAGGGAAGATATGTCAACGTGGATATAGACAGAATTGACGTAGTCGCCTACAACGAGTCTGAAAGGGTTGTGGCAAACGCAAACATCACGGTACTAATTATATATAATGATGAAGGACTTGAAGCTCGTACGGTAGTTAACGTAAGCAGCACTTCGGAGGTGATAAAGTGAAGGGTATTTCTACAGCTTTTGAAGTTCTCATGCTCCTCTCAATACTCTCAATCTTCACATTGGCAGTTATTCTAAGCTTTCAAAGTAATGTACAAAGTATTAAGGGTGTTAAATCTTATGATGAGGCATACATGGTAGCGTCCAAAGTTGTTTTTGAGATTGAATCTTTATCAAACCTGCAGTATGCGAAAAAAAGGCTCGAAATACCTGAAAATATTGGTGGTAAAGGATACTTCATAACTTTGAGCGATAATTCAGTCAGAATTGAAAACGATATTGTAAACGTAAGTGTAAAAGTTTCCGGAGTTAACATCATTGAATCTTCTGCGTATAGCACAAAAGCATACTTAATTGTAGAGAATGGATACGTGAGGGTTGAAAATGAATAGGCTCGGTGTTTCAATTCAAGTAGGTATGATCATGTTACTCGTAACTTTAACAATTGCTGTAGCGGTTGTGTATACAAGCCTGAAACCATCTGTTACCAAGGCAGTCGAGATAAGTCAGGAAGATACGGTTTTGCATTACTTTAAGCTTTTGAGGTTTTCACTCCTGAAGATAGTCAGAGGATGTCCTCTGTCAGAAGTTGTTGTTAAGTCGTTTGGAGGATACTACAGTTTTGAGAGAACGGGTTTTGTTAGTGTGAATGGTACAACATATTCAGTATACTCTCTAACGTATCGCTCAGACACGTTTGAAGTTTCTTTAGAAAACGGTGCGTTGCTCCTGAATTCCCGAATTTTTGAAGAGCCAATAATACTTTGCAATAGCTCTTGCTTGATTGTACTACCTTTGATAGAAGGTGAAGGCTCTGTTGGAGGAAGGGGTAACGTTATTGTGGCGCTGGAGGAGGTTGGTAGGAAGTACTATCGGAATGCTACAGCTATAACCATAAACTCTTCTAGAGGCAATGTTTGGCTAGATTACTTCAAATCCAAAGGCTTTGACACCGATATTACTGACGGCAACATAACCGTAAAATTTCCAAATGCAACAGACATAATAATAGTAAGAATTGGGTGTACCTTGGGGTGATAATATTCCGACAGAGAATTTGGGATGGGTACTAGGAGTCCTAACACTTGCTACCCTTGTAGTCTATCTGTACGCAACAATGTACCCTTCATCTCTCTCAATTATGGAGAGAAATGTTAAAGAGTTGGATGTGGCAAAGCTCTCGCTTATCAAGCATGCGATTGATAGTGGAGGTACTGTGACGGTAAATTTGAACGATGAGAGTATAACTGTAGAAGATGATGGCAACTGGCTGGAAATATACTTAATGTTCGAAGATGGTACAAAAGCTATCATTTACAACGATACATTTGGTAGAATCACGATTGATGGACTAGTATACGAATGTGGTGGTGTTTTTGAGGAAGATAGAGTGATAATTCCACCCGAACTTCATTACAAAGGAAGTACACTATCGCTGTCGATAGTTAAGATAACGAACGACTTTTCAATAAGTGGTAGAACTAAAATATCTTTGAAAGTCAATAAAAGTCTGCATAAAGTATTTCCTGATTCACTGAAAAATCCTGTTAACGGTAGCTTTAACTTCGAGCTTAGAAGTGACTGCTACAAAGCTTGGGCCAAGTTTCTCGAATATGAAGGAATAGACGTTACCGTAGATGATGTTAACAGAACGGTCAAATTTACACTACCTCCAGACCTTTCTGGAATACCCATCTCACTAAAGATGTTTGAAGGAGGTTTATCCGCTGGGCTCTCAGGCAACATCTCCAGCTTTATAATGCACTTGATGGGATTACATCAGGACTTAGATTTGCCGATAGTTATTGATGCAAATCGTTATGAACTTGTAATACAGTTGAAGAAGACTGGCGGTGGTTCTAATGAGTCATACCTTGTGATTGCTTTTATTGATAAGGTTGAGGGATTTTACGAAACTTGGAGATCTGAAGATCCTATACCTTGGAAAGATTCAAGCCTAGATCTGAACATCTTGGACGATAGCATAACAATGGTATATACTGATCAGCTTGGGGGTGTTGTTGTGTACGATCTAGAAGGTGAATTCGCAGATCCAAGTATAACGTGGGGTGGTGATGTCGTTAAGGGTACTAGGAAAAGCTTGAACGAAGTTTTTTCTCACTACATCTCTTTATTCTCGAACAGCAGGATAATCATAAAGAAGCCCACAGACGTGAAATATAAGGGCTGCGATATGGATAATTCGTGGATATATATTGAAGGTGAATTTGTAAACTGTATAAAGTTCCTATACATAGCTGAGCATAGGGTCAGAATTGAGTGGTGAAGACTATATACGCTATCAACAGCATAACGATTGAGTGCTTTAAGCCAGATGACACACTGCCCTCGCCCATGATGCCGGCAACGAGTCCACCGAAGAGCCCCTGAAAAATCGCACCGTGCATGAGTAAATTCTTGTAGAAGTCAACGTTCAAGTTTAGCTGGACTACTGGTGTTGTGGTGCCTGTGGTGAATGCTGTAAGAAACATGGATGAAATAATATATGTTATCCCTATAAATACAAAGAATGCAACATAAATTATAATAGTGTACGTCATCATGCTGTAGTACCTTTCCCTTTTAATTAGTTCACTCCTGCTAGCCTCCTTTGCTGAGATAACCAGCACCTCTGTTAAGTTCCCTGTAGTCTTCATAGCCTCGTTTAGCATTGTTACAACTCTCGTCACATCAAACACCCTTATCCTGTTTGCAAATCTTACAAAAGCTCTACTCAAGTCTAATCCCCAATCTATGTCAGTCTTGATCTTCCTAATTTCGTCTCTAAGCGGGCTGGTGTCAGTTTTTGCTAAGATAGATATTGCTCTGTAAATAGGTACTCCACTCTCGTTTATCGTTGCTAACCTGTTGAAGAATATCGGAATGTACCTTAAGTATCTTCCAACACTTCTAACCCTAATTTCGTGGAGTATAACAAAAGGTAAAAGAGTTAAAATTATTGAAACGAAGAGATAATCGTCAAAAGAAAAGAACCAACCTATACTTGGATAAAAACCTACAACGCTCAATCCGTAGATTGCAAACAATATGCCTAACGGAATAGAAAGCACGAATACGTAGTATGGCTTTATTTTGAGTACTTGGATTGGATTTCTTAGTACCTTCTTAATTTCATACATTTTAATATTCTTTTTCAAGATCTTGAACTCCTTATCACCCTCTTTTATTTCTGGCGCTTCTATGGTGTCTGTAGGAGACATCATCTTGACAATTCCAGCAAACAGCGCTGAACCAATCGGGATAAAGAGGTATATGACTGCATACAAAACGTACTCATTGCCTTCACCCATGAGCAACATAACGATCTCTATTATCATCAAAAAGAGTGGTGCCGCGACAAGTGCAGTTACATAGCTTTCAGCCATCATTCCCAAAAGTTCCAGAAAAGCCTTCTGACTTTGTCTAGCCTTCTCAAAGAAGTATTCTACCCTCTCTTCGAGATAGCTCCTAATATCACCACCACTATCTATTACGGTAATTAAGCCGTGAAGGAATTCCTTATAATTCTCCGATGGGCTGAGTTCAACTGCATTGGTCAAAGCCGATCTTAAATCCATTCCACCGTACTCAACATCTTTAACAATCCTAGATACTTCCCTTGAGACCTCTCCGTACACATCTTGATGCTCGGCTAACGTCTTGAATATTCTGTAGATGTCCGTGCCTCCTATGCTTAACGCATGCATAAATGCCACAGCGTGATGTAACATACGGTCTATCTTGCTCTTCCTATCTCCGACAACTATCGACGGATATATCTTAAATGCTGAGAAAGTCAACTCATATGCTGCAAAGGATAAGGCTAGAGCCATTAAAATCGAAAAGACAGTTGATCTGTAACTCATCCAGAAACTGTAAATGGGTTCTGGTATGTAAAATGGAAACTGAGGAACATATACGAATCTTGAAACGATTATACCAATTATCAAGCCGATTATGCCAACAAGCACAGCGGAAATTTTGGCTGTTGCGATGTACAGTTCGAGAGGAATTGGAATCATTGCTTTCTTTAGATTTACCCCTACTTCGTGATACTTCTGAATTTCCTTTTGAATTTTCTTTCCAAATACTCTAAGACCCAACGTTGTTAGAAATTTCATCATTCACGACACCTTTCTGAGGACTTTTTCTGGATTTGTTTGGTAGGTGTGTATTATGTCGCTTACACTTCTAAAGTCCCTTATGTTGTGTTCAACCATAAACTCTAGTATGGCTTTCCTTCTTTCAAGCTCCTCCTCAAGTTCTGAACGGCTCCAGCCCCTGTGCATTCTTATATCTTCAAGCACCTTCGAACTTCCGACAAGTACATGTCTATCTTTAACGCTATCCCACTGAAAAATCGTGGATGTTCTCAGCATCTTTGTATGAGGATCGAGATGAACAATCTCTGCAATCTCTACATTCCTCCTAACCCTTTTTCCTTCTATATACACCTGAGATTGAACGCTTATTATGTTTAGAGCTTCAAGCATGGGACGGGGGACTTCAATAGGTGGACTTTCGAGACGGTGTATCGCACCGCTAACACTATCTGCATGAAGTGTGGAATATGTCGTGTGTCCTGTTGCCATTGCCTGAAAGAGTGTCAAAGCTTCTCTACCTCTGACTTCTCCAACTATAATGTATTCGGGTCTCTGCCTCAAAGCTGCTCTGAGCAAGTCGTACATCTCTATCTTACCCCTCTCACCAAAAGCCTCTCGCGTAACAAGGGGGATCCAGTTCTCGTGAGGTAACATAACTTCTCTCGTATCCTCTATCGTCACGATCTTCGACTTTCTCGGTATGAAAAGAGAAACGGCATTCATAGATGTAGTCTTACCGCTTGCAGTTCCACCGGCAAATATTAAGTTTTTCCTATTCTCTATACAGAGCCAGAGATAAGCCATCTGCTCTGATGAAAATGTCTTCCAAGCTATCAAATCTACAGGTGTCAACGGCTCATCTCTAAACTTCCTAATCGTAAAGGTGGAACCGTGATCAGATACTTCCCTACCAAGAGTCATCTGAATTCTTGAGCCATCCGGAAGGGCAGCGTCAACCATAGGTTCTGCTAAGCTTATATGCTTACCACTGATCTGAGCCAATCTTATGACTAGTGCGTCGAGCTCATCTTGATGAAATTCTAAATTGGTTTCGAGGTTTGTATAATCCCTATGGAAGACAAAGACAGGCTTATTGTATCCATTGCAAGATATATCCTCAAGCTTTCTGTCAAACATGAGAGGAGTCAGCTTACCGTAGTAGACAAAATCCCTGATGATATAATACAAGATCTTAAAATATGATTCTTCTTCCAGCTTAACGTTCAAGTCCTTTAACAACTTATCGACAGCAGATTTGACAATCTCTTCCTTTTCACCCTTACCTTCAAAGCTCTCTAAGTAGCTTATTAATTCATCCTTTAGCCACTTTAGCAACTCAAGTTCGAAATCGTTTAGTTCTGGCTCCGCAACCACGTACTTGTAGTCGCTCAAATCATCGTTGTATATGATATACACTTTGCTGAATGGTTCCATAAGCCAATATTCCTCAACAACTCTCCAACCTTCTTCAGGTACGTATGACACTAGCTCTTTATCGAATTTCAAAATTTTGTGTACTCTTTTAGCTCTGTCGATTACCCTTAAAGCTCTCTCCTCATACACACTATGAGTATTGTAAAGTCCCCTATTTAAGCTATATCTCTTGATGTATCTATGACAACTCCCTCAATACCGACATAGTATCTAAACGTATCAATGAACGGTGTTCTGCCCCTTATCTTTGGTATGGCCAATCTTCTATAGATCTTGTCGCCTATCTTCTCAACATCAAGATCAAAAACAACATCAGAAACATCTATAACTAGGCTAGCTATATCCGGAGAGTGCACATTTTTTATGACATATATATACACGGCGTTTCTCAGCTGTTTAGACAAGTTGTATAATTTCATTAATAGCCATTCCTTCAGACCCTTGCTCACTCTCAAATTTAAAAAGAATGAGAAGTTATCTACTATGATCGTACAATCATTATCCGATATTTTCCCCAACACCTCTCCAACAAAATCGAATATTCTCGTATCTCTGTACGTGTCCTCTATGACAAACTGTCCATTCTCACCGAGATAGTATTCTTTGAACACGTCTATGAACTCGACTTTTGGGTTAAAACCCATTGAAATCATACTGCTCCTTACGTGCTCAGACGGACGGGAAGTGTTGATGTAGTACGTCTTCTTGACAGAAGCAAAACTGTACAGGAAAGCTTCTGGCATACTCAAGGGGTTAGCATAAACACAGACAAGGCTACCTTCGGGTATTCCTCCATCCAATCTACTGTCAAGAACACGAATACCTGTTGGTATAGCCATACTGATAGTCGAACTTTCTCAATATATTAATCTGCTTGTTCCGTTTTGCATTTGCTTAACTTTTTAAACCTCATGTGTATGGGCTGTTGTGGACTATAAAAGTAAACCCTTCATAGTGTTTTGGGAAGTAACGAGAGCTTGCCTTTTAGCCTGTAAGCACTGTAGAGCAAAGGCTCAGACAAAGCCACACCCTAACGAGCTTAATCTTGAGGAGTGCTATGATCTGATAGATCAGTTGAAGAAGTGGAATCCTCTACTAATTATAACCGGTGGCGATCCTCTGATGAGGAAAGACCTCTTTGATATCCTCGAATACGCTGATGGAATGAGAATTGCAATAGCTTTCAGCGGGACTAAGCTTGCTACTGAGGATAAGCTGAAAAAAATGCACGACTTGGGTATTGCGAGGATCGCCGTAAGCATTGACGGAAGTAATCCAGAGATTCACGACCACTTTAGGGGTAGAACTGGAACATTCGAGATGAGCATGAAAATTTTGGATATGGCGAAGGAGATTGGGCTTTCGACTCAGATAAATACGACCGTGACGAGTTACAACATCTTCGATTTACCCAACATAATGAAACTCTGTTTGGAAAAGGGAGTTGACATGTGGGACGTGTTTTTCGTTGTACCAACCGGTCGAGCCAAACCAGAGCTCATGCCTTCGGCAAGGGAATTTGAGGACATTATGTGCTGGCTATACGATGTAAGTAGGAAAACTCCCTTAAACGTAAAAAGCTCTGCCGGATGTCATCTTAGAAGAATTGAGTTCATGAGAGATAGAGGTATATACGATATTCCTCACGGCAAAACGTACTACGAGCTTGCGAAAAGCCTAGAAGGATTTAAAGGAAATAGCAAGGAAATCGTAGCTGGAGCCTACGGTAGGAGTATGGCTTTAAGAAGAATTCCGGGAATAACAGACGGGAGAGGTATGCTTTTCATTAGCCATGTCGGTGATGTCTATCCAAGTGGTTTCCTGCCCTTGAAGGCTGGAAACATTAGAGAGCAGAGCCTAAGAGAGATTTACAATGAAAGCAAGATATTTCAGGATTTGAAGGATCCAGAGAGGTTGAAGGGTAAGTGTGGAAGATGCCAGTTCAAGCACATCTGCGGTGGAAGTAGAGCAAGAGCTTACGCAGTTTTCGGAGATTACCTAATGCAGGAGCCTAAGTGCATATATACACCAAGCTCTCACGACTTTAGCCCTTAAGCTATGAAAAAGTCTATCGAAATTGCACTTGAGAAACTGAAAGGTTTTGAAAATCCAAAGATCGAACTAGAGCAGTACGTCACACCACCAGCCTTGGCGAGCGAGATTGTTGTTAATGCCAAGCTCATAAGTGATTTGGATAACTTAGTTGTTGATTTGGGGTGTGGAACTGGTATTCTTTCCATAGCTTCATCGCTCCTAGGTGCTGAGGCTGTAGGGTTTGATATAGATAGAGAAGCTTTGAGAATTGCGAGGGAAAATGCAAGAGCTATGGAAGTTGAAGCTGATTTTGTGCTTTGTAGTGTTGAAAAGGTCTATCTAAAAGTTCCGCCTAGAAACGTAACTGTAATAATGAACCCGCCATTTGGAATTCAGAAAAGGCATGCAGACAGACCCTTCCTCTTCAAAGCGATGGAGATTGCAAACGTCATTTGGACAATTCATTCCGCTGGAAGCGAGAAATTCATCAGAAAGATCTGCAAAGAAAAGGGTTTTGAAGTAACACACCTATTCAAATTAAAAATTCCGTTGAAAAGGACTTACTCATTCCACGAAAAGCCCTACAGGATGATAGCGGTGGAGGTTTACAGGATGGAACGCTACATTTAAATAGCTACGATCGATTTGCCTTTATGGAAGTTAAGGTCGTTGAAATGGACGGGAATTACGTCAAGCTTGAAATTAGGGGTGAGGATCACACTTACCTGAATTTGCTCCAGCACTACCTCCTTGAGGATGAGGATGTAGAGATTGCGAGGTATTACATCCCCCACCCACTTCAAGACAGGGCGGAGCTTGTGGTCAAGACAAAAAGTAAGAACCCGCTTGAAGCGATTAAAGAAGCTAACGAAAAGATAGTAAAAGCCTGCGATGAGCTTTTAGCCCAGATTTAGCTATATCAAAGGATTTTAAAAGATTAAATCAAATCGATTCTAATTTCTTTACCGGTCTTAACATCTTCATCGTTCAAGCTGAAAGTTTTTGTAACGTTTCCAGCCTTTATCGTGTAGGGCGTTATGGCTTTGACTGGATAGCTCGTATCTTGGGCGTATGGAACCACTATTTCATAAGTTCCGTTCACGACTTTTGCTGCATTTGAGTAAGTAAAAATCCTACCCTGATTTGTTTTAACCTTTACTTCAACCGTAACAGTGTCCGCATTTGCCTTTCCGTATATCTTGGCACCCTTAACTCTCTCAAAGATTTTCACGTATCCGCTTGTAGTGACATTAACGGGTTTTAGGCCAAATTTATCAGCATACTTCTGGTTGAATATTTGCTTGTAGATTGTTTCCTGAAATCCCATCCAGCTCAGCTGTGAAACTGGCTGGGATTCGTATATCAACCTATAATGCGACAGACCGGAGCAGTCCAAGAGGTGCAACTTAGCTTCGGTAGTTTCATACCACTTTTCACTTGGAATATTTATTGGACCGACAACTTTGGCATTCGGAGGAACTTCGTAGATCGTCGGAGCCAATCCCATGCCGTACGGAGTAACGTAAACAAGCCACGGCCCTTCATAGTAGATTTTACTTGCATTCTCTAAGCTACCTTCAGCCCAAACCGCCATTGCGTAATATTTACCGGTTAACATCTCAACATCACTTATTACATACTTCACGTTCAACTTTTCGGCGATGTACTTGCTTTCGTTCTCAGTGAAGGCCGTAAAGAACCACGATGCTCCCGGAACTTCTTTGTATTTGTTCCCGATACCCTGCTGGAATGGATTGGCGTTGGGCATCCTATGAGCTATGGCTTCAATCCAGTGACCGTAGTCCCACCAACTCATGATACCATAAGTTTCGAAAGGATAGGGGTATGGCTTTTTCAAGTCTGGAGAAGGCTCGTAAAGCTGATAATAGTATGCATCGTAGTTGCCATCTGGCGTATTGTTCTTAAGCCAAGTCAAAGCATCCCACCACTCTTTATTAGGACCTCCAACGTATCTACTCTGCTCGTTCGCTAATGCAAAAGTTGGATAGAACAGTAGCACTATCAGCAACACGGATAAGACAACTCTCGTAACGCTGACATCCTTAATTTTATTCTCTAAGGCTTGAACAATGTAATCGTAAAATCTCAATTTTTCGAGCAAAAAGTCCAAGATTAGACCCGATGTTACAGCACAAACAAGAGCAAAGTAGTATGCAAATCTGTTCTGCCCCCACAGAGCTATAAACATAACTATACACCAGAGGAGCGTCAGCAAATACTTGGGTTCCCTCTTTCTGTAAAGCAAGTAGCAAAGGTATAGAAAACCAAGAAATCCAAAGAAGAAAGACATTCCAAAATGAATCCACGCTGGAGCCAAGCTGAAAGTTCCCCCCATGAAGAAAAATGGTTGTACTTCAGCAATCGTTAAAGCACCGCCCTTCGGCTGAATAACACCAGTGATACCGATTATCATGTTTAAAACTTGAGGAGCTAAAATGCCCAGCAGAGCTATTGAAAGAATCGTCAAGCTTAAGAAGGTTATCGGGTAAGCCAGATGCTCTCTAACTCCGATTCTTGTGTAGAACGGCTTAAGCCTCTCTACAAGCTTGAAAAGAATTAGCAAAGCTAAACAGCCCAAGAGAATTAATAGTTGGAATGGTGTATAATAAGTTGTACTGAAGGTAGGAGTCTTGAAAGCGAATGGAAGGTAAAGTAGGGAAGATACGCCAATAGTTATTGCTGTGACTTCTATTAAGCCCTTAGTTTCGAAGAACCTTTCAAGAATTAAAGAAACTGCAACAAAGGTCGTTAGAAACATCGCAAAGACAAAGCTTGGTGCCCAAGTGTCTAGATACATTCCATAAGCTATTCCAGCTAAAATTGCTGAAACTATAGCCTTCCTATCCTTTAACGGGTATTCTGTACTTCTCCAAACATTTAAAGCGTAAGTGTAGAGAGCCAAGGTTGTTATCATCCAAAATGTTTCCCAACAGTGATGATCGTTGAAACCGAGTATCGATCTCTGGAGGTACTGGCCGGGAATCATTGCTATAAGAAGGGCTGAAATTACTCCAACTCTTTTATTGAAAGTCTGGCTTGCAAAAAGATACATTGGCAAAACTGCTAAAGCTCCCGCTAGAACTGGTACAAACGCCAGAACACTTCTAAGTGCTTCCCCTTGAGTGTGACCGGTTGCGATTGCAATTATAGAGCCAAGATAAACTAAGAAGGGCCCAAAATGAGTATAGGTACCGTAAGGATAGTTTGTGAAGGGATCGAACCATATCCTGTTGGGAAAGTTATGGATGCAGTTTTCTATCAATCTGTAATAGTACCAAGGGTCGTTACCTCCCAATCTTACAGTCCAAGTAAAGATGCTGTTCCATGGGTTGACTATTCTTATATACAAGCTTATTATGATAGCGAGAGCCAAGAATGGTATGTACCAATAGTTCTTTTTCATGGCTCGAAGGTCTTTAAAAGATTTATAAGTCTTTTCAGTTTTTGATCACAGATGCTCGCAGAGAGATTTAGAAAACTGAGGGGTCTGGCTTGGAGGGTTATGGACGGGATATTCGAGAACATGTGGGACTACAAATATGTTCCAATTGAGATAATTGCAAGAGATTCTGGAGTTGAAGAACACAAAGCGGAAAAGGTTCTTAAGACTCTTTCTAATGAAAAGTTGATTGAATTAAAGCAGACGGAATATTTAGGTGCCGCTTTTACCTTTCTGGGCTTGTCCTTGTACTCGCTTAACAGATTTGTCAGAAAGAATATTGTTACGATGCTGGGAGAGAAAATGGGTGAAGG